>NZ_CP039692.1:850000-942500 GCF_005145045.1 Agrobacterium larrymoorei
AGTATTGCGGCTCGCGGGAGGATTTGACGTTCGATCACGTCATCCCCCGTGCACATGGCGGAGAAACGACCTGGCACAATGTTGTGGCAGCCTGCTCGCCCTGCAATCTGAAAAAGGGCAGCAAGCTTCCCAAGCAGGCGGGAATGTTCCCGCACCAGCATCCCTATCAGCCGACAGTGCAGGATCTTCACAATAATGGGCGGTCCTTCCCGCCCAATTACCTGCACGAAAGCTGGATGGATTATCTCTACTGGGATACCGAACTGCAGCCCTGATTTTCACCGGGCTGCATGGTCTTCTCACACGCTTTTGCGGCTTGCGCCCCAGAAGGCAATGGCCGCAAGCACTGCACTGGCAATCACGTTCCATCCGGCAAAGGAAAGACCGAGAACGCGCAGCGCCGCCTCATTGCAGGACGGCGCCTTGATGGCGTTGAGGTCGCCCAGAAGGTTTCCGGCATTGGTGGTGATGGACGGCGCGCCGGTGGCGCAGGTCGTCGGGCCCGGCCAGAAGCCCCATTCGACGCCCGAGTGATAAACGCCCATGCCAAGACCAATCAGCATGGCGATGCCGATCAGCACCAGAAGCACCCTCGTCAGCCAAACGGGCAGCTTGAACAGGCTGGCACCGATGGCAATAATGCCCACCGGGATGGCATAGTAATACGGATCGCGCTGCAACAAGCAGAGCGCGCAGGGCGTATATCCACCGATATGCTGAAAACCGAGGGCGGACCCCACGGTAAAAATCATTCCCGCTGTAACGAGAACGGCTGAAAGCGTGCGGCTTCTATCTGCCGAGGAGGCTGCATATGCCATGATGGTCCTTCATAACTTTGGAAAATTTTGAAAACACCTGAACAGGTACAAAATAAGGCGGGAAGCCCCACCGCTCTAATCCAGTCTTCAGACGCTTGCAATCTCCAGCATCGACGGCTGTGGGCGCACCTCAAGCAAAGTTTCGTGAATTACCTTTTTCCGCAAAAATCGGTTGACCAAAGACACCCGGTTCGTATAGTCCGCCGCATACCAACCCGACACGCTTCGGAGTTGCCCCTTTGGCGGAATTGGTAGACGCGCCTGACTCAAAATCAGGTTCCGAGAGGAGTGCTGGTTCGATTCCGGCAAGGGGCACCAAAAACTTTCCAGCAGCATTGAATGCATTGTGCTTTTAGACGTTTTGTCCACGTATCAGTTTCCGCGTGGCTAGTAGGGCATTTTCAACACCAAGCGTCACATAAGGTATTCCTAAACCAATAAGCCACATTATAACCTTCTAAAACGGGGCTGGCATGAAGTGGTTATGGGTTGCCATTGGACTTTTGTGGATTGCGGCACCGGCGGTGGGAGCAAATACTCCATGCAGCGGCAAGAAGGGTGGCATTGAAAGATGTCAGGGGGATACGTTCATCTGTGTAGATGGGTCGGTTAGTGCCAGCAAGAAATCCTGTGTGGCAACGATGGGCGGCCTAGGCCTGCTAGGGTCTGACGGTTCAGATATGGCGCCAACGAGTTCCGGCGACTGCTCGTGCCGAGGAGGCTCTTATTGTACGGGGCCGCGCGGCGGTCATTATTGTCTTAAAGACGATGGCGGCAAGAGTTATCTGAAGAAGTAAACCTGTTGATCTGTGTACGGCTTGGTCGCCGACGTAAGGCTCCCGCTCGGTGTAGAGACCAGTGGTCAAACATAAAGGGCGCGACCTTTACGGCGCGCCCCTATTATTTAAAGCAGGTATTGAGCTTAAGCTTACAGACTACGTCCAATATCCAGGAATTTCTGACGACGTTCCGCGCGTATCTGGCTGCCGGACTGCGAGCTCAGTTCTTTCAATGCGGACTCGATGGTCTTGCCTGTCGCTTCGATGACACTTGCCGGATCGCGATGGGCGCCGCCCATGGGTTCGGGGATGATGCCGTCGATGACGCCGAGAGATTTCAGGTCGTCGGAGGTGATCTTCATGTTGGTGGCGGCTTCCTTGGCGCGGGTGGAATCGCGCCACAGGATCGAGGCTGCACCTTCTGGGGAGATGACCGAATAGATTGCGTGTTCCAGCATGTAGACGCGGTTGCCGGTTGCGATGGCAATCGCGCCGCCTGAACCGCCTTCGCCGATGACGACGGAGACGATTGGAACCTTCACGTTGAGGCACATTTCGGTGGAGCGGGCGATGGCTTCCGCCTGACCGCGCTCTTCCGCGCCAACGCCGGGATAGGCGCCAGCCGTATCGATCAACGTTACCACAGGCAGCGAGAAGCGGTCTGCCAGTTCCAGAACACGGATGGCCTTGCGGTATCCTTCCGGGCGCGGGCTGCCGAAATTGTGCTTGAGGCGGGACTTCGTGTCGTTGCCCTTTTCCTGACCGATGATGGCGACGGGCTGGCCGTTGAAACGGCCCAGACCTGCCTGAATGGCGGCATCTTCGGCAAATTTGCGATCACCGGCGAGCGGTGTGAAATCCGTGAAAAGCTTGCTGGCGTAATCTGTGAAATGCGGACGCTGCGGATGGCGCGCGACCTGCGTTTTCTGCCAGGCGTTGAGCTTGGAGTAGATATCCTGCATCGCATCGTTGACGCGGGACTCCAGACGCGAAATCTCCTCCGAAGTGTCTATGCTCTCGTCTTCGGCAGCAAGCTTCTTCAGCTCGAGAATCTTGCCTTCAAGGTCCGAGATAGGTTTTTCGAAGTCGAGATAGTTGTGCATGAGATCCGTTTCCGATCGTTTTGCGCAAGGTTTGACCGGGTCTTCCCGGCGGTTCCGGTCGCTCTAATCAAGGTTTTTGGCGCTTTTGGCAAGAGGGTGGTGCGTTTGTACCAGTTCTTGAAGGCGTTCTTCCAACACATGTGTATAAATTTGTGTCGTGGAAATGTCTGAGTGACCGAGCAGTTCCTGCACAGCGCGCAGGTCCGCGCCGTTCTGCAAAAGGTGGCTGGCAAAGGCGTGGCGCATCACATGCGGAGAAATTGCAGAAGGGGTGAGCCCTGCGCGGATGGCAATATTCTTGAGGTCCCGCGCAAAAACCTGACGCGGCAGATGGCCTTCCTTTCCGGTCGACGGAAAAAGCCACGGACTTTCGATATCATGCTTCTTTGCAGCCGTGAGCGCCGCGCGCGCCCGCTCATATTTCTCCATCGCGTCCATTGCGGCGCGCGAGAGGAGGACGACGCGATCCTTGTTGCCCTTGCCGCGGATCATCAAAAAGCGGCCCTCATGGCGCAGCACCTTTAACGGCAACGAGACGAGTTCGCTGACGCGCATACCCGTGGCATAGAGCAGTTCCAGCAGCAGATGCATGCGGATGCGTGACAGCTGCCCCGGCCCTTCCTGCTCCGCCTCCTGCGCGGCCTGTGCCAGAAGAGCGGTCACATCGGCAACACTCATGATTTTTGGAAGAGAGCGACCCTTGCGCGGCGCATCCAGAATGCCGGTCGGATCATCGGTCCGCAGCCCCTCCGAATAGAGAAACTTGTAGAACTGACGCATGGAAGACAGGCGTCTGGCCTGAGACGATGCAGCGAAACCCTGAGCCGAGAGATGGGCGAGATAGGCGGAAAGGTCGGTAGTCTCCGCTTCGCAGAGACTGGCGCTTCGCGAACCCATGAACTCCATCAGATCGCTGAGATCGCGCTCATAGGATGCGAGCGTATTGGCGGCAGCGCCGCGCTCCGCGCTCATCATTTCCAGAAAGCTTTCCAGCCGTGCGCTATCCTGACGAGACATCGATCTTCATGCCCTTCAAGGAGTGGGGGGATTGAGGCGCTCGGAGGGAATGCGCACGGTCACTTCGCGTTCCCGTGGCTTTACCATCGCGACGAGAGACACCATGCTTCCGTAAACGATACCCGCGATGGCCGCGAGAATGAAGATGAATCGAAACAGGGTGGGCATGGCAACTCCGGTGCGCTTTTCAGACCCTGCCTTTAGAAAACATCTGGGCAGGGACATGGCGTAGCCGCGCAGTCCTGATGACAATCGAGGCATCGGGCAGGCGATTCTCTGCCATATAAGGCGCGATTTGGCTTGACGCTTCGTAAACATTTGAAGATACCGATGCCAAACGGGCCAACATTCATGAGCGAAACCAACATATCTCATCCCTTAAGCCTGGGAGAAAAAGCGCGTGCAGCACTCGGCAAGCGCAACATCGTTTTTGTTGGGCTGATGGGGGCAGGTAAATCCGCTATCGGCAGACCTGTCGCGCAGCAGCTCAAGCTCCCCTTCATCGATACGGACGATGAAATCGAGCGCGTTTCACGAATGAAGATCGCGGAACTCTTCGCCTCTTATGGCGAGGAGGAGTTCCGGGCTTTGGAAACTCGCGTCGTAGAGCGTTTGCTGCGCGGTGGCCCCAAGGTCGTCTCCACCGGCGGCGGTGCTTTCATCAACGAGGCGACGCGCGGTTTCATTAAGCGCGGCGGCGTTTCGCTGTGGCTGAAGGCTGATCTCGACGTATTGTGGGAACGCGTCAACAAGCGTGATCATCGCCCGCTCCTGAAGACCGAGAACCCCAAGGGCACGCTCGCGGCGCTGATGGAAAAGCGTTACCCGATCTACAGCGAAGCAGACATCACCATCGAATCCCGCGACGTCCGCAAGGACGTTATCATTTCTGAAGTTCTGGAAGCCATATCCCGCCTAAAAGAGAAAGCCTGATCCTCATGCCTGCCGAAATCGAGACCGATGAGCGCCTTGTCCATGTTCCGCTGGGTGAACGGGCTTATGACATTCTGATCGGACCCGGATTGATCGGTCGCGCGGGCGGAGAGATTTCCTCGCGCCTCAAGGGAAAACGCGCGGCCATCATCACCGATGAAAATGTCGCGCCGCTTTACCTCGAAACGCTGATGGACGGGCTGCAGACGGATGGAATAGAAGCCGTTTCCCTGACGCTGCCCGCTGGCGAAAAAACAAAAAGTTTCGATCATCTGGTGACGGTCTGCGATGCAATCCTTGCTGCGCGCGTGGAGCGAAACGATGCCGTCATCGCCCTTGGCGGCGGCGTCATCGGTGATCTTGCAGGTTTTGCGGCGGGCATCGTGCGCCGCGGCGTTCGCTTCGTGCAAATCCCGACATCGCTTCTGGCACAGGTCGATTCGTCCGTCGGCGGCAAGACTGGCATCAACAGCCGCCACGGCAAGAATTTGGTCGGCGTTTTCCACCAGCCGGATTTGGTGCTGGCCGATACGGCCGTGCTGGACACGCTGAGCCCGCGTGAGTTTCGCGCGGGCTACGCCGAAGTGGTCAAATACGGCCTGATCGACAAGCCTGACTTCTTCTTCTGGCTGGAAAAGAACTGGGATGACATTTTGAAGGGCGGCCCGGCCCGCATCGAAGCCATTGCCACCAGCTGTCAGGCGAAATCCGATGTCGTGGTGGCGGATGAAAAGGAAAACGGCGTCCGCGCGCTGCTGAACCTTGGCCATACTTTCGGTCACGCGCTGGAGGCGGCAACGGAATATAACAGCCAGCGTCTGGTCCACGGAGAAGGCGTTGCAATCGGCATGGTTCTGGCCCACCAGTTCTCTGCCCGAATGAACCTTGCAAGCCCGGATGACGCTGCCCGTGTGGAGGCACATCTGAAAGCCGTGGGCCTGCCCACCTCGATGAAGGACATCCCCGGCGAACTTCCGCCTGTCGAAACCCTGATGACGGCAATTGCACAGGACAAGAAGGTGAAGGGCGGAAAGCTCACCTTCATCCTCACCCACGGCATCGGCCAGTCATTCGTAGCGGATGATGTTGCCGCGTCGGAAGTCCAGTCGTTCCTGACAGAGAAGCATCCGGGTTGAAGCGATAAGGTTCAGAAACGCGTCGGCTCTCCCGGAGCCGCCGCCTCGATGGCCAGAGCGTGCAGACCGGCATCCAGTTCGGGCTTCAAAAGTCCGTTTATGGCGCGGTGGCGTTCCACGCGGGACTTGCCGGAAAACTGCTCGGACACTATCTGAACACGCATATGCGTCTCGCCCGTGCCGGTCATATCCGGCTGGTGCCCGGCATGCATATGGCTTTCATCGATCACATTCAGGCGGACCGGAAGAAAAGCGTCTTTCAGCTTGTTTTCCATGCTCTGGCGCAGCGACATGGCATCCATCTCCTGATTGGTGCGTTCTTGAACGGGGCTCCCTAAAAGCCAGTAACATTCCTCTTTGTCAATTCTTGTTGTGTGCCGTTTTGCGCACCATAATCAGGAGATCATGAAACTGGATTCCAAATACTTCGACCGCATCCGCACGCGTCGCAAACGAGAGCAACCGCCGGAGGCTCAGGCCCCCGTTTGCCAGTGGGATGGATGTGACAAGCCCGGTGTTCACCGCGCACCCGTCGGCCGTAACGCCGAGGGCAAATTTTTCATGTTCTGTTTCGAGCACGTGAAAGATTACAATAAGGGCTACAATTACTTTTCCGGCCTCTCCGATAGCGAAATTGCGCGCTACCAGAAGGAAGCCATTACCGGCCACCGCCCCACATGGACGGTTGGTGTCAACAAGACTGCACGCGATGCGCCACTGCATTCCACCCTTCGTTCCGGGTCGGCAGGTGCTGCGAATGCGCGCATTCGGGATCCTTTCGGCTTCACCAATGGTTTTGGTGAGGGCAAGGCCGGAGGCCAGCGGGTGCAGCCGGATCGCAAGCTTAAGACATTGGAGGCCAAGGCCTTCGACACGCTTGGCCTTGCAGCCAATGCAAAGCAGGAAGACATAAAACGACGCTATAAGGAGCTTGTCAAAAAGCATCATCCTGATGCTAATGGTGGCGATCGCGGTTCGGAAGAACGTTTTCGGGCTGTTATTCAAGCCTACCAATTGTTAAAGCAATCGGGTTTCTGCTAAGCCTTTTACGTGATTGCATTATGAGATGTGGCCGGGTGGTTGCTACCCGCCTTGGAGACGTGATGAGCAAAATTGAACTTGATATTACCAACCTGCCGGATACGACAGTTTCTGTCCGTGAGGTCTTCGGTATCGATACGGATCTGCGCGTGCCTGCCTACAGCCAGGGCGATGCCTATGTGCCTGATCTGGATCCTGATTATCTTTTCGACCGCGATACCACCCTCGCGATTCTTGCAGGTTTTGCTCATAACCGACGCGTCATGGTGTCGGGCTTTCACGGTACGGGTAAATCCACGCACATCGAGCAGGTCGCAGCGCGCCTCAACTGGCCGTGCGTGCGCGTGAACCTCGACAGCCATGTCAGCCGTATCGATCTCGTCGGCAAGGACGCAATCGTCCTGAAGGACGGCAAGCAGGTTACCGAATTCAAGGACGGCATTCTGCCCTGGGCCTATCAGCACAATGTTGCGCTGGTGTTCGATGAATACGATGCCGGTCGCCCGGACGTCATGTTCGTTATTCAGCGCGTGCTGGAATCCTCGGGCCGCCTGACCCTGCTCGACCAGAGCCGCGTTATCCGCCCTCACCCGGCCTTCCGTATTTTCGCAACGGCGAACACCGTTGGCCTTGGCGATACGACCGGTCTCTACCACGGCACGCAGCAGATCAACCAGGCGCAGATGGACCGCTGGTCCATCGTGACCACGCTGAACTATCTGCCGCATGAGCAGGAAGTGAACATCATCGTTGCCAAGGTGAAGAGCCTGGACACCGAGAAGGGTCGCGAAACCGCTTCCAAGATGGTGCGCGTTGCAGACCTTACCCGTTCGGCTTTCATCAATGGCGATCTCTCGACCGTCATGAGCCCGCGTACCGTCATCACCTGGGCGGAAAATGCGGAAATCTTCGGCGATCTCGCCTTTGCATTCCGCGTCACCTTCCTCAACAAGTGCGATGAGCTGGAGCGGACGCTGGTTGCCGAGCAGTACCAGCGCGCCTTTGGCGTCGAGCTGAAGGAAAGCGCTGCGAACATCGTTCTCAGCGCCTGATTGTTCCGGCTTGAAGCCGGAAGATCATCCGATGCATTGAAGACGAAGACGCTTTCGCGCCAGACAGTGAAGCTGGCGCGGGGCGTGCAGAATCGACAGGAAAGACAATGGCAGCGCGCGGCGACAATGTGAGACCCAAATCCGGTGTGGTGATCGACACCGAACCGTTGCGTCAGGCAATCACCGGCTGCGTGCGTTCCGTTGCCGGTAGCTCCGAAGTCGAAGTTGTTTTTGCCAATGAGCGCCCCGGTCTTGCCGGTGAGCGGATGCGCCTGCCGGAAATCTCCAAGAAGCCGACGGCGCAGGAAATCGCAATTACCCGCGGCCTCGGCGATTCCATGGCGTTGCGCCTTGCATGCCACGATAGCGACATGCACGCGACCATGTCTCCACAAGGGGCCGATGCGCGGCAGATTTTCGATGCCGTCGAGCAGGCACGCGTGGAATCCATCGGCGCGCTTCGCATGCCGGGTGTTGCCTCCAACATCAGGGCGATGAATACCGAGAAATACGCCAAGGCCAATCTGGGAAACATTACGACGCGCGAGGACGCGCCGATTGCCGAAGCCGTGTCGCTTCTGGTGCGCGAGAAGCTGACGGGCGAAAAGCCGCCTGAGGCCGCAGGCAAAATTCTCGATGTCTGGCGTTCCTTCATCGAGGACAATGCCGGAACCGACCTGAAGGACCTGTCCAAGGTCATCGAAGATCAGAAGGCTTTTTCCAAGCTTATCCGCAAGATGCTGACATCCATGCAGATGGCAGAGGATTTCGGCGATGAGAATGACGAGCCGGAATCGCAGGAAGCGGAGTCCGATGAGGATCAACCGCGCAGCAATGAACAACAGGAAGAACAGGTAGAAGAAGAAGCCGGTTCCGACGCCGCACCTGCCGAGGAAAGCGAAGCCTCGCAGGAAGAGATGGATGAAGGCGAGATGGATGGCGCGGAGATGTCGGAGGACGAAATGTCCGACGATCTCGATGAGGATTCCGAAACGCCCGGCGAAACGCGCCGCCCGAACAACCCTTTCGATGATTTCAACGAGAAGGTCGATTACCGCGTCTTCACGCAGGAATTCGATGAGGAAATCCACGCTGAAGAATTGTGCGACGAAGCCGAGCTCGACCGTCTGCGTGCCTTCCTCGATAAGCAGCTTGCCCATCTTCAGGGTGCCGTTGGCCGCCTTGCCAACCGGCTTCAACGCCGCCTGATGGCACAGCAGAACCGGTCATGGGATTTCGATCTCGAAGAAGGCTATCTCGATCCGGCTCGCCTCGTGCGCCTGATCATCGACCCCATGCAGCCGCTCTCCTTCAAGAAAGAGCGCGACACGAAATTCCGCGACACGGTGGTTTCGCTCGTCATCGACAATTCCGGCTCGATGCGTGGCAGGCCGATCACCGTTGCCGCGACCTGCGCCGATATTCTGGCCCGCACGCTGGAACGTTCGGGCGTGAAGGTCGAAATTCTCGGTTTCACGACCAAGGCGTGGAAGGGCGGGCAGTCTCGCGAGCAATGGCTGGCAGGCGGCAAGCCACCCTCACCCGGTCGCCTCAATGATTTGCGCCACATCATCTACAAGAGCGCGGATGCGCCATGGCGTCGTGCGCGCCGTAATCTCGGTCTGATGATGCGCGAAGGCCTTCTCAAGGAGAATATCGACGGCGAGGCGCTGATGTGGGCGCATAACCGCCTGATAAACCGCCCGGAACAGCGCAAGATCATGATGATGATCTCCGACGGTGCACCCGTTGACGATTCGACCCTTTCCGTTAACCCCGGCAACTACCTTGAGCGGCATTTGCGGGCGGTTATCGAACAGATCGAGACGCGCTCTCCAGTCGAGATGCTCGCCATCGGCATCGGCCACGATGTGACGCGTTACTATCGTCGCGCCGTGACCATTGTGGATGCGGATGAGCTGGCAGGTGCAATGACGGAGCAGCTGGCCGCGCTGTTCGAAGACACGAGCACCGGGACTGGACGAACCGGCAGGATGCGTCGTGCCGGATAAGCACGGCGAAGGCGGCGCATCTGGGCGTCGCCATTTTCTCGCACCGATATTTGCATCACTCGTACTGGCTTGCGGTATCCTCAACCCATCCGGCATTGGTGCGTCCGCTGAAGACATTCCGGTCACCTCGTCGCAGATCAAGGAATTCATGGTCGGCTCAAGCCAGACACACTTCGGCAAGCTGGAGTTTGTCGGCGGTCTTTTGATGCGTTCCGCCGAATCTTCTTTCGGAGCCATATCCAGCATTCGGTTCAGACCCGATGGCCGCAACTTCGTCGCGGTTCTGGATACCGGTCATTGGCTCACGGCCAGGATCGAGCGCAGTGAAGGCGGCAGCCTGTCAGGCCTTTCCGATGTTCACATCGCTCCGATGCTGGACGAACATGGAGAAGCGGCACGCCGCAAGGTGGATATGGATGCGGAAGGCTTGGCACTGCGCGGCGACCGCATCTATGTCAGCTACGAGCAGTTTCACCGCATCGAGGTTTTTCCGGACGCGAAACTGGCAGAAGCGAAACCCATAGGGCAGCTGCCACATCTCATCCCCAACAGCGAGCTGCGCCGTAATGCCGGGCTGGAAACGCTCTTCGCATCGCCTGAATCCTCTCCGCTAAAAGGTGCCTTGGTCACGGTTGCGGAAAACAGCATAGATAGCGACGGCAATCTATTTGCCGCCGTTCTCGAAGGGCCGATGAAGGGGCTTTTCGCCGTCAAACGGCACGGCTCTTTCGCCGTGACGGATGGCGCATTTCTTCCCAACGGCGATCTGCTTCTGCTGGAGCGGCGCTTCAACCTTGCCGAAGGCGTTGGCATGCGCATCCGTCGGATCAACGGTAAAGACATTCGCCCCGGCGCGGTGGTTGAAGGAGAAGCTTTGATCGAAGCCGACCTGTCTTACCAGATCGACAATATGGAAGGCTTGGACGTGATCGCCCAGCCGGATGGATCGGCGCACATCATCCTCGTTTCGGATGACAACCACTCTTTCCTGCAACGCAATGTGATGCTCGAATTCAAGCTGCTGAATTGATCAATCGCGGGAGAAACCCAGTTCCGCAAGGCGCTTCACGGCCGTTGGCGGCATGGGAAGCTCGGGATTGTTGCGTGCGGTCTCGATCAGCAATTCATCGCTTGCCTGTTCGGTCACTTCGATCAGCTTCTTGAAGAAAGTATCGGGATCGAGACCCGGCTGGATGGGTGGCAGGATGCGCACCTTGAAATGGCCAGGGTAGCGCATGGTCGAGCGGCGCGGCCAGAACAGGCCGGGATGCATGGCAACCGGAACGACGGGCACCTGAAGATCGCGATAGAGACGCGCGATGCCGTAACGATATTCCGGCTCCGCACCCGGTGGACGGCGTGTGCCTTCCGGGTAGATGATGAGCTCACGCCCCTTTGCCATCTCTTCCTTGGCCCGCTCCATAACCTTGAGCATGACCTTGCCGCGCGCCGCGCGGTTGACGGGGATCATACGCTGTTTGGCGACATACCAGCCGAACAGCGGAATCCACATCAGTTCCCGTTTCAGAATATAAACGGGGTCCTTCAGATCGGGCAAAAGCGCGTAAGTATCCCAGAAAGACTGATGCTTGGGCGCGAAGATGCAGCCGGTCTGCGGGATATTTTCCAATCCCTCGACCTCGAAAGTCGTTCCCACGATGATCTTCATCAGCCAATGGTTGGAACGCGCCCAGTTCTTGGGGATTTCATAGGCAAGCTTGCGCGGCACGATGAAATAGATCGGCGTCAGCACGATCATCCGCACGATCAGATTGAGATAGAAGAACGTGTTAAACAGGATGGAACGTAGTCTGAGCATAAATCTGGCGTCTCCGGGCGCGTGGGCCGAAGATGCGGTGCCTCTTCAATGCCAGCGCAGATGGCGAAGGCCTACACGAAAAACGCCTTTGGCAGCAAGGCTTATCATCGAGAAAGCCGTGGCACTCCACCGGCTTGCACGACTTTAAGCGCTGGCGCCGTCCCTCAGGCCATTCCATTTGCCCATGCCGGTCAGATCCCTGAGCGCAGCGACAACGAATTTCGCATATTCATACATCATCGTGCGCAGAACATCGGGGTTGGCGAACCAGTTCGTGCGGGTCAAATCGGCGCTTATCACGGGATAAGCGATGAAGCTTGTATTGGGGCTGGCGCTTCTCAACTCGTGAAGGCTGCGATGCATGTGGTAATTATTGGTGACCACCACAATCGACGTGTAGCCCTTGTCCCTGATCCATTGCGATGCTTCGTTGGCATTACCGATCGTATCGATGGCCTGATAGCCCATGTCCACGCAGCAGGCGAAGAGGTCGGGAGAGCTTTGCGTCATCCGCCGGATTTGGGCGCGCGTGGTTGAAGGGTTGACGCCGGATATGAGCAGCCTCTTGCCCACACCATCCCGCAACAGCCCGACGGCCTGATCGATCCGCTGATATCCGCCCGTCAAAACGATGATGGCATCGGCCCTGGCGCCTTCCGGCGGCCGCATGGTGGCAACGGAATCCGCGAACCACAGAAACCCACCAAAAACAGCACCGGCAGACACCACGAAGATGAGAATGGCTGCGCGAACCAACCGGCGCAACGGCCCGCGCCGCGAAAGCAACTGGTTTCGCGGCGAATCACTCGTCGGATCATGCCGGTCAGTGCGACTCATTGCCATGAGTCATCCATAAGCACGGATTAAGGCAAGGAACAGGCAGTTGTGTTAGCAACGGCTAAGTGCCAAACCCTTACAGACCATCGCTTTTCGAAGGGTCTGAGCGGATGCGATCGATCTCGTCTATGGTACGGATAACCGTCATTCTGGCGGTGATCGTCGTCAAAAGAGCGATGACGATCATCGTCATCAGAATGCCGAGATAACCATCCATGCCGACAGAAAAAGTACCGAAAAGCGCGCTGGCCTGATCGCTCTGCGGTGTGGCAATCGTCTGCGATTGCCAGAAGCCCGCAGCAAGAAAGACCGCCGCAGCGACAGCACTGCCCGCGCCGGAGCCCTTGAGACTGATTTTCAGAAAATGCTTCTGAAACTCCCGCGCAACGAAGCCGCTTTCTGCGCCGACGAAATGCAGAACTTCCACGATGTGCCGGTTGCCGGAAAGCGCGCCGCGCGTGGCAAAAACCACCGTCAGAACCATGGCTGTAAAAACGAGGATCAGGACGCCAAGACCGATCATAACGGTGGTATGGGCCATGGAAACCAGACGATCCACCCATGTACGATGATCATCCAGAAAAGCTTGCGGAATTTCCGTCTTCAGCATGGCCCGCATGGCTTCGAAGTCCGGCGGGTTATTCTCATCGATGGTGATGATGACGAGGCGCGGCACCGGTAATTCTGAGAGATCGAGCCCGGAACCAAGCCATGGCTCAAGCAGGCGGCTGGTTGCGGCATCATCCATGATGGTGCCCTCGCGCGTGCCGACGAAGCCAAGTGCCAGATTGCGCGCCTTGTTGAGGGCCGCATTCATATCCAGCCCTTCTTCCGGCTTGATCTGAATGGTGATCTCGCGGGAAATCTGGCTCTGCCAGGTCGCCGCCGTAGCCCGCACCATGCTGACCGCACCAAGTGTGAGACAGGCGAGGAACGCCATGATCGCGATGACGACGATCAGCGCGTTGCCCTGAATGTTCGATTGCGGAAGGATGGGCGCCATCGGCCTTATCCGCATCTGCGGCAGTTTCGGCTGCCCCTGCTCCGGCCTGAGCGCTTTGCTATTCATCTCATTCATAGATGTCGAGCCGCCCTTCTGTCAGAATCATCCGCCGCGCATCCACCTGATCCATCAAGGCGAAATCATGCGTGGCGATAACGACGGCGGTGCCGAGCCTATTGAGCTCCAGGAAGAGATTGAGCAGCCGCTTGGCCATGGGCGGATCGACGTTACCGGTCGGCTCATCCGCCAGCAGAATTTCCGGTTGGTCCATCAATGCGCGTGCAATGGCTGCGCGCTGCTTTTCACCACCGGACAGGATTGCCGGAAGCACATTGATGCGCTCTCCGAGGCCCACCCATTTCAGCAGTTCGATCACATCATTGCGATATGCGCTTTCCTCCTTGCCACGCACGCGAAGCGGCAAGGCCACATTCTCGTAAGTCGTGAGGTGGTCCAGCAGGCGGAAATCCTGAAACACGATGCCAACGCGACGGCGCAGCATGGGCAGCTCGCTGCGCGGGATGCGCGACACATCGCGGTTGAACATGCGGATATTGCCGCGTGTAGGCTGCAGCGACATCAAAAGCAAGCGCAGAAGCGTGGTCTTGCCAGCGCCCGAAGGGCCGGTCAGAAACTGGAATGACCCCTTCGGAATATCGAAGGTCATGTCTCTGAGAATTTCTGGGCCCATGCCGTAACGCAGCCCGACATTTTCGAAATGGATCAAAGCTGTTCCAGTCTCTTTCTCTTCCGATCCGCAATCTCTAGCCTCATCAGGCCCGATCCGCAGCCAAGGGTAGCGGCGATCATCGAGCCTTGAAAGCAATGTTTGCGAAGCATTAACCAAATAAATTTACGACTGGACAGGATTCCTTTCAATGCCTGGGTTGCTCCGGGCTGAAAACCTGACCGAGGGAACTTCATGGGTATGTTCCGTTCATCCCGCCGCCACACGGCAGCCGATTACGACCTTTTGATGCCGGAGGCGCCGATAACACGACAAAATCAACCGCGCGCCCGCCGCGAGGTGATAGACGTCGACTTTGTCACGATAAAGGAAACGGCCCGTCGTGACTATGGAAACGACAACCGCCGTGCCGCTTATCAACAGCGCAAGTGGGAAGCCGTCGGCGCGCTGGACGCGTTTCAGGCAATGATCGCATGGGTTGACCGCAAGCTTTCGTCGCTCTCGGTAGACGGATATTCCGCCATAGTCGCAGCCGCCGTCGTCGGCGTCTTCCTGCTATCGGGCGGCTTTTCGGTGCTGCCGGAACAGAAGGTAGAGGTCGCCGCATTACCGGACCCGCTGGCTATTACCCATATCAGCATCACGCCGCAGGATGCGGGCGGTATGGAAGTTCTGGTTATCAATGGTATCGTGGAGAACAACAGCCAGAACCTGCAGCCGATCCCATCGATCCGCGCCGATCTTTTCGCTGCGAAGGGTGAGAAGGTCGCAAGCATGCTGATCGAGCCGCCAGTAAGTGCAATTGCGCCGGGCCGCAGCCATGGTTTTTCGGCAAAACTGCGCCATCCCGGTGGAAAAACGCCGGAAATCAAGCTTTCCTTCACGGAAACGGGTGTTTCCGAGCGCTGACTGTGCTACCGGAACCGCTTCATTCCCTTTGCTCGGGCCCGTAATGCCCGAGGCGAAGTCAATGCAGGAGAAGCTATGCCAGTCGTTCGTGGAAAAAATATTGAGCCGCTTTATACGGCGGAGCAAATTGCGGAGCGCAACCGCGACATGGCCAAACGCATCGCTCAAGGCCCGACGAACGACCTGCTCGTCATCGCGGTGCTGAAGGGCTCCTTCATTTTCGCCGCCGACCTTATTCGCTCGCTGCATGACAGCGGCCTCGCACCCGAGGTCGAGTTCATCACACTCTCCAGCTATGGCACCGGCACGGTTTCTCAGGGTGTCCGAATCGTCAAGGACATCGACAGCGACGTGAAGGACCGCGACGTTCTTCTCATCGACGACATCCTCGAATCTGGCCGCACGCTGCGTTTTGCCAAGGAACTGCTGTACGAGCGCGGCGCACGCAACGTCTCCATCGCAGTCCTTCTGGATAAGAAGGTGAAGCGCAAGGAAGAACTGGAAGCGGATTTCGTCGGCTTCGAATGCCCGGATTATTTCGTCGTCGGTTACGGCATGGACGTGGCCTATGCCTTCCGCGAACTGCCTTTCGTCGGCGTCGTCACTGGCGACGCGGAATAAGCTGCATCGCGCACCACACAGTGCTTACGAAAAAGGGCTCCCGAGGGAGCCCTGATCATTTTCAGGCAGCGTCTGCTACGCCATCCTGTGCGGCGGTCTGCCGGACCTTGAACAGCAGCCTGTCAGTGCCGGACGTTACCTTGACGGTCGAGCCATCGGGAACTTCGCCGCCAAGGATCATTTCGGCCAGCCTGTCCTGAACGGATTTCTGGATCACCCGCTTCAGCGGACGAGCGCCATAGGCCGGATCGTAACCCTTGTTCGCAAGCCAGACGCGTGCGTCCTCATCCAGATCCAGCGTGATCTTGCGATCGCTGAGAAGCGAGACGAGACGGCGCAGCTGAATGTCGACAATCGCACCCATTTCCTCGCGGCGCAGGCGATGGAAGAGGATGATGTCGTCGACACGGTTCAGGAATTCGGGGCGGAAGTGACCGCGTACCCGTTCCATCACCAGCTCGCGGACCGAGTCCACATCGTCACTGTCACCCATCTGCGTCAGGAACTCCGAACCGAGGTTCGAGGTCATGATGATGATGGTGTTCTTGAAATCGACGGTGCGGCCCTGGCCATCCGTCAGGCGACCATCGTCCAGCACCTGCAACAGAACGTTGAATACGTCCGGATGCGCCTTTTCGATCTCATCAAACAGCACGACCTGATACGGCCTGCGACGAACGGCTTCCGTCAGGGCGCCGCCTTCCTCATATCCGACGTAACCCGGAGGGGCACCGATAAGACGGGCAACGGAGTGCTTCTCCATATATTCCGACATATCGAGGCGAACCATCGCGGTTTCGTCATCGAAGAGGAAGCGCGCAAGCGCCTTGGTCAACTCGGTCTTGCCTACGCCGGTTGGGCCGAGGAAGATGAAGGAGCCAATCGGACGATTGGGGTCCTGCAAACCGGCGCGCGAGCGGCGCACCGCCTTGGAAACGGCTTGAACCGCCTCTCCCTGACCGACAACGGACTTGCCGAGTTCGTCTTCCATGCGCAGCAGCTTTTCACGCTGACCTTCCAGCATCTTGTCGACCGGAATACCGGTCCAGCGGGATACGACATGCGCGATATTGTCCGCCGTCACCACTTCCTGAACCATGGAACCGGCACCGCTGCTATCGCGCTCTTCGGCGGCAGCGAGTTCCTTCTCCAAACCCGGAATGATGCCATAGGTCAACTCGCCAGCACGCTGGAACTGGCCGCTGCGTTGTGCAGTTGCCAACTCGTTGCGTGCTTCATCCAGTTGCTTCTTCAAATCCGCAGCATGGCCGAGTTTCTGCTTTTCCGCCTGCCAGCGGGCCGTCAGCGCATCTGCCTTCTCTTCCGTATCGGCCAGCTCATCCTCAAGCTTCTTCAGCCGATCGGCGGAAGACGCATCGGTCTCCTGCTTCAAGGCCTCGCGCTCGATCTTCAGCTGAATGATGCGGCGATCAAGCTCATCCAGTTCCTCGGGCTTGCTATCCACCTGCATGCGAAGACGCGAGGCGGCTTCGTCCATCAGGTCGATGGCTTTATCGGGCAGGAAACGGTCGGTAATGTAACGATTGGAAAGCGTCGCAGCCGCCACTAGGGCCGAATCGGAAATCCGGACCTTGTGATGCTGCTCGTACTTTTCCTTCAGACCGCGCAGGATCGAAATCGTGTCCTCGACAGTCGGCTCATCTACGAGAACGGGCTGAAAACGACGGGCAAGTGCGGGGTCTTTCTCCACATGCTTGCGATATTCATCCAGCGTGGTTGCGCCAACGCAATGCAGCTCACCGCGCGCCAGAGCGGGCTTCAGCAGGTTGGACGCATCCATGGCGCCATCTGCCTTGCCCGCGCCAACCAGCGTGTGCATTTCATCGATGAACAGAATGATGCCACCGGCCTCCGCCTGAACTTCGTTCAGCACGGCCTTCAGGCGCTCTTCGAACTCACCACGATATTTCGCACCGGCAATCAGCGCGCCCATGTCTAGCGCCATCAGCTTCTTGTCTTTCAGGCTTTCCGGCACATCACCATTGATGATGCGCAGCGCCAAACCTTCGGCAATCGCGGTTTTACCGACGCCGGGTTCACCGATAAGGACAGGATTGTTCTTGGTACGGCGCGACAGAACCTGGATCGTGCGACGGATTTCATCGTCACGACCGATCACCGGATCGAGCTTGCCATCGCGTGCTTCAGCCGTGAGGTCGCGCGCGAATTTCTTCAGCGCATCGAAGCCCTGTTCGGCATTGGCGCTATCCGCCGTGCGGCCCTTGCGGATGTCGTTGATGACCTGATTGAGAGCCTGCGCAGTCACGCCCGCCTTCTTCAGCGATGCGGATGTCGACGCCGAGCTTTCGATGGCGAGTGCCTGAAGCAGACGCTCGACGGTGACGAAGCTGTCGCCAGCCTTCTTGGAAAGGTCTTCAGCCGTCGCGAATACTTTTGCAAGCGGTGCTGTCAGAGACAGGCCGCCATTGCCGCCGGAAACCTTCGGCAGCTTGGCAAGAGCAGCGTCATTGGCAAGCTTTGCTTCCTTGGCATTGCCGCCAGCGCGCTCGATCAAGGAACTTGCCATGCCCTGATCATCATCCAGAAGAACCTTCAGGACATGTTCGGCTGCAAATTGCTGATGATTTTCTGCCAGTGCATGAGTCTGTGCAGATTGAAGAAATCCGCGCACGCGCTCGGAGTATTTCTCGATATTCATATCATAACCTCCTTTACCGCCCTGCCCGCTTTCGGCACAGACCGGAATGTTTGGATGAGAGCTCCCTTGAAAAGGCAAGCCCTGTTGCGACAGCTGTATCTTGGATTTGCAGCCACCGCCCGAAGCGCTACCGTCAAATGCCAGCCCGCTTTCCTGAAGGTGATATGGTGCGTGTTTTCATGGCTTTAAAGAGCCCCAGCCAGTCCACGTTTCAAATTTCTTCGAAACGATGTTCAAGGCGGCGGGGAGAGGAATTCCTCTCCCGAAACAGGAGGCCAAACGTTATCAGGCAGGAACGGATGCCAGTGCGCGGGCAACAGCGCGGCGAATATCGGGAAGCGCAAATGGCTTCGGCACGACATCGATGATCTTTGCGACAAGGTCTTCGGCACGTTCACGCTGCTCGGCATAGCCGGTCATCAGAAGAATTTTCAGGTTGGGATATTGGGTGGACGCGCGGTGCGCCAGCTCGATCCCATCCATCACAGGCATGCGAATATCCGACAGCAGAAGATCGAAGTCTTGTTCGCTCAATTTCTCAAAACCCTGTTCGCCGTCAGCGGCTTCATGGGTTTCATGTCCGTCCAGGCGCAGTGCCCGGGCCACAAAAGTACGCAGTGCGTCTTCGTCTTCAGTAATCAGAATTCTAGCCATTTTCCATTGCTCCTGGTATTCATTCCAGCGAGCACAAACTCGGTCATTTCTCTTTGCAAGAAGTAAATGACAGCACAGTCGCCGGAGGCATGGTTAACAATCCATGCAATACTTACGTTCCGGCGTGCTAAAGCAGGACAGCATATTCTTATGACAGAGCACCTTCAGGCACGCGCAGCGCATAATGCGGAAATGCAGCATCGCGCCGCACGCGACATGGCAAAAATCGGTATCGATGCCGATTTCATCTCCCATCTGGTCGAAACCTTTTACAGCCGCATTCAAAAGCACGAGACGCTTGGTCCGGTCTTCGACAACCGGCTCGCTGGCCGGTTGCCGGAGCACATGGAAAAGATGAAAAGCTTCTGGTCATCCGTCGCATTCAAGACCGGCGCCTATGGGGGAAAGCCCGTGCAGGCGCATATGGGCGTGAAAGGAATGTCGGCGGAGCTGTTTCCGCAATGGCTGGTGCTGTTTTCCCAAACGCTGGACGAGATTGCTCCCAGCAGAGAAGCTCATGAATGGTTCATGGCGACCGCAGAACGGATCGCAAAAAGCCTGACGCTATCGCTTTTCTACAACCCTGCCTTCGATGATCCAGTCCGCAAATCATAGGGTTCCGAGGCCCTATTCAACAAAGCTAATATCGCCGACGAATTATCACCACTATTGTCTTGAAGGCTGCAATCAGACGTGGTTAGTAATTCTCGGGAGGCGTACCATGCGGTTCGCCTGGAATTTTTACAGTCAAGGCAAATCGTTATGGATCGCAGATCGTTTATCAGAAAGGCTGGCGCCGCTGGCGCAGGTGTTACGGCGGCAGCCCTTGCGGCACCCGCAATCGCGCAGGAAAATCCGAAGATCACCTGGCGTATGACCTCGTCCTTCACCAAGGGCCTGGACATTCTCTTCGGCGCGGGCCAGATCGTCGCCGATCACGTCAAGGAAGCGTCGGGCGGTAACTTCGTGATCCAGCATTTTGCTGGCGGCGAAATCGTGCCTGCCCTTCAGGCTGCCGATGCGGTGACCGCCGGAACGGTCGAGATGGCGCACACCTGCTCCTATTATTATGTCGGCAAGGACCCGACCTTTGCCCTTGGAACCTCCGTTCCCTTCGGCCTCAATGCGCGCCAGACCAATGCCTGGTTCAACCAAGCTGGCGGCAATGAGTTGCTCAACGAGTTCCTTGCCAAGCACAACATCTACTCCATTTTGCTCGGCAACACCGGCGCGCAGATGGGCGGCTGGTTCCGCAAGGAAATCAACACCATCGATGATCTCAAAGGCCTGAAGATGCGTATCGCCGGTCTCACCGGTCAGGTTATGCAGAAGGTTGGCGTGACGCCACAACAGATCGCTGGCGGCGATGTCTATGCCGCACTCGAAAAAGGCACGATCGACGCGACCGAATTCGTCGGGCCCTATGACGATCAGAAGCTCGGCTTCTTCAAGGTTGCGAAATATTATTACTACCCGGCTTGGTGGGAAGGCGGCCCTGCGGTCCACGCCTTCGTCAATCTGGAAAAGTTCAACAGCCTGCCGGAAAACTACAAGCGCATCCTCAAAGATGCCTGCGCCGCTGGCAGCTCCTCGATGCTTGAGCGTTACGACGCCCACAATCCGAAGGCGCTGAAAGAACTCGTCGCACAAGGCGCGATCCTTCGCCCCTTCAGCCAGGAAATTCTCGATGTCTGCCACAAGGCAGCGGTCGAGACCTACGCCGAGATTTCCGCGGTAAATGCGAACTTCAAGAAAATCTACGAGAGCCAGCAGGCGTTCAAGAAGGACGCTTATCTCTGGGCGCAGATCGCCGAATATACATACGACACCTACATGATGATCCAGCAGCGCAACGGCACGCTTTAAGCCACATCCGCTTCGGTTTTCTAACGGCCATCCGCAAGCTGCGGGTGGCCGTTTTTGCTTGGTGCCACCAGCTTCCAGACCTGCCTCTCCCGCCATGCCAGCGGGCTCATGCCGGTTATCCGCCGAAACTCCCTGTTGAAATTGGACTTCGTCTGGAAACCGCTTTCCAGCATGACGGCAGTTACGGATTGATCCGTTTCTTCCAAAAGCTGGCACGCTTCGCGAATGCGCAACTGGTTGACAAATTGAGACACATTGCCGCCTGTGGCCCGATTGATGGCAACCGAGATTGCCCGGCTGGGCAGCCCCAGCTTTCGCGAAAGCCGCGAAAGGCTGAGGTTCTCGTCGCGATACACTTTCTGCCGCGCCATCAGGTCTTCGAGTTTCAACATGATATCCTGATCTTCCGCGCTGGCAGCGATAGCGGCAACCTCCGTGTCCGCTTCAAGCGCCGCCCCTTTGGACTTGCTTTCACCCGCCATCCAGGCCGTTAGGCCGATGAGCAAAAGGCCGAGCAGATTGCCATTGCTGACGATGATCGCAGCCTTATCCCCACTCGCCCACTGGAAATCGACAAGAACCAGCACATCGAATGTGGCCGAGAGGCACAGAGCGCTGGCGGCAATATAGATAGCGGCATGCGCCTTTGCTGCACTTGAGAACTGCGCATCTTCCAGCCCGTCCGGACCCCGGCGACCGAGCAGTACGATAGCGACGGCGTAACCAACGAACAGTGCGATCAGCAGAAAATCAATGGAAACCGGCAAAACCAGCCGCGCAAAAACGATAAGGGCAGGCGGCAGGGCATAGCCGATCCAGACAAGCTTCGGTGCGTGCGGCCGAGGATCGATCAGGGTCCTGAAACTGGAATAGACCAGTGGCGGCAGCAGGGAGGCGATGACCGGCAGAACTATTTTAAGCCAGGTAATGTCGTAGCCCCAACGCAGGCCGACCAAAACGGATTGTATCGCCGTAAGACCGATCAGCGCGAGAAAGGCGTAATTCGATCTGGCCTCTCCATTCCTGCGGAAAATCGAAACCAGCATCAGCGCGAGAAGAAGCGCGACAACAAAAGGGAGAGGAACGAAAATCACAAAATGCCATCCTGTCGAGCGTCGTTTCCATCTTCATGGACCAGATCGCGTTATGGCACGACCTCAAACATGTTTCAGGACGTAAAAACGTTGGGATCGATGCAGTTTTAGCTCGTTAGCAACCCAACGAGGCTTCTCATGCGAACTCTTTTTTCAGTCTCAGCAATCCTTCTTTCAACGCTCGGCGTGCAAATGGCCCATGCCGAAAGTGCAGTCGGTACAAGCGAGATACCCCTCCACTCAGCGTCCCGCAACAGAGACCTTACGGTTACGCTTTGGTATCCGTCCGATGGCAATGGCGAAAAAATCTCTGTCGGCGAGAACCGAATATTCGAGGGCACGCCAGCATTTCGCGACGCTTCCATTCAACCCGGCCAGAAGCCTTTGATCCTGCTGTCGCATGGCTCCGGCTCCCGCGGTACAGCGCTTTCGTGGATTGCGTCAGCCCTCGTGGAACAGGGCTTCATTGTTGCCGCACCTGATCATCCCGGCACGACGAGCGGCGATTCCACTCCGCAGGACACGCCGAAAATCTGGGAGAGAACGGACGACATATCGACCATCATTACTAAGCTGACGACCAACAAAGCCTGGTCCGCTTCCATCGATAAAAGTCGTATCGGCGTCCTCGGCTTCTCTCTGGGCGGCAGCACGGCGATGGAGCTTGCAGGCGCACGCGCAAGCCTGGATGACTATGTCAAATATTGCATGGATTACGCCAGTTCCATGGATTGCGAGTGGTTTTCCGGCGGCGTCGGCTACAAGAATGGCGAGCGGGTCAATGTGCCGAAACTCGATCTTCGTGATGTGGACAAGGTTCGCTTCGAGCAATCCAACCACGACACCCGTATCAAGGCCGCTGTTCTGGTCGATCCCGGTCTGGAGGTGGCTTTCACCAAGGATAGCCTGAAGAACATCGACATTCCGCTCAGCTTCATCAATCTCGGCTCAGTAGGCCAAATCCCGGTCTCGGTTCTATCGGACCAACTGGCCAGGGACGTGCCGAACGCCCGATATGCGCAGGTAAACGGTTCCGACCATTTCAGCTTCCTGCCCGTCTGCAAGCCGGGCTCTACGGAACTTCTCAAATCTGTGGGCGAGAAAGATCCGATCTGCAATCCGGCAAGCGACAGAGATAGACGCGATATTCAAGCTGAGTTGAAGCGTCTGATCGTCACCGAATTTCAGTCGATGCTTGGAGGCCGCAAACAGGCCGTGAATTGAAATCCTTGCCACCATAAAAGACGCTGAAAAACGAACCACATCGAAAAGAGCAGCCCCGTATATCCAAAGATACGGGTATGCTCACATTCATGTCGATAGAAAACAAATCTTACTTTTAACTGTTTTTTCAAACCTCGATTGCAAAGTCACGCCACGTCAAAAAATAATAACAAACAATGACATAGAAAAAACCGGGGCTTTGGGAAAACCATGTTTATCGACACCTTGCTGGCGCGCTTCAAGATACAGACGAAAGTCGTCGTCTTCATTGCGCCCTTCATCGCAAGTATTCTGGCCGTAGGATTATCCGGCCTGTACACCTCCAAGCTGCTTCAGGGGCGCATGGATGTTTCCAACACCGTGCTACAATCCTTGACGGGGTTCAAGGAAGTCTATGGCAGCATGACGTCTTTTCTTCATGATACGAAGGAAGAGACGCGCGTTACACTGCACAAGCAGATCGATGACCAGATCACTTTCCTGCGCATGACGGGCGATGGCAATGCGCCTGAGATCAAGGACGCGGTTGAAAGAACCTCCGTCATCGGTTCGCAGGTGGACGAGCTTTGGTCTGCCTATGAGAAGGAACAGGCGCTGCGCACCAGCATGAGTGCGGATATGCAGACCATCTCGCGTGAGCTTGCCGGCCTTCTGGCAAACGCCACCAACGTCCGCAACACATTGCAGACGGATGAAACCAAGGCAAAGGGCATGCTGCGCGAGGCTGACAAGCTGGTGCGCGGCGCAACGCTGATTGCAGCAGTCGTCACGGATTTCAACAAGTCCACGGTGCCGGAAGAGAAGATCGGCGTCGTCAAGAACGCCATCGGCGATCTTGAAAAGACCGCCAAAGACCTTGCTTCCATCGCAACCGTCGATCAGAAGATGGTCATAGACCAGATCGTCGAAAACGTTGCGCAGATTCGTCAGCAGCTGAACATTGGCGTCGTCAACGACGCGACGGTTGGCGCAATCGATCAGGCCGTCAACATCATGCGCCCGGCAACCATTCGTCTGCAGGGTTTCGCGACGGTAAAATCGCGACAGGCTACGGAAGTCTTCGGCAAACTCGACGGGCAGATCGAACCCGCCACCAATTTTCTGGCAACCGCGCGGCAGATTGCGGATGATGCCAAAAACCTCGAACTGGGCATGGCAAGCTACGTCGCCACCCCCACCAAGGCGACGCTCGATCAATTCCGCGACATGGTTTTCCGTCTGACCGTTTCCGCAGGCTCCGTCATGTCGGACAAGACCATGTCCGAGAGCGCACAGAAGACCGCCTCTTCCATCGATGCTCTCTCCACCAAACTGGAGAAAAGCGCTATCGATCTGCTAGCCATGTTCCAGCAGCGCCAGGCCACTTTCGGTAAGGCGACCGAAGAGATCGGCCACGTCTGGAACGATCTGACCAAGTTCTCCGAAGCGCAGCGCATCGCGGCGGATGCCGAGCGCGGCAAGGCGGACGGTATCTCGCTATCTGCAATGCTGATCGGCGTACTCGTTGCCATTTTTGCCGGTATCGGTCTTGTCATGACCTTCAAGGGCCCGATCCTCAACATCGTCAACGCCATGAAGCGTCTCGCAACGGGCGATGTGAACGTGCCGCTGAACGGCAAGGACCGTTATGACGAGATCGGCGACATGGCGCGTGCGCTCGAAGTGTTCAAGGAAAATGCCGAGCAGCGCAACCGCCTGGAGGCACAGACCGAAGAGCAGCGCGCTGCGGCTGAAGCTGAGCGCCAGATGAACGACGCCGAGCGCAAGGAACTGGATCGCCAGATCCAGTTCGCCGTTTCGGCACTGGCGGGCGGTCTCGAACGCCTGTCGGCTGGCGATATTTCCACGACTATCGACACACCGTTCAGTGGCCAGCTTGAGCAACTGCGCGTCGATTTCAACCAGTCCATGCTGCGCCTCCGCCAGACAATCGGCGGCATTCAGGATAATGTTGGCGCCATCCGCGGCAATGTTCAGCAGATGTCCGCCTCCGCTCTCGATCTGTCCCGACGCACGGAGCGTCAGGCAGCATCGCTTGAGGAGACTGCGGCGGCTGTGGATGAGGTGAACTCCAACATGCGCAATGCGGTGGACCGTGCGCGGGAAGCCAATAGCATTGTCGACAATACCCGCCGCAACACGGAAGAGTCGCTGACAATCGTGCGCAACGCCGTGACGGCAATGGAGCGGATCGAATCCGCCTCGCAGACCATCGGCAACATCATCGAAGTCATCGACTCCATCTCGTTCCAGACCAACCTGCTCGCGCTGAATGCAGGCGTGGAAGCAGCCCGCGCGGGAGAGGCCGGAAAGGGCTTTGCCGTCGTGGCGCATGAGGTGCGTGAACTGGCGCAGAGATCGGCAAACGCCGCGAAAGAAATTCGCGAGTTGATTGCGGTTTCGACGCGCGAGGTTTCTGCAGGCTCCAGCCTCGTTTCACAGACCGGAGATGCATTGGCGCAGATCGGCGTTCAGATTTCTCACGTCAGCGAGCATGTTCACCAGATCACGCAGGCAACGCAGGATCAGGCCGTCGCGCTTCAGCAGATCAACAACTCCGTGGGAGAGGTTGACCTTCTGACACAGCAGAACGCGGCGATGGTGGAAGAGACGAGTGCTGCGACCCAGCAGCTCAACACCGAAACCGACCAGTTGCTGCAACTGCTGGAGCAATTCCGCCTGGCGACGGGCGGCGGGCGGGCAGACACACGCTACGCAGCCTGATGACCACCAAGGCCCGGTTAAACGACCGGGCCTATTCTTTTATAGAAGAACGTCGTGTTGCAGAAACCGCCATCCGGGAACAAGGCGAAATCCGGGATGACACCGACACGCTCCCAGCCGAAGCGGGGGTATATGCTTTCCGCTTCGCTTCCCGTGGCCGTATCCAGCACAAGCAATGTGCGCCCACGGCGCCCTGCTTCCGCCTCCACGCATTCCACCAGCTTGCGCGATAGACCCTTGCCACGCGCGCTGCGGTGAACGAGCAGCTTCATGAGATCGCCGCGATGCGGCTGGTTCGGCTTCGTTGCCAGCCCCACTTGCACCGTTCCCACCACTTTACCATCCAGTTCCGCAATGGCATGGATGACCCGGCCCTGAGAGACAGCTGCGGCGACATCGCTCCAGAATTCGCGAGCGTCTTCCGGTGTAAAAGGCAGCATGAAACCCACGGATGCACCGCCGTTCACGCAGTCCGATAGAACCTCGCAGAGTTCCGGCAAAGCATCCAGCGTCTGCTGCTTGTCCAGTATTCGAATGGTCGTCATTTAAAGCTCCGATTATACACGTTTTCTCTGGTCCAGCACCACGGCATAGCGGGCTGGACTGGTTGCTGGATTGTGGAAGATGTGCCCCTCGCCAACGGGCATGAACAGGCAGTCGCCCGGGCCGAGGCTATGGATTTCCTCACCAAGCGTCATGTCCAACTGCCCTTCGAAAAGCCAGACATATTGGGTCATGCCATTGCTTGCTGCATGGGGCGGAAAACTGACCCGCGCGCCGCCAGGAAGGCTGACCTCCACGATATCGACGTCGGAACCCACCCGCGGCGGTGAAATTGCGCGGCGGACATACCCCGTTTCAGGGTCTTTCCAGGTAGGCTGCTCGGCGCGTCGCACCAATGGAGAAATTTGCTGTTCCTGCTCGGCAAAGAAGCCGGAGAGAGAAAGCCCGAGGGCCGCACATATCCGAGCCAGCAAAGACGCCGTCGGGCTCGCTTCCCCGCGCTCGATACGCGAAATCATGGCGCGGCTGACACCGGACGCAGTCGCAAGCTGATCAAGCGTCAACCCACTAGCCTCGCGAAGCTGCCTAAGTCGTTCCGCGGTAGCGGACTCAAAAGAACTGTTTTCGTTTTCCATTATAGGAGATTTAAATTATCTTATAATGGAGTCAAGAGACAAAAAAAGCCGGAGACTGATTTCGCAGCTCCGGCCTGAAAACTGGACTTAATCAGACGCCAGCATATTCAACAGACGCCGCCTGCACCTGCTGCGCCTCTAGTTTCGTCGTAATGCGCTTGCCGCTTTCGGCGTCGAAGAAGTGCAGCTTTTCCGGGTTGATCGTCAGGGCGAAGTTTTCGGGCATACCGAGTTCAGCCGAGAGCGCTACCGTCACGGATTGATCGCCGACCGTACCGTGGACGAGGCGTTGGGAGCCGAGTTCTTCAATGTAATCCACGCGGAACGGCAGGGTCGGTTCATTATCCTTGGCAATGCGCAGATCTTCTGCGCGCATACCGACAGTGACCGGGCCAGATGTTGGGGCTACGCCGTTCAGCGACAGCATGGCAGGGCCAATTGCAAGGCGGTCGCCATGAAGTTCACCGGACACGAGGTTCATGGCGGGGGAGCCGATGAAGCTTGCGACGAAGGTGGAGGCCGGGGTGTGGTAGACCTCCAGCGGTGCGCCGATCTGTTCGATGCGTCCGGCGTTGAGCACGACGAGGCGGTCGGCCAGCGTCATGGCTTCCAGCTGGTCGTGCGTGACATAGATGGAAGTGGTGCCAAGGCGGCGCTGAAGGCGCTTGATTTCACCGCGCATGGAGACGCGCAACTTCGCATCGAGATTGGAGAGCGGCTCATCGAAGAGGAAGGCCGCGGGTTTGCGCACAATGGCGCGGCCCATGGCCACGCGCTGGCGCTGACCGCCGGAAAGGGCGCGGGGCTTGCGCTCCAGATAGGGCTCCAGCTGAAGCATGCGGGCGGCTTCGGCAACACGCGCGTCGATCTCGGACTTCGGCGTCTTGCGGTTCTTCAATCCGTATTCCAGATTTTCGCGCACCGACATGTGCGGATAGAGCGCGTAGTTCTGAAACACCATGGCGATGTCACGGTCGGCGGGTTCGACGTCGTTGACGACGCGGTTGCCGATTGAGACCTTGCCTTCGGAAATTTCTTCCAGCCCTGCCACCATGCGCAGCAGCGTGGACTTGCCGCAGCCGGAGGGGCCGACGAGGACGATGAACTCACCGTCCTTGATCGCGATATCCACGCTGTGGACGGCGCGCATGCCATTGGAGTAATCCTTGCAGACCTGACTGATTTCGATTTCGGCCATTGTCGTTGTCCTTATTTATCGCTTTCGGTGAGGCCCTTGATGAACCAGCTCTGGAAGATCACGACGATCGCCACAGGCGGCAGCATGGCCAGAACGGCAAGTGCGAAAGCTTCGTTGTAATCGGGAATTTGCGAACCGATCCAGACCTGCAGGATCGACTTTACACCGCGGATGAGCGTGAAAAAGCGCTCGTCGTTCGTCATCAGCAATGGCCAGAGATACTGGTTCCAGCCATAGACGAACATAATGATGAAGATGGCCGCCATCATCGTTTTGGAGATTGGGATGAGCACGTCGATGAGGAATTTCCAGGGACCGGCGCCATCGATGCGCGCAGCTTCCAGCAACTCATCGGGAACCGATTTGAAGAACTGCCGAAAATAGAAAGTACCTGTTGCGGACGCCAGAAGCGGCACGATGAGGCCGGTATAGGAGTTCAGCAGCCCTAGTTTGCTCATGACTTCATAGGACGGCATGATGCGCACTTCGAGGGGCAGCAGCAGCGTCGTGAAGATGATCCAGAAGGCGAAGGTGGCAAAACGGAAGCGGAAATAGACGATGGCATAGGCCGCCATCATCGACAGTACGATTTTGCCGACCGCGAAGCCAACGCCGAGGATCAGCGAGTTGATCATCATGTTGAAGCCGGTGACCTGCCCGGTGAAGCCGCCACGCTGCGTCAGCACCTTGTCGTAGGTGGCAACGAAGTTATCGCCCGGCATCAACGCCAGACCATTCATATGGATATCCGCCGCCGTATGGGTGGACGTCATGAAGGCGACGATCACCGGCAGGACCAAAAAAAGCGATCCGACGATCAGGATCAGATGGTCGAGAGGTTTGGTTTTGTACATATCTCAGCCCTCAACCGTAATGGATGCGTTTTTCGAGGAAGCGGAACTGCAGCACCGTCAGCACGAAGACGACGATCATGAGGATGACCGACTGCGCAGAGGAGCCGCCAATGTCGTTGCCACGGAAGCCATCCAGAAACACCTTGTAGACAAGCGTGATCGGATTGTTGGCGGCCTTGTCTTTCACCACAACGTCGATGACTGCGAACGTATCGAACAGTGCGTAAGTGACGTTGATGATGAGGAGGAAGAAGGCCGTCGGCATCAGAAGCGGCATGATGACCGTCCAGAAACGGCGGAAGCCGGAGTGGCAATCGAGGTAAGCCGCTTCCCGAACGGAGACCGGCACGGCCTGGAGGCCAGACAGGAAGAAGATGAAATTGTACGGGATTTGCTTCCAGATGGAGATAACGGTCATGGCGAAAGCGGTGTCGAAATAATTGACGCCGACCTGCATGTGCCAGCCGAAGAAGGACATGATCTTGACGAAAGGTCCGATGTGCTGGTCGAAGAACATCATGCCGATCAAGCCCGCAACGGGTGGGGCGATGGCGTAGACCGAAATCAGCATCGTCTTATAGGCAGAAGAGCCGCGAATGACCGCATCCGCCTTGACCGCCAGCAGAAGACCGATGCCCATGGCAAAGACCGTGACGATTGCGGTGAAGACCGCGGTGAACCGTGCGGCGCTGAGATATTCCGAGCTGAACAGCGCATCCGTGTAATTGGACATGCCGACGAAAGTGGATCCGAAGCCGAAGGGGTCTTCCAGATAGAAGGACGACTGAACAGCCTGCACGGAGGGCCAGTAAAAGAAAATGAAAATCACCGCGAGCTGCGGCGCCAGAAACAGATAGGGCAGCGCGGGAGAGGAAAACTGCACGCGCTTGGCAGTCTCAGCCTCGACAGGGCGTTTCTTGGCCCTTGAGGCCAGGCCCGGAATGAAACGGGTGAGACTCGGTTGAGAGGGAACGTAGGCCACGCTCGCAAACCTTCATGGGTTGTGGACTCTGCTTCAGTGTAGAAGGTCGGTCCGGGATTAGAATGAAGCGCTGCACTCCCGCTCGGCGTCATCCTCGGCCTTGAGCCGAGGATCCATCCACGTCGCGACATCGGGAACGTCAGTGGATGCTCGGGTCAAGCCCCAGCATGACGGAGTTTTTGGCATGCCTTGCAAACACCCAACGGACCTCCCCTCATCATGAAGGGAGGTTCGCAGGCCGAAGTATCAAGCTAATCAGCCAGCAGTCTTGGCGAAGCGAGCGAGAAGCTCGTTGCCTTCCTTCTCGATGATGTTGAAAGCGTCCTTGACGGAAACTTCGCCCGAGAAGATGCGGCCATATTCACGTTCCATGATGGCGCGGATCTGTGGGTAGAAGCCGAGGCGGTAACCCTTGGACCACTCGCCGCCCTGAAGCGAAAGCTGCTTGATGCCGACTTCGGCAACAGGCTGCTTCTCATAGTAGCCTTCCTTCTTGGTCAGCTCGTAAGCGGCCTTGGTGATGGCAACATAGCCGGTCGCTTCGTGGTAGAATTTCTGAATTTCAGGCGATGTCAGGAACTGGAAGAAGTCTGCAACGCACTTGTTTTCCGCTTCAGGCTTGCCGGCCATTGCAAAGAGTGCAGCGCCACCGATGAAGGAGTTGGTGCCAGCGCCCTTGATGGAGCCCCAATACGGCAGGAAAGTTGCCGAGAACGGCATCTGAGCCGTCTTCTGCAGGCCACCGAAAGAGCCCGAAGAACCGATCCACAGAGCAACCTTGTTTTCTTCGAATGGCTTCTGGTTATCGTTCCAGCCAGCGCCGTAGTAAGCGAAGTAACCCTGATCCTTCCAGGACTTCAGCTTTTCGAACATCATGATGAGGTTCGGGTCGGTGACCTTGAGCTTGGTGTCGACAACGCTGTCGTAACCGTTGTTGTTGGTGGCAAACTGTAGGTTGTTACGCGAGAAGAAGTTCTCGGTGAATTCCCAGGTCAGCTGCGTCTGAACGAGCGGAATGAAACCGGCTTCTTTCAGCTTCGGAGCGGCAGCTTCGAATTCTTCCCAGGTCTTTGGAGCTTCAACGCCAGCCTTTTTGAGGGCTTCGGTGTTGAGATACATGATCGGCGCGGAAGAGTTGAACGGCATGCCGACGAACTTGCCATCGGCAGCGGCGTAGAAGTAACGAACGCCGGGGATGAAGGCTTCGCGGTCGAACTTGTAGCCAGCCTTGGTAATGATGTCTTCCGCAGGAATGACAGCGCCCTTGGCGTTGATGATGGTGGCGGCACCAGCATCGAAGACCTGAAGAATGTTCGGCTGGTCGCCGGAACGGAACGCTGCGATGCCGCTGGCGAGCGCTTCTTCATACGTGCCCTTGGAGACGGGTGTGATTGCGCAGTTGGTCTGAGCTGCGTTGAACTTCTGTGAAACTTCGTTGATGACTTCGCCGTTGCGGCCACCCATGCCATGCCACCAGGTGATGTTTGTTGCCGCCATGGAAGACGTTGCAGAAACGCTGACGGCCATCACGGCCATGGAAATTTTCTTGATCATCTTTTCGATCCTCTACCGCCCTTGTTGGGTGAGGATGCGAATAGGCGCCTTTCGTGACGCCTCGTTTACAGTTTTATGTCTAATTTATTACACGATAAATCAAAGATTTAATCGATAAAATCGCGTATCAATCGGAAGTTGATCGAGGTTTCGCTCTTAACGGCAGGCCGGTCCGTATGATCTTAAAACGCGTTGATGAAGTGCGCAGGCAACCGGCGCGGCAGAATCGCGATGATATCGAAACGTTGGGACAGCATGTGCGCATCCTTACGGCGCGTCAGCCAAATATCTGCTGCCGCACGAATGCGGCGTTGAGACTGATAACTGACTGCATCCACCGCGCTTTGTTCGTTCCGGCGCGCTTTGACCTCCACAAAGGCCACAATATCACGGCGTTTGGCGATGAGGTCGATTTCACCCAGAGGCGTCTTGTAGCGCAAGGCCAGAATGCGATAGCCCTTCAGCATGAGATAAAGTGCTGCCCAATACTCGGCAGCATGGCCGCGCTTTTCCGCGCGCCGTCTGTTGTTCTCGCGCCCCTCAGCCGCCATTGCCGTCCTTCATATCCAGCAGGCGCTGGTAAAGCTCCTTGCGCGGCAGGCCCGTCAGCTTTGCCGCTTCGGCGGCGGCTTTGGCCGCTGGCATGCTGGAGGACAGGTCCGTCAGTAACTTTTCCACATCTTCGATGTCAGGAATTTCGTCATAGGAGGGCGGCTCTATGAGGAGAACGATTTCACCCTTAACGGTGCGATCTTCATCATAATACTCGGCCAACTCTCCCAAAGTCCCTCGGCGAAACTCCTCGAAGGTCTTAGTCAATTCCCGACAAACCACAGCGCGACGATCCCGACCAAGCACCTCAGCGGCCACCTGGATAGAGGCGCATATACGATGCGGCGATTCAAAGAAGATGAGTGTCGCCGGTATTTTTGACAGTTCGGCAAAGCGGTCGCGCTTGCCGCGATCCTTCACCGGAAGGAAGCCTGCAAACAGGAAGGCGTCGCTTGGCATGCCCGAACCGACGAGAGCGGCAAGTGGAGCCGACGCGCCCGGAATAGGCACCACGCGATACCCGGCCTCCAGTGCCAGTTGGCCGAGGCGATAGCCGGGATCGGACACGAGAGGCGTTCCAGCATCGGACACCAGAGCGACGGATTTTCCGGCTTCCAGCGCAGCAATCAGCTTTGGCCCCACCTCCTGTGCATTATGTTCGTGATAGGCATAAGGTCGGTTGCGGATACCGTAACGCTCCAGCAGCACGCGGGTAACCCGCGTATCCTCGCAAGCCAAAACGTCAGCCGAAGCGAGCGTTTCCAGCGCCCTCAGCGTGATATCACCGAGATTGCCGATGGGGGTCGCAACCAGATAAAGCGCATTTTCAAGCGGCCGCGCGGGGACAGTGACGCCGGATACGCGATAGGTTTTGCCCGTGGACGTTTCCGTCTGTTCATTGCTGGTTTCGTCTTCCACGGGTCATTCCAATCAGTTCTGTCATTCTCGAAACCTTTATGGGCAATCGAAAGCGGCTGAACAAGCTCAAGATTTCATTCTTATCTGTGGATCACGCTGTATAGCGCTGAAATGAAACAGCTGCGGCGCGCTCGCCTCTTGCTTTTCCCACGATAACTCTGCCATTTTGCCTGTCCCATTATCCGGCAGCTTGCTGGAAAGACTTGTCTGGCGATCCGGCCTCCCCCGGATTGCAACGGTTGAAAGCGGTAGTGTCCATGCGTATTACTCTTGAGCGGTCCAACCTTCTGAAATCGCTGAACCACGTTCATCGCGTGGTGGAACGGCGCAATACCATCCCGATTCTGTCCAACGTGCTGCTGCGCGCATCGGGCGCCAATCTGGATATGAAGGCGACCGACCTCGATCTGGAAGTCACCGAAGCGACACCGGCCATGGTGGAGCAGGCGGGCGCGACCACGGTTCCCGCACATCTGCTCTATGAAATCGTGCGCAAGCTTCCAGATGGTTCCGAGGTTCTGCTCGCGACCAATCCCGATGGCTCTTCGATGACGGTTGCTTCTGGGCGTTCCAAGTTCTCACTGCAATGCCTGCCGGAAGCGGACTTCCCGGATTTGACCGCTGGCACCTTCAGCCACAGCTTCAAGCTCAAGGCGACCGATCTGAAAATGCTGATCGACCGCACGCAGTTTGCAATTTCCACGGAAGAGACGCGCTACTATCTGAATGGCATTTTCTTTCACACCATCGAAAGCGGCGGCGACCTGAAACTGCGTGCCGTGGCGACCGACGGTCACCGTCTGGCGCGCGCGGATGTGGATGCGCCGTCCGGCTCCGAGGGCATGCCGGGCATCATCATTCCGCGCAAGACCGTTGGCGAGTTGCAGAAGCTGGTTGACAATCCCGAGCTTGAAGTCGCCGTAGAAGTCTCCGATGCGAAAATTCGCCTCACAATCGGCGATATCGTCATGACCTCGAAGCTCATCGACGGCACCTTCCCGGATTATCAGCGCGTTATTCCGACAGGCAACGACAAGGAGATGCGCGTCGATTGCGTCAGCTTCGCCAAGGCGGTCGATCGTGTTTCGACCATCTCTTCCGAACGCGGGCGCGCCGTGAAGCTGGCCCTGACCGAAGGTCAATTGACGCTGACCGTCAACAACCCGGATTCGGGCAGCGCGACGGAAGAAGTTGCCGTTGGCTACGAACACGACGCGATGGAAATCGGCTTCAACGCGAAGTACCTGCTGGATATCACCGCGCAGCTTTCCGGCGAAGATGCGATCTTCCTGCTGGCGGATGCCGGCTCCCCAACGCTCGTTCGCGACACGGCAGGCGATGACGCCCTCTACGTGCTGATGCCGATGCGCGTTTGACGCAGGCAAACACCCACGAATTCGCGAAAGCCGGTGAGGATTCTCACCGGCTTTTTTGTTTTATCTCTTATCCACTACCCAATTTTCTGAATGCGACATTTTTCTTTGTGTTTGCGGCAAACAGAGACAAGATGTCGCCACAGTTTCAACAAATGGTGATCGAGCAAAAATAAGGGGAGCTAGAATGGGACTGAGCTTGAAACAACGCTTCGGCAGAAAGTTCGAAGAGGAAATCCGGTTCTTCAAGGGCATGGTCAATCAGCCCAAGAAAGTGGGCGCCATCGTTCCCACCTCCGGCATTACGGCGCGGCGCATGGCCAGCGTTATCAATCCCCATTCCGGCCTGCCGGTTCTCGAACTTGGTCCCGGCACCGGTGTCATTACCAAGGCCATTCTGGGCCGCGGCGTGAAGCCGGAACACGTAACCGCCATCGAATATTCAACCGACTTCTACCAGCAGCTTCTGCGCAGCTACCCCGGCGTCAATTTCATCAATGGCGATGCATTCGATCTGGACACGACGTTGGGCGAGCAGAAAGACCAGATGTTCGATTGCGTGATTTCGGCGGTGCCCATGCTGAACTTCCCGATGGCCGCGCGGATAAAGCTTCTGGATGAATTGCTGAAGCGCGTGCCGCATGGCCGCCCTGTTTTGCAAATCTCTTACGGCCCCGTCTCGCCCATCGTCGCGCAGCCTCACCTTTATCATATCCGCCATTTCGAATTCATCGTGCGCAACATTCCGCCCGCGCAGTTGTGGACCTATACCCGCGCTTAGTCTAACCTTGCGTCATGTACGCACTTTACATCACGCATCCGCAGGTTCGTATCGATGCCAATGTGCCGGTCCCCGAATGGGGACTGTCTGACATTGGCGCTGAAAGAGCAAAGCGCGCCTTTGCAAGACCCTGGGCGCGGCAGATTCGCCAGATCGTCAGCAGCACCGAGAAAAAGGCGCTGGAAACGGCACGGATACTGGCTGCCGCCAGCGGCATCGAGGTCGAATCCGTCGCCAACATGCACGAAAATGACCGTAGCGCGACCGGCTTCCTGCCACCCGACCGGTTCGAGCGCGCCGCCGACTGGTTCTTTGCCCATCCGCAGGAAAGCTTTCAAGGTTGGGAGCGGGCAGCGGATGCTCAACGACGGATCGTGGAGGCTGTGACGACAGTGCTTGCGCGACATGATCCCTCTCAGCCTATCGCTTTTATCGGCCACGGCGCGGTGGGTACCCTGCTGAAATGCCATTTGGAGGGCGGCGCGATCAGCCGCGATGCGGACCAGCCGCCGGGCGGTGGAAATCTTTTCCGTTTTAATCTTGCAGACATGCAGGTGACATGCGACTGGACGCCCATCGAAACTTGGCAGGGGTGAGATTATGACCGCACGCGAGCGCCTGATCGTTGGGCTGGATGTTCCAACCGTGAAAGAGGCAGCATCAATTGTCGATGCAATCGGCGACGACGTGCTCTTCTACAAGATCGGGTATCAGCTGGTATTTGCGGGCGGGCTGGAATTCGCCCGGGAACTGGCTGAAAGCGGCAAAAAAATCTTTCTCGATATGAAGCTGCTGGATATCGACAATACGGTTGCTTCCGGCGTGGAAAACATTGCCAAGATGGGCATGTCGATGCTGACCCTCCACGCCTATCCGAAGGCCATGCGCGCGGCTGTTGCCGCAGCGAAGGGATCGGACCTCACACTGCTGGGCGTCACCGTTTTGACCTCCATGGACAATTCGGATCTAGAAGAAGCAGGTTATCAGGGCGATGCACGTTCACTTGTTTTGAAGCGCGCGGAACAGGCCAAGGCCGCAGGCATGGGCGGCATTGTCTGCTCTGCGGAAGAATCGACTGCGGTGCGCGACATTCTCGGCCCCGACATGGCCGTCGTTACACCCGGCATCCGCCCGACTGGCTCCGATGCTGGCGACCAGAAGCGCGTCGTCACGCCATTCGATGCCATCAAGGCAGGCTCCAGCCATCTCGTCGTTGGCCGCCCAATCGTCAAGGCTGCCGATCCGAAAGCCGCCGCGCGCGCCATTCTGGATGAGATGCTGAAAGCAAGCTTTCCTGCCAACCAATAAAGACACATCTGTAGGAGACTGACATGGCCAAGGGTTACTGGATCGCTCGCGTGGATGTTCGCGATGCCGAGCGTTACAAGGATTATGTTTCAACCGCCAAACCTGCATTCGAACGCTTCGGCGCCAACTTCCTCGCCCGCGGCGGCGCGTTGACTGAACTGGAAGGTAAGGCGCGCGCCCGCAACGTGGTGATAGAGTTTCCTTCGGTGCAACACGCTATCGATTGCTACAACTCGGAAGAATATCAGGCAGCAGCCAGAATTCGACAGGAAGTGGCCGATGCGGAGATGGTGATCGTCGAGGGAATTTGACAGTCGTCAACCCTGTCTTTCAATCTCGGCGCGGTACCGTGCTGTTCTCTCTTCCCGTGCGCGCGGCTTTGGGCTAAGAGACAAAAATACACTCATTTAACGCTTCGCAGGAGCCTACTCATGCCCTTGGCCAACCTTCCCCCTCTCGTCACGGTTTTCGGTGGCTCGGGCTTCGTGGGCCGACATGTGGTGCGGACACTTGCAAAGCGTGGCTATCGCATCCGCGTTGCAGTACGCCGTCCTGATCTCGCAGGCTTCCTGCAGCCGCTCGGCAATGTCGGCCAGATTTCCTTTGCGCAGGCTAACCTGCGCTACAAGGACTCGATCGTGAAGGCTGTCGAGGATGCGGATCATGTCGTCAACTGCGTCGGCCTGCTCTTCGAAAGCGGTCGTAACACCTTCGATGCCGTGCAGGAATTCGGTGCCCGCGCCGTGGCTGAAGCTGCGAAGAACGCTGGCGCGACGCTGACGCATATTTCCGCCATCGGCGCAGATGCCAATTCGTCTCTGGGTTACGCCCGCACCAAGGGCCGCGCGGAAGCCGCAATCCGTTCGGTTCTGCCGGAAGCCATTATTCTGCGTCCATCGATAGTATTCGGACCTGAGGACGACTTCTTCAATAAATTTGCGGGCATGGCCCAGCGTCTGCCTTTCCTGCCCCTTATCGGCGGCGGCAAGACGAAGTTCCAGCCGGTCTACGTCGAAGATGTTGCCGAAGCCGTTGCGCGCAGCGTGGATGGTGCATTGAAGTCCGGCTCGACCTACGAGCTCGGCGGCCAGGACGTCATGACCTTCCGCCAGTGTCTTGAGGCCGTGCTGACGGCCACCTATAGACAGAACCGCCTGGTTAACCTGCCTTTTGGCATTGCATCCCTGCTCGGCTCCGTCGCCTCTCTCATTCCGCTGATCAAGCCGCCGCTGACATCCGATCAGGTCGCCCTGCTGAAGAACGACAACGTCGTCTCCGCAGAGGCCGAAAAGGCCGGTCTGACCTTGGACGGCATAGGCATTACGCCGGTGCGCGTGTCTTCCGTTCTCCCCTCCTATCTGGTCAGCTACCGCCCGCATGGCCAGTTCAGCAATGCCGGGAAAGCCGCGTAAGCTTTTTTCCATCGACTGCTGCAACCAAATACCACCAAGCCCGTTATGACCTCAACGGCGCGACTGCCTATGCTTGTCGCGTCAGGGGATTTGGGGCTGGGTAACAGGGGAATTTCAGTAATGAGCCGCGTAAGCGTGGCACAAGGGCAACTGTGGACAAGTCTTCGCATTAACCCGGTGTTCAGCAAGCTCAGTTATTGATAAACGCCACACTCACAACACATCCTCAACTGAACAATCAAACCAACGGCAATGCCGTTTGTCGCGTTAAAGTTTTGAAAGGCAAATAGAAATGGGCAGGTCTATCGCACTCTTTTTTGCGTGTGCGGCTTTGGTTGTTCTGGCAGGTTCGTTCATGGCACCGGGCACGGTTGCCGCTGGTAAAGAGGGCTGCTCGCCGGCTTATGGGGTAGACCCATGCGCCACGAGCTCCATTTCTGCCAATTGAGCATTTGCGGCCTCAGCGTCGCAAAATCAATCCAAAGCGCCCGAGACGGATCGAGGGCGCTTTTTTGTTGAGTTTGTTCGCGTGGCGACAAAAAGCCTGGGCGCTGCGCTGCAACATTAAAGTTCTCTTAAAAATGCTGCCGTTATAATTTTCGCCAAGGCCGCATTTTGAGCCTTTTTTAGCCACAAAGAAGCAACCTCACATCAATCGCAAAACTTCCGAGTGCCGATGCCAACCCTTTACCACTCCTCTATGTCGACCGCGTCTCGTTTCGTTCGGCTGATACTTGCCGAATACGGCTTCCAGATCGATCTGGTGGAGGAACAGCCGTGGGAAAAGAGACGGGAGTTTCTGGCCCTCAATCCTGCGGGCACTCTTCCGGTCTATCTGGATGACAATATGCGCTCGCTCTGTGGGCCCTATGTTCTGGCGGAGTTCCTCGATGAAGCCCATGGCGTGCTGAAGCGCGACAGACGGCTTCTAGCGGAAGAGCCTTTCCAGCGCGCTGAAATCCGCCGCCTGACCGAATGGTTCCTGCAGAAGATGGAAAACGACGTGACCAAGCCATTGGTCCGCGAGCGTGTGTACAAACTGCAGATGACCACGGCACAGGGAGGCGGACCTCCAGATTCCAAACTGCTGCGCACGGCACGCTCCAACATCCGTCAGCACATGAAATATCTCGAGTGGCTGGCAGCTTCGCGCACATGGATTGCCGGTGACCGCCTGAGCTATGCCGATCTTGCAGCTGCAGCTTCGGTGTCCATTCTCGACTATCTCGGCGAAATCAACTGGCTGGAAGCGCCGATTGCGAAGGAATGGTACCAGCGGGTCAAATCCCGGCCGTCCTTCCGGCCCTTATTGGCCGAGCGCGTGCCGCGCCTTGCGCCATCCTCACATTACGCCGATCTCGATTTCTAATCCTGCTTGAGACTATATATAGCGTCGATGCTGGCTCTTGCCAGCCGATGGAGCAGGAGAGAAACAATCGACACGAGTTCGCAGAAGCAGGAGTTGCGTGCCCGCAAGCTGACGGATTTCGTCCGCGCGGAAGCGACAGCGCTTGGCTTCGATCTCTGTCGCATCACCTCGGCTGATGCCATTCCGCTTGCGCCGGAAAGACTGCGAGATTTTCTCGATAATGGCTTCCACGGCACAATGGCGTGGATGGAAGAAACGCAAGAGCGCAGGGCGAATCCGAAGACGCTGTGGAGCGAGGTGCGCTCCGTCGTCATGTTCGGCCTCAACTACGGACCTGACGAGGATCCAAGACAGCTTCTTTCCCAAGCGGACAAGGCCGCGATTTCCGTTTACGCCAGAAATCGGGATTATCACGATGTCATCAAGGGCCGCCTGAAGGAAATCGCGACGCGTTTCGCTGCGCGTGCGGGCGAAGACGTCAAGGTTTTTGTCGACACGGCACCCGTCATGGAAAAGCCTCTAGCCGCTGCTGCGGGGCTTGGCTGGCAGGGCAAGCACACCAATCTCGTCAGCCGTACCCACGGATCATGGCTGTTTCTCGGAAGCATGTTCACCACGGCGGAACTCTGTCTGGACGAAGCGGAACGGGATCATTGCGGCTCCTGCCGGGCCTGCCTCGATGCGTGCCCTACCAGTGCCTTCCCCTCCCCCTACAAGATTGATGCACGACGCTGCATTTCTTATCTCACGATTGAGCATAAGGGGCCGATACCGCACGAATTCCGGCCCATGATCGGCAATCGCATCTATGGCTGTGACGATTGCCTTGCGGCCTGCCCATGGAACAAGTTCGCAGCCAGCGCTTCGGAAATGAAGCTGCGAGCCCGGGAAGACCTGAAAGAACCATCCATCGCGTTTCTGTTGACGCTTGATGACGCCGCATTCCGCAGTTTCTTCAGCGGCTCGCCCGTCAAACGCATAGGCCGCAACCGCTTCATCCGCAATGTGCTGATTGCTGCCGGAAATTCCAATGATCCCTTGCTCATAGATCAGTGCAGGCAACTGGCGGACGATGCATCGCCGGATGTGCGTGGCATGGCCATCTGGGCGCTTTCCCGGTTGATGGACAGGGAGAGCTTCCACGCTTACGCTGCAACGCACACAGCCGATGACGATTCGGATGTTCAGGAAGAATGGCGCATGGCGGGAGAGTAAATGTCGCAGCTGATGATTTTCGGGGCCGGATATTCCGGCAAGGCAATCGCGAAAACTCTTCAGGGCAGCATGGACCGCATTTGCGGGACGACGCGCAGTACCGAACAAGCAGAGACCCTGAAAGCACTGGGGATCACTCCCGTCATCTTTGATGGTGAGACCATAAGCGACGCTCTGCGAGCAGAACTCGCAAACACCACGCATTTCGTCCAGTCGATAGCGCCCGGCAAGGCCGGTGACCCTCTGCTGCGGCTCTGCAACGGCGCGCTTAAAGACCTCATGCCGCAACTGGAATGGGCAGCGTACCTCTCCACGGTCGGCGTCTATGGCAATCATGACGGCGCGTGGGTGAATGAAGAAACGGAATGCAAACCTGTTTCCGCTCGATCCCTTGAACGGGTAGAGGCTGAGCAATCCTGGGCTGCGGCGGCGGACAAGGCAGGTGTTCAGCTTTCCATTCTGAGGCTTTCAGGAATTTACGGCCCGGGGCGCAACGGTTTCATGAATCTGGAAAAGGGCACGGCCCGCCGTCTGGTCAAGAAGGATCAGGTTTTCAACCGCATCCGGGTGGAAGACATTGGCACGGCGACCGCCTTCCTCATCTCGGAAAAACACGGCGGTATTTTCAACGTGACGGACGACGAGCCTGCACCGCCGCAGGACGTGGTCGCTTATGCGGCGGAACTGATGGGCGTTACACCGCCACCGGAGCAGGCTTTCGAGACGGCTGAACTGACGCCGATGGCGCGCTCTTTCTATGGCGAGAACAAGCGCGTCTCCAATGGCAAACTAAAGCGCCTCGGGTTCCAGTTTACTTACCCGGAATACCGCAAGTCGCTCCAACAATTATGGGATAGCAGCCTCTGGAAAGATGAATAACTGTTCATCTTCATTGGTTGAAAAATCCATCCAACGACAGTTTTCAGGAAGTTTCTAATCGCCATATTTGCTTTTAACCTTTTATTAATGCGCAAATTTAACGGAAATTTTCAGCCTTTAGAAAAATATTTCACCGTGATTCCGTGAACCGATTCATGAAATACTTAACGCGCAACGAATTTCTGCCTTGCGATTGATTCTAAAGAAATTTTTGCGGGATACATCGAAAGCTATCTAAAACTCGCCAGAGTGATTCTCATCACGAATGTTACACACTGTAACACTTCGTGATTGGAAGAAGGCAAGTTTTTGCCATTTTTCGCTCGCCCTACAGTCTCCGCAATTCATTCGGCGCGGGGCCGAGTATCAGGGAAGCACAGTTTGACGAATATCCGACGCAAGACTTTCGCGGCCGCAACTATTGCCGCGTGCTGTTTCATCGTTCCTCTTCAGGCCAATGCCGCTAATGGATGTGGCGGCGCATCTTGGTATGCTCTCAGCTCCAAGACTGCTTCGGGCGAGAGAATGAACGCCTCCAATCTTACCGCTGCACATCGCTCCTTGCGCTTCGGCACTAAGGTCAAGGTTACGAACTCCCGTAACGGCAAGGCCGTTGTGGTGCGCATCAATGACCGTGGCCCCTTCATCAAGGGTCGTGTTCTCGATCTCTCCAAGGCTGCCGCCAAGAACATAGGCATGGTAAGCTCCGGCACGGCAAAGGTCTGCTACGAGGTTCTGGCCTCCAATTAAGCGGAGGATTTCCGAACAGGATTTTCGGGAATTCTTGCCAAAGCCTTGCCCTCGCCGCCATTCGCGTCTACCAACCGGGCAATCACGGAAAGAGGTAGACAATGCGTTTGGGCGGGCGTTTAGCCGGGGCAATCGAAGTGTTGGCAGATATCGAGGCGCGCAGACGCCCGGTTGCCGACGCACTGAAAGACTGGGGACTGGCGCATCGTTTCGCTGGTTCCGGCGATAGGGCCGCCATCGGCAACATCGTTTACGATGCCCTTCGCATGAAACTTTCCCACGCATGGTTGATGGATGACGAGAGCGCCAACGCGCTCGGCTATGCCGTTATGCTGCGTCAATGGGGGAAGACGCCGGAGCAACTGGCTGCGGAATTCGAGGGCGACAAATTCGCGCCTGCTCCTCTTTCAGAAGACGCTATCAAAGCATTCAACACGCGCTCTCTTTCCGATGCACCGCTTCATGTCCAAGGCGATATTCCGGAATGGGTTCAACCTTCGCTCGAGGCTTCCTTCGCAGACCAGTGGCTGCGACAGGCGCAGGCCTTGAACGAGCGCCCGACACTGGACTTGCGTGCAAACACATTAAAGGCGAACCGCGACAAGGTTCTCAAGGCGCTTGAAGAAGCCGGAGCCGAGGCCACCCGGATCGCCCGCCAGGGCGTGCGTATTCCGGCAGGCGCTGGCCCGTCGCGGCTGCCCAATGTGACGGCTGAACTTTCCTTCCAGAAAGGCTGGTTCGAGGTGCAGGACGAAGGTTCGCAGATCGTTGCCGATCTCGTCGGCGCGCAGGAAGGCGAACAGATTTTGGATTACTGCGCAGGCGGCGGCGGCAAGACGCTCGCCATGTCTGCGAGCATGAACAATAAGGGCCAGGTCCACGCTTTCGATGCGGACCGCAAGCGCCTTGCGCCTATCATCGAACGGCTGAAGCGCGCTGGCACGCGCAACGTTCAGGTGCACGACCGCCCGGCCGGATTGGCTGCGTTTCGCGAGAAATTCGACCGCGTGCTGGTGGACGCACCCTGCACCGGCACCGGCACATGGCGCAGGCGCCCAGATACGAAGTGGCGCCTGACGCAGCGAAATCTCGAGGAGCGCGTGGGCCAGCAGGCGGAAGCTCTGGATCAGGCAAAGACGTTCGTGCGTCCCGGTGGTGAGCTGCTCTATGTAACCTGCTCCGTTTTGCCTGAAGAGAATGAGCGGCAAGTCCGCCGCTTCTGCGCGGAAAACTCTGAATTCTCGATCAAGTCCGCTCTCGACCGCTGGACGAAGACCTTCGGCGCTGCAGCCTCAAAACCTCATTCGCCAGACGGCGAAACCGTGACGCTGACACCGGCTACGACAGATACTGACGGCTTCTTCTTCTGCGTCATGAAGCGCGACGGCTGATCGATTTTTGCCTGCTCGAAGTGCCCGGCATCTGCTTTCTCTCAATGCCGGGCGCCTTGTTGGAAATCTTCTAAACTAGAATGTTTGACACAAGTTTGTGATTGGTTCAGAACTCGCCCTCACAGCCTCGTTACTGGAGCGCTGAACAGGAGAGAGCATGTTCCGCAAAACCGTCCTCAGCGCCAGTGCCGCGCTTCTAGCCGCTTCAGTGGCATTCACCGCCCTTCCCGCACGCGCCGCGACCGATCCGGCTGCAGTGGTCAAGCATTACGCCGAGCTTGCGCAGGCCAAATATCAGGATTCGCTGACAACGGCGGAAGCGCTGGACAAAGCCATCGATGCGCTGATCGCCACGCCGAGTGAGGCGAACCTGAAGGCGGCTCGCGCAGCCTGGATAAAGGCGCGCGTTCCCTACCAGCAGTCCGAGGTCTATCGCTTCGGCAACCCTATCGTCGATGAGTGGGAGGGCAAGGTAAACGCCTGGCCGCTGGATGAAGGTCTGATCGATTATGTCGATAGCTCCTACGGCACCGAGAGCGACGAGAACGAACTCTACACCGCCAACATCATCGCCAACAAAGAGATCACCGTTGGTGGCGAAAAAGTGGATGCATCCAAGATCACCCCGGATCTGATCCGCAGCCTTGCCGAAGCGGGCGAAGTGGAAGCCAACGTCACCACTGGCTATCACGCCATCGAGTTTCTGCTTTGGGGCCAGGATTTGAACGGCACCGGCCCCGGTGCTGGCAACCGCCCCTACACAGATTACGACACCAAGAACTGCACGGGCGGCAATTGCGACCGCCGCGCGGATTACCTCAAGGCTGCGTCAACGCTTCTGGTCGCCGATCTTCGAGAAATGGCCGCCAACTGGGCGGCGGATGGCGAAGCAACGAAGGCGGTGGAAGCCGACCCCAAGAAGGGCTTGACGGCGATCCTAACCGGTATGGGTTCGCTCTCTTATGGCGAACTTGCCGGTGAGCGCATGAAACTCGGCCTTCTGCTGCACGATCCCGAAGAAGAGCATGACTGCTTCTCCGACAACACTTACAACTCGCACCTGAACGACGCCATCGGCATCGCATCCGCTTACACCGGCGAATATACGCGCGTGGACGGAACGAAAATGACCGGCCCATCGCTTTCGCAACTGGTTGCCGCCAGCGACAAGAAGCTGGACGACGAGATGAAGGCCAAGCTCAACAAGACGCTCGATGCCATGCACGCCATGGAAAAACGTGCCCAGACCGTTGAAGCCTACGACCAGATGATCGGCGAAGGCAACAAGGAAGGCAACGCAACCGTGCAGGCCGCCATCGACGGGCTTCTCGACCAGACCAAGACCGTAGAGCGCGTCATTGCCGCCCTCGATCTCGGCAAGATCGAACTCGAAGGCTCCGAGAGCCTGGACAACCCCAACGCCGTGTTCAAGTAAGATATCGAAAGGGCCGTTGATGAACGGCGGCCCTTCGTCTCATGTCATAGGCCTTCAGGCTATCGTGCAACGAATGCTTCATACTCCCCGTCATCCCGGACTTGATCCGGGATCCAGCGGCGCCGCGTCTGCGGCGCAGGGAAGCATTTTGCCGCCGAGATGCGTAGCTGCTGAGTGCCGCGTCAGGCCCGGCATGACGCAGAACGCGGCTTGCTTCTTTGTTTCGGTGGACGATCTTCCATGAAACGGTCGCACCTACGTCCCCTCGTTTTGTCGATGGTCTGTGCTTCAGTTGGCGCCTTTGCGGCCGATCAAGCAACCCGTACCGATCTCTCCAAATCCGATCTCAACCGCGTCCGGCAGGTTACGAAACCCACCACGGATTTTTCAAAACCCGAGCCATTCGAGGCAATGTCCGCTGGCGCGACGACCACGCAAGCGGTCTCTAGCACCACTGCTTTCTCCCAGCCCTCCGCCAGCATCACCTTCGAGCAGCAGCAGGATTTCAAACTGGGAAATGCGCTGTTCCAGAAGCTCTGGGTGTCGTCGCCATCCTCCACGCAGGCATCCGATGGCTTGGGCCCACTTTACAACGCCCGCTCCTGCCAGACCTGTCACATCAATGATGGCCGAGGCCGCCCTCCACGTGACGGGGAAGATGCGGTGTCGATGTTGTTGCGGCTGGCGCGGCCTGCGAGAACCGAGGCCGAACGAGCGCGGGTTCAGGATCATCACGCGCTGAATTTGCCGGATGTCACCTATGGCGCACAGCTTCAAAACCTTGCCGTACCGGGCCTGAATGCGGAGGGAAGGCTCAAGATTACCTATGAAGAGCGTGAGGTTGCGCTTGGCGATGGCGAAATTATCCATTTGCGCAAACCCACCTACAGTATCGATGGTTTGAACTACGGACCGCTCGAAACCGATACGACGCTGTCCCCCCGCATCGCGCAAGCGACGCTGGGCCTTGGTTTGATCGAGGCCATCCCGCAGGAAGATATTCTGGCCGGTGCCAACACTGGTGACACCAACGGTATTACGGGCAAGCCAGCCTGGGTGCGGGATCACCGCACGGGACAGATCGCACTCGGTCGTTTTGGCTGGAAAGCGCAAAATGCAACCGTTCGGGATCAGGCTGCCGATGCCTTTTCCAACGACCTGGGCATCTCGACACCGGATACGCCCAACGCTTATGGCGATTGCACCAAGAAACAGACCGACTGTCTGGCGATGCCCAACGGTGTGCAGAAGCGGCTGGGCAACACGGAAGCGCCCTCTCCCGTTCTCGATCTGGTAACATTCTACACGGAAAATCTTGGTGTGCCCGCCAGACGCGATGTAGATGCGCCGGCGGTTCTGCGGGGCAAGCAGATGTTTTATGACAGTGGGTGCGCCGCGTGCCACAGGCCGAAATTCGTGACGCGGCGCGATGCCGCCGATCCGCTTCATTCCTTCCAGCTCATCTGGCCCTATTCCGATTTTTTGCTCCACGATATGGGTGAAGAGCTTGCCGATGGGCAACAGGTGGGTGAAGCCAGCGGACAGGAATGGCGCACGCCGCCGCTCTGGGGTATCGGCCTCACAGAGGCCGTCAACGGCAACGCGTTTTATCTGCATGACGGACGGGCGCGCAGCCTGACCGAAGCCATTCTCTGGCACGGCGGCGAGGCACAAATGGCGCGCGACGCCTTTGCCGCCTTGCAAAAAACCGACCGGCAGGCTTTGCTCACATTTCTGGAGTCTCTTTGATGGACGTTTCAATGCGAAAACTTCTCGCGACCCTACCGCTGATGCTCGTTCTCAGTCTCGGATCCGCCAAGGCGCAGGATGTGGAACTATTGCCACCGCCCCCTCTTGACCCTGCCAAGGTGCGCGCCACCATGGAAAAGGCCGTGGATGGCTTCATTCGCCCCGGTTACGAGAACTTCCGCGACAAGGCGAAAACGCTCGAAGGGTCCCTGCAGGCTTTGTGCAGGGCGCCGACGCCGGATGCCGTGAAGACGGCGAAGGATGAGTTCGCCCAAACCGTGGATGCATGGTCGCGCATCGAAATCGTCCGTGTCGGCCCCGTCATCGAGCAGAACCGGTTCGAGCGCATTCTCTATTACCCGGACAAGAAGGGTCTGGGGCTGAAACAGGTCCAGCGCTATCTTTCCGACAAGGACGAGAGCGTAACGACGGCAGATGGCCTGAAAGGCAAAAGCGTTGCGGCACAGGGGCTCGGCGCGTTGGAATTCGTGCTTTACGGCACCGGATCGGACGCACTCAACTCCGAACAGAACGGCTTCCGCTGCCGCTATGGCGCGGCGATTGCGGGCAATCTTGCCAATATCGGCGCAGAACTCGTGACGATCTGGAGCGCCCCGGATGGTACCGCACGCAACTGGAAAGAGCCGGGGCCGAACAACCCGGTTTTCCGGGACGAGCGGGAAGCGCTGGTTGCGCTGCTGGGCATTCTCGTTCACGCATCCGAAGCGATCCGGGACCAGCGCATCGAAACCTTTTACAAAGGGCCGGATAACGTCAAATTTCCGCGCACTGCGATTTACTGGCGCTCCGACCTGACATGGAAAAGCATCGGCGACAATATCGCTGCGGTGCAGGATTTGCTCCATGTCGCCCATATGGGAGACCTGTTGCCGCCCGATCAGCGCTCCATTATCGGCTCCATCGATTTCATTGCAAAATCCATGGTCCGCGTTTCCGGCACCATCGAGCCCGATGTCGAGAAAGCCCTTTCCGACGACAAAGAACGCGGCAAGGTGGACTATCTGCTTTTGAACGGAAGGGATCTGATCTACCGCATCAACGACCAGTACGGCGGCGCAATCGGTCTCAGTTCCGGCTTCTCCTTCTCCGACGGAGATTGATCGTGGCGGACAACGGGCGCTTTCTGATAGACCGCCGCAGCTTCATAAAGGCTGCGGGTGCGCCGTTCCTTGCATCGCTTGCGCCGCGCTCGCTCTTTGCGCTGGAACGGGCCGATGCCGTTTTCGCCTCAGCCTTTCGTGCGCGAGATGGGTCATACGGCGTGGCAACGTTGAGCGAGGCGGGAGAGATCATCGACAGGGTGGCGCTTCCGGCGCGCGCCCACGGCCTAGCCACAAGCCATGCAACGGGGATGACCGTCGCCTTTGCCCGCAGGCCGGGCACTTTCTTCGTAGCGTTCGATGCCACTCATCAACGCCCGCCAATCGTGATGAACACACCGGAAGGCCGCCATTTCTATGGCCACGGCCAGTTTTCGCCCGATGGCAAGATTCTCTATGCCAGCGAGAATGATTTCGATGGCAACCGCGGCGTGATCGGGCTGTACGACGCGCGCGACGGATTTCGGCGCATCGGGGAATATGATGCCCATGGCATAGGTACGCATGACATGGCGGTCAGCGCGGATGGCGGGATGATCGTGATTGCCAATGGCGGCATCGAAACCCACCCGGATTTCGGCCGCACGAAGCTCAATATCGACCGGATGGAGCCGTCTCTCGTTCTGCTAGACGCCGCGAGCGGAGCGCTTATCCAGAAACATCGACTGCCGGATAAGCTCAGGCAGCTTTCCACGCGCCACGTGGACCTCGGCAATGACGGACGCATCTGGTTTGCCTGCCAGTATGAAGGCCCGCGCAATGATCTGCCGCCTTTGGTCGGCTGCTTTTCGAAAGGTGAGGATTTGCGCTTCATTTCGCTTCCTGAGGAAACGACCGGGCGTCTAGCGAATTATGTAGGTGCAATTGCGGTGAACCGCCACGATGGCATCGTCGGCCTGACGTCTCCCAACGGCAACGCCTTCGTTACGCTGGATGAGAAGAGCGGCAGTGTTCTGAGCGAGACCAGTCTGCGAGAAGCGGCAGGTGTTGCGGCTGGGATTTCAGGCATGGTTGCTTCTTCCTATGACGGCCGGTTCGAGGGGCGCATCAGCGATGTCGCATGGGACCAGCACATCGTGCGGATTGCGCGCTAAATTATTGAAATGACGCCGGAACCAAAGCCATTTCGTCGCATTGTTTCCGCATGAAAAACGCGCTCGTTTATATCATCTTCATTGCGGTTGTGGTCACCATCGGCGCGTTGATCGGCATCAACAACGTGCCGGGTGAGTGGTATCAAGCGCTGAACAAGCCGTGGTTCAATCCGCCGAACTCAATTTTCGGACCCGTCTGGACGACCCTTTACGTTTTGATTGCGATTGCCGGTGCCCGCACATGGTTGCAAAGCCGCATGGGTGGGCGCATGCAGCTGTGGGGCAGCCAGATGCTGCTCAACTTTCTTTGGTCACCCATCTTTTTCGGCATGGAAAGCCCTGCAGGTGCATTGATCATCATCATCCCGATGCTGATCTGCATCGTCGCCTTCATCGTCATGACCTCGACCCGCGACCGGCTTTCGATGTGGCTGTTCGTGCCCTATGCCGCTTGGGTTTCCTTTGCCACATTGCTCAACGCCAGCATCGTTTACCTGAACTAAGAAGTGCCACGCCCCTTGTCTTGCAAGGCTACAGACGCCATGTCATTTTCGCAGAAAAATGAAAGGCAGGGGAATGGTGTTCACCGATCCTGGCGATTTTCGCCAGCGAATTCAAAAAAGCTTTGCGCGCCAGGGCGTCGTTCAGGCAATCAAGGCGGAGCTATCACGTATCGAGCACCGGCTTGTGGAAATCGAACTGCCTTTTCACCCTAAACTCACGCAGCAGCACGGCATTCTCCATGCGGGGGTCATAGCCGCCGCGCTCGATACCGCCTGCACCTATGCCGGTTACACGATCATCGAGCCGGAGGCGTCACTGCTTACCATCGAGTTCAAGGTCAACCTGATGTCGCCGGGGCGTGGCGAGCGTTTTCTGTTTCGCGGCGAAATCACCAAGCCGGGCAGCAATATCATCGTTGCCGACGGACGCGCCTACGCCATTTCCGATGGCCCGGCCAAGCTGATCGCCTCCATGACGGGCACGATGATGGTTCTGAAGGGCCGGGAAGGTTTCAGTGAAAATGAGCTTTGAACTGGTCGAAATCGAGGGCAAGCGCCTTCTCTTCGTAATGGCGGCTGATGCCGAATATGGGCCGCATCTGAAAGCGCGGTTCAAACCTTTAATGACAGGCGTCGGGCCGGTTGAGGCTGCGGTTTCCTTGACTGCGGCTCTTAGCGAACTCAACACGCAGTCCCGTTTGCCGCATCTCGTCGTTTCGCTCGGCTCTGCAGGATCGCGCAGTCTCGAACAGGCCGAAGTCTATCAGGCAACCTCCGTTTCCTATCGCGACATGGATGCCTCCGCCTTCGGTTTCGAGAAGGGGCGGACACCGTTTCTCGATCTTCCCGCCGAAGTATCGTTGCCTTTCGTCATACCTGATGTGGCCACCGCACGGCTCTCTACGGGCGCTAATGTCGTCTCCGGTACCATGTACGATCTTATCGACGCCGATATGGTGGAAATGGAGACGTTTGCGATTTTGCGCGCCTGCCAACGCTTCGGCATTCCCTTGGTTGGCCTGCGTGGCATCTCGGATGGCAAGGCGGATGTGCATCAAATCGATGACTGGACAGAGTATCTGCATGTCATCGATGAGAAACTGGCAGCGGCTGTGGATCGGTTGTGCGATGCGATAAAGAGTGGGGCAATTACTCTGTAAGGCTTGCGCTGTCGCGTATTTTCTGGCTTTTCAGGGCATCTGCCGGGTTGCCTTACGTCCGGCAATTCTTTAAAGGCTCGCCATGACCCAGATAGCCCATCCCGACAGCATCCTCATCATCGATTTCGGCAGCCAGGTGACGCAGTTGATTGCGCGCCGTGTTCGCGAAGCCGGCGTCTATTGCGAAATCCACCCGTTTCAGAGCGCGGACGAAGCCTTCCAGAAACTGCAGCCGAAGGGCGTCATTTTCTCCGGCGGCCCGGCATCGGTAACGGCAGAGGGAAGCCCGCGCGCGCCGCAGGCTGTGTTCGATGCAGGCATTCCGATCCTCGGCATCTGCTACGGCCAGCAGACACTCTGCACCCAGCTGGGTGGCACGGTAGAAGGCGGCCATGCCGCGGAATTCGGTCGCGCCGATATCGAGATCAGACAAGCAAGCCCACTCTTTGACGGCTTCTGGGAACTCGGCGGACGCTACCCCGTCTGGATGAGCCATGGCGACCGCGTCACGCAGCTGCCAGTCGGCTTCGAAGTGGCCGCAACCTCCGAGAACGCGCCTTTCGCCATCGCCGTCAATGAAGAGCGCCGATACTATACGACGATGTTCCACCCGGAAGTGGTGCATACGCCGGATGGTGCAAAGCTGCTTTCCAACTTCGTGCACAAGATCGTTGGCCTCAAGTCCGACTGGACGATGGCCGCCTATCGCGCCGAGATGATCCGCAAGATTCGTGAGCAGGTTGGTGATGGTCGCGTGCTTTGCGCCCTTTCCGGCGGCGTCGATTCTTCCGTAGCGGCTATCCTCATTCACGAAGCTATCGGCGATCAACTGACCTGCGTTTACGTCGATCACGGCCTGATGCGTCTTGCCGAGAGCGAGCAGGTCGTCGGCATGTTCCGCGATCACTACAATATCCCGCTCGTTCACGTCGATGCATCCGACCTTTTCTTGACGGAACTGGCTGGCGTTTCCGATCCTGAAGTCAAGCGCAAGACCATCGGACGCCTGTTCATCGAAACCTTCGAGGCCGAAGCTGCGAAGATCGCGGCTGACGGCAAGGGCGCACCGGCGTTTCTGGCGCAGGGCACGCTCTACCCCGACGTCATCGAAAGCGTCTCTTTCTCGGGCGGCCCGTCCGTCACGATCAAGAGCCACCACAATGTCGGTGGCCTGCCTGAGCGCATGAACATGAAGCTGGTCGAGCCGCTTCGTGAACTGTTCAAGGACGAAGTCCGCGCGCTTGGCCGTGAACTCGGCCTGCCGGAAAGCTTCATTGGGCGCCACCCCTTCCCAGGCCCGGGCCTCGCCATCCGCTGCCCCGGCGTCGTGACACGCGAAAAGCTGGACATTCTGCGCAAAGCCGACGCGATCTACCTCGACGAAATCCGCAAGGCCGGTCTCTACGACACGATCTGGCAGGCTTTCGCTGTGCTGCTCCCGGTCCAGACCGTCGGCGTCATGGGCGATTACCGCACCTACGACTTCGTCTGCGCCCTTCGCGCCGTAACCTCCGTGGACGGCATGACGGCGGACTTCTACCCCTACGACATGAACTTCCTCGGTCGCGCAGCCACGCGCATCATCAACGAGGTCAAGGGCATCAACCGCGTGGTCTACGACGTAACGTCCAAGCCACCGGGTACGATTGAGTGGGAATAAGGTTGAAGTGACTGCTTCTGTTAAAGCCGGGTGTCGCGAAAAAGCGGGATCCGGCTTTTTTATTGAAAATCACAGGGAATGATCGTATCTTACATTCGTCTTACTTTGAGGTGATGGTATGTCTCAACCTGAGAAGCTAACAACAACCGTCTCCACCAAAGGGCAGGTCATTCTTCCCAAGGCAATACGCCAGCACCGGGACTGGGGCGCGGGGACGCGTTTGACGGTTGAAGAAACGGCAGAAGGCGTTCTTCTGAAACGCATGCCCACATTTGCGCCAACACGATCAGCCGATGTGTTTGGGATGTTGCCCAACGACGGCGCACCGAAAACGCTTGAGGATATGGACAGCGCAATTCTAGCCGAGGCGCGCCGAAGCCATGATCGCGATTGATACCAATATCATCGTCCGTTACCTGACCGCAGATCATCCTGAACAATCGCCGCGAGCGCGTGTGATTGTAGATGGCCAAGCTGTGTTCGTGGCCGTCACTGTTGCATTGGAAACTGAATGGGTGTTGCGCAGCGCCTATGGCTACAGCAGAGTCGTTGCTGCAAATGCCATTCGTGCATTTTTGGGGCTGCCGACCGTCACCATCGAAGACGCCGATCTGGTCGCAACGTCACTGGATTTGGCCGAAGATGGTTTGGACTTTGGCGATGCATTGCATCTGGTACGAACAATGCAGTGCGATGGTTTCGTCACTTTTGATCGTAAATTTGTAAAAGCCGCTCAAACTGCCGGCTATGATTTGATATCGGAAGCCTGATAATATCCGCGTCTCGCAGAGATGCGTCGTCTTTATACCAATCAAGGCGAGGCTGGAATACCTCGCCAGCATATGGAAACGTCTTAGAGCTGAACCTTGTCGAAGGCCTGACGGTCGATGCCAAGCGCGTCGAGGTCAGAAGCAGCAGGCTTGCGGTGCGCACGAACTGCTGCGGAAACAGCAACGGCAGCGCCGAAAACAGCAAGGGTTTCACCGAAAAACTTACGCGATGTCTTTGCAACCGAACGCATTTCTTTCTCCTTTTGGGTTGCCCTGAATATGGTCAAAACCACCCCGCGCTACAACTCATGATATAGCGTGGGAGCCATGCAGCTTAGCTCGAACTCGTTTGGATGCCAGCTACGCTAAAATTGCATAGGTGGCTAAGGTTTGACTGCGCCGAGGATTTTGCTAATTCAGAATGAGCAAGGGAGAATCTGCCATGGCGACGACGATTTACGGTATCAAGAACTGCGATACGATGAAGAAGGCGCGCACGTGGCTTGAGACTAATGGCATCGAGAACAGCTTTCACGACTACAAGGCTAGCGGCATCGACCGTCAGCATCTTGAAGCATGGTGCGATGCCGCCGGATGGGAAACCGTTCTGAACCGGGCTGGCACCACTTTCAAGAAGCTGGACGACGCGCAGAAGAATGATCTCAACCGCGAAAAGGCCATCGAACTGATGATGGAACAGCCCTCCATGATCAAGCGACCTGTACTGGAGGCCGACGGCAAGATTACTGTCGGCTTCAAGCCCGACACCTATGCAGCGCTGTTCAACCGATAAATGCCATGTCGAAAACCACGCGCGCGACGCAGATGCTGACCAAGGCTGGCGTGTCTTTCACGACCGTTACCTATGATTACGATCCCAATGCCGACCGCATCGGGCTTCAAGCCGCAGAAGCCATCGGAGAGCCGCCGCATATCGTTTTGAAAACGCTGATGGCGGAGGTGGATGGCAAGGCGGTCTGCGTGGTCGTGCCTTCCGACCGTGAGGTCAGCATGAAAAAACTGGCCGCTACTTTCGGCGGCAAGTCTGCCAATATGATGAAGCCTGCGGATGCCGAACGGGCCACGGGATATCATGTCGGTGGTATCAGCCCCTTCGGACAGAAGAAGCTTGTGCCGACTGCAATCGAGGTGCAGGCCATGGACCACGACTATGTTTACATGAATGGCGGGCAGCGCGGTTTGCAGATTCGCGTTTCGCCGAAAGATGCGCTTGCCGTTCTCAACGCAAAGGCCGCCGCTCTCATCGCTGATTGAGAGGGCGGATTGAGAAGACCGCATCAACACGGTTGGCTTTCTCGCCGTATGGTCTATTGTCCTCACCTCTTCAAGCAGACATGTGAAGGCAGATCATGAGCGTTTCCCCTATCGATCCCGTCAAACTCGAAAAGCTGGCCGAAGTCGCCGTCAAGGTCGGGCTTCAGCTCCAGAAGGATCAGGATCTGGTCATCACGGCGCCGCTCGCGGCCTTGCCGCTGGTGCGCCTTTTGACCAAGCACGCCTATTTAGCTGGCAGCGGTCTCGTCACCACCTTCTATTCCGACGAGGAAACCACGCTTGCCCGCTACACCCACGCGAGCGATGCGAATTTCGACAAGGCATCCGGTTGGCTCTATGAGGGTATGGCGAAGGCCTATGCCAATGGCGCAGCGCGTCTGGCCATTTCCGGCGACAACCCGATGCTGCTTTCCGAGCAGAACCCGGCAAAGGTGGCGCGCGCCAACAAGGCCAACTCCACCGCTTACAAGCCAGCGCTGGAGAAGATTTCCAACTTCGACATCAACTGGAACATCATTTCCTATCCCAACCCGTCCTGGGCGAAGCAGGTCTTCCCGGGCGTGAGTGAGGATGAGGCGGTGCGCAAGCTGGCAGATGCGATTTTCGCGGCATCCCGCGTGGATGTTGCCGATCCGGTGGCTGCATGGGCCGAGCATAATGCCAACCTCGCCAAGCGCTCCAAGTGGCTGAATGGCGAACGCTTCTCAGCCCTGCACTTCACAGGCCCCGGCACCGATGTCACCATCGGCCTTGCGGATGGCCACGAATGGCACGGCGGCGCATCGATGGCGAAGAACGGCGTTACTTGCAACCCCAACATTCCGACCGAAGAAGTGTTCACCACGCCGCATGCACTGCGGGTCGATGGTTACGTTTCCAGCACCAAGCCGCTGTCGCATCAGGGCACGCTGATCGATGATATTAGAGTGACGTTCGAGGGCGGTCGCATCGTGGAGGCCAAGGCCTCCAAGGGAGAATCCGTGCTGAATAAGGTGCTCGATACCGATGAGGGCGCGCGTCGTCTGGGTGAAGTTGCGCTGGTGCCGCATTCCTCGCCAATTTCGGCAAGCGGTATTCTGTTCTACAACACGCTGTTCGATGAAAACGCATCTTGCCACATCGCGCTTGGCCAGTGCTACTCCAAGTGCTTCATCGACGGCGCGTCGCTCAGTCAGGATCAGATCAAGGCGCAGGGCGGCAATTCCAGCCTGATCCACATCGACTGGATGATCGGCTCCGACAAGGTCGATATCGACGGCGTCACAGCCGATGGCGCCAAGGTGCCGGTTATGCGCAAGGGCGAGTGGGCCTAAACGCCTGACAGGCTACCAAGCATTATTGTGCAGTAGTAGCCTGCCTCAAGTCTCAGAGTAGTGGGCACGTGGCCGGATCATGTGCCCACTTTCCACCTGTTCCAACGCATGGGCTAACCAGCCCACCGTGCGCGCCAGTGCAAAAATGACCAATGGCGCGTCATCCGGCAGATCAAATGTGGCTGCTAAGGCTGCTAAGGCAAAATCGATATTCGGTGGCTCGCCCAGCAAATCCTCGCCTTCGATTGCCAGCGAAGCGTAGATAGCTGGCATTTCAAAACTGCTCAGAATGACTTTAGCGCGTGGATCGCCGCGCGGATAAAGCGGGTGGCCAAATGCGCGCAAGGCACCTTTGAACGGCATTGAACGCTGCACCGCCTCGCGTGCACCGACCAAACTCGCCTGTCGAACAAGGTCCATAACGCTGAGCCATGCTCCGCCGTGCCGCGGGCCGGTAAGCGTGACGAGCCCGGAAAGTGTCGCCGCAGACAGTGATGCCCCCGAAGATGCCGTAACACGGGCGGCGAAGGCCGAGACGTTGAGTTCATGCTCGGCGGCCAGAACCAGAGACTTGCGAATGGGTTCTGCGGCTTCAGGGCGCCTCCAACCCGTAGCAAGCCGCTGGTGCATTGGCATCTGATCGGGCGATGGCGCTAGGCCCGCAGCGACGGTGGACAACACATCGGCGGCCTCTGCTCTTAACGCTTCCGGCGTTCGATCAATCGATGGAGGATCTTCCGTGACCCGATCCGCAAGGCTTCTCATTGCAACGGCCAAACGGGAAAGATGCTGCAACTCGGCCTTACCCGCACTGAAATCCGCGTTCGGCGCTTGCCAGAGTAATTTCGCTATGTCTTCCAAGGTCGCGCTGGCGGAGAGATCGGACGATTCGAGGCCCCGATAAAACAACCTGCCTTGAGCTATTTTGGAAATAGAGGTGGACAGTATCGGATCGCCCCAGCGGATGGCCTGCGCTGCAACGACATCCGCCTGTCTACGGCCTGAATGACGTTCCGCAAGCCGCAATACGTCATCGCTGTGATAACGGCTTCGGCGTGGATCGGCTGGATCGGGCTTGGCGCGGATACGCCCGCGGCTGACATTGGCGTAAAGGGTCTGCGGCTTCGTACCAAGCTTGGCGAGAGCCTCTTCAGCGGTCATCCAAAAGACGTTCATGTTGATCGATTTCATCAAGATTGACGCTACTAAAAGTAAATCTGATGATCATCGGCGTAAAGGAGAAAGCCAATGAAAAATGGACTTGACGACGTCGTTGCTGCCGAAACGCTACTCTCTGATGTCAATGGCGAGGCCGGGCGTCTCGTCATTCGTGGAGTCTCGCTGGACCGTCTTGTGGAATATGCAAGCTATGAAGATGCCATTGCGCTTTTGCTGGATGGATTGATTGAGGGCATGCCGGAAAAGACCGCACTCCGCAGCGAGCTTGGAAAAATGCGGCTGGAAGTATTCGACCACGTTCGCGCAATCGATGACGGCATGTTGAAACTGCCGCCTGTCGATGTCATGCGCGCGATGATGGCGCGCCTGCCAGATGGCGACGATTTCGAAACCGCGTTGCGTCTGCTTGCCGCGCCCGCAGTTTTTCTGCCAGCAATCCTGCGATTGCAGAACGGCCAAGCGCCGATTTCGCCAAATCCATCGCTCTCCCATTGCGAGGATATTTTGACGATGCTCGGAATTGCCCACCCCAGCAAGGAGCAGATTGCCGCGCTCGATACTTATCTTGTGACGATTTCAGATCACGGTCTCAATGCCTCGACGTTCGCATCACGCGTCGTCGCATCCACGAAGGCGGGGCTTACATCCTCCGTTCTGGCGGCTTTAGGCGCACTCAAAGGGCCGCTTCACGGCGGAGCGCCGGGTCCCGTGCTCGATATGCTGGACGATATAGGAACGCCGGAAAATGCCGAGCATTGGCTGACCCAGGCTTTGGACCGGGGAGAACGCCTGATGGGTTTTGGCCACCGCATCTATCGTGTCCGGGATCCACGCGCCGACGCTTTGAAGGGTGCGCTGCGGCCACTCATTCAAGCCGGTCAGGTGGACCGGAAGCTGGTCGAGCTTGCGGAGGCCGTAGAGAAAACGGCTCTGGGCATATTGAAAGAGCGCAAGCCCGATCGCTCGCTTGATATCAATGTGGAATTCTATACGGCGCTTTTGCTAAACGCGCTGCAATTTCCAAGAGAGGCGTTCACTGGCGTTTTCGCCATTGGCCGCACACTCGGATGGATCGCCCACGCCCGCGAACAATCCCTGAACGGAAGGCTCATTCGCCCGCGCTCGATCTATATCGGGCCGCTTCCGGAAGCGGCCTGACAGGGCGTGGCATCACGGCTTCGTCGTTGCTCCATCAGGCAGAGGCGACGCCACCCGTGATTTCGGCATCTGGCTCTTCTGGCTGAGCCAGACGCTGAACAGCACCATGACGAAACCTGCGAGTTGGAATGGCGTGAGGCTTTGGTCGAGTGCCAGCCAGCCCAGAAGCGTTGCCACCACGGGGCTGAGAAAGCCGAGAGGGGCGACGGCGGAGGGTTCCAGTCTTGATAGGCCGCGGAGCCAGAGGACGTAGGTCAGCGCCGCGCCGATAATGCCGAGATAGGCGAGACCCGCGATGTTGGCGAAGCTGAGCGCAGGCAATGGTGGCTCAAGGAAGAGTGCGACCGGTATCAGGAGAATTCCGCCAGCGGCCAGTTGCCATGCCGTGAAGGTGAGGTTGGAAACAGGCGGGCGCCAACGGCGCGTCAGCACCATGCCGAAGGACATGGAAACGGCTCCCGCCAGACCGGCAAGAACGCCAATCCCATCCAGCGCAGCTGTGGGCGTGAGCACCAGCAGTGCAACGCCACCGATGCCGACCAGACCGGCGGCGACTGTCGCGGGCTTGACTGGCGTTTCGAGAATGATGCGCGAAAGTGCGATGACGATGAGCGGCTGAACCGCGCCTACAGTGGCCGCAACCCCACCCGGCAGCCTGTATGCCGAAACGAACAGCATGGACCAGAAGAACGCAAAATTCAGTGCGCCCAGCACGAAGACGCGTGCCCACCAAATACCTTCTGGCAGCTTTCTCACAAGGAGCAACAAGATTATGCCCGCCGGAAGGGCACGTAGCAGCGCGACCGTCAGCGGATAACCCTGCGGTAGAAATGACGTGGTCACGACATAGGTGCTGCCCCATATGGCGGGCGCGATAGCGGTGGTGAGCACGAGCAGATAATAATCGATATTTTTCTTCATCTCAAGAATCTCTACTTCAAGATAAAATGAAAGTAGCGCTAATTATCTTGACGTCAAGATACTCTCCGTTATCCTGACGTTATGAGCGACCAACATCATGATCACATTGATAGAATTCTGGCCCAGTGGCACCGGGAAAGGCCGGATCTTGACGTCGAGCCGATGGGGCTCATGGGGCGCGTGAAGCGTCTGAGCGTGCATTTGCTGCGCGAGGTCGAGACGGTGCTGCTGGAGCATGGCCTTTCATCATCGGCGTTCGATGTGCTGGCGACATTGCGCCGCTCTGGTGCGCCATACCGTCTCTCTCCGGGCGAGTTGCTGACCATGACGATGGTGAGTTCCGGCACGATGACCAATCGCATCGACCAGCTGGAGAAAGCTGGACTGGTCGAGCGCCTGCACAACCCGGAAGACAGACGCAGCGTATTGATCTGTCTGACGCAAAAGGGTCTGGGCATCGTTGAAGCTGCCGTGACGGCGCATGTGGAGAACCAGCACAGGCTCGTAAGCCCGCTGACGGACAAGGAGCAGAAGACGCTGAACGCTCTCTTGAAACGCTACCTTTCGCACTTTGAGTAACGGGCAGGTGGGATTAACTGGCAGGTCGCTTGAACGGCGCTGCAAGCGCAACCGACTTATGAAATGGGAGGAAGACCATGAAAATTACCGGCATCGAAACGGTGCGAGTGGAGGAACGCGCCAATCTTTTATGGGTTCTGGTTCACACGGATGAAGGCATCACAGGTCTTGGTGAAACCTTTTACGGCGCTCAGACGGTGGAAGCCTATGTGCATGAATATATTGCGCCGCGCGTCATCGGACGTGATCCGCTGCAGATCGACCTTCTTGCGCAGGATCTCGTCGGCTATCTCGGTTTTCGCTCCTCTGGTGCAGAAGTGCGCGGCAACTCCGCCTTCGATATTGCCCTCTGGGATATCTTCGGCAAGGCGACAAACCAGCCGATTGCACAATTGCTGGGTGGCTTTAGCCGCCGGGAAATCCGCACTTACAACACCTGCGCAGGCACCGAATATATCAAGAAGGCAACTGGCCAGCAGACCGCCAATTACGGCCTGACGGGTGGCACCGCCTATGATGACCTGAACGGCTTTTTGCACCGGGCCGACGAGCTGGCACATTCTCTGCTGGAAGACGGCATAACCGCCATGAAAATCTGGCCATTCGATGCAGCCGCAGAGAAAACAAGGGGTCAGTATATATCCATGCCTGACCTCAAAACGGCGCTGGAGCCTTTCGAGAAAATCCGCAAGGCGGTGGGTGATCGTATGGATATCATGGTGGAGTTTCACTCCATGTGGCAGCTTCTGCCTGCCATGCAGATTGCCAAGGCGCTGACGCCTTACAATACTTTCTGGCACGAGGACCCGATCAAGATGGACAGCCTGTCCAGCCTTGCACGCTATGCCGCCGTTTCGCCAGCGCCTATTTCCGCTTCCGAGACGCTCGGTTCACGCTGGGCGTTTCGCGATCTTCTGGAAACGGGAGCGGCAGGCGTCGTGATGCTGGATATCAGCTGGTGCGGCGGGCTTTCTGAAGCGCGCAAGATTGCGGCCATGGCGGAAGCCTGGCATCTGCCGGTCGCTCCGCATGATTGCACCGGCCCGGTCGTGCTGTGTGCCTCGACACATCTTTCGTTGAACGCGCCAAATGCACTTGTGCAGGAAAGCGTGCGTGCTTTTTACAAGACCTGGTATCGGGATATGGTGACCGCATTGCCGGAGGTGAAGAACGGCATGATCACGGTGCCGCCGGGGCCTGGCCTTGGCATGGAGCTTCACCCGGATATAGAGAAGATGTTTACAGTCATCCGGAGAACGTCCGACTTGACGTCGATCTGACAAATCAGAAGAGGTTGCCTTGATCCCCCGGTTCCGCCGATGGGGTCTTGGCGACTTTTCGCTTGGCCGGAACCGAAGCCTCTGGCGCAGAAGCGTCCTCGCCTCCGGCAACCGCTGAAACGCGACCATCCGCAAATTCCAGCGAGATGTTTGCGCCGCTGGCAACCGCTGCCGCCCGCGTCAAAGGACGATTATCCTCGTCACGAATGACGGCATAACCGCGCTTGAGCACATTCTTGTAGGAAAGCGATTGCAGAATCCGCTCATGCGCAGCAAGGCCGGAACGGTTCTGCGCCATGCGGTGAAGAACGGCGGTATCCGCCCGCCGAACCGAACCCGCAAGACGCTCCTTCTGCCGCTCCAACTGCCCAAGCAGACGGGCAGGAAGTGCACGTAAGGAAGAATCCGAGGATGAAATGCGAGATTGCGCTTGTAATAAACGTCTTTCGACCAGCGCTTCCGCGCGCTGCATCCGCTCATTGATCCGCTGGCGCTGCTGGCGCAGGCCGTGGCCGAGCACATCCGGGCGCAAGCCGGATGCGGCACGCTCGAAACTGCGACGCTTGTTCATGGTGTTGAGTTCAAGCCCTCTTCCAAGGCCGCCGGACGCTTCATCGAAACGCCGCCGTGGCAGGGCCAGAAGCTGATCCAGCGACGGAAGAGCACGAACCAGTGCGCGCAGCCCTTGCCGCCGGTTGTCCATCTGTCGCGAGGTCGAACCGGAAAGCCGTGCGGCGAGGCCGGAGATCTGCGCCTCCAGATCGGCGCGAACCGGAACGGCCATTTCGGCAGCACCCGTTGGCGTCGGCGCGCGCACATCCGCAGCGTAGTCGATCAGCGTCGTATCGGTCTCGTGTCCGACAGCGGAAATCAACGGAATCTCGCTTTCCGCAGCCGCCCTCACAACGATCTCGTCGTTGAAGCTCCACAGATCTTCAAGGCTGCCACCGCCACGGGCAACAATCAGCACGTCGGGTCTTGGAATCTGGCCACCTTGCGGCAGGGCATTGAAGCCGCGAATGGCATTCGCCACTTCCTCACCGGACCCCTCCCCCTGCACCTTGACGGGCCAAACGAGGACATGGACCGGAAAGCGATCTGAAATTCGATGCAGAATATCCCGTATGACTGCGCCGGTCGGAGAGGTAACGACACCGATCACATGCGGCAAATATGGCAGGCGGCGCTTGCGACCCTGATCGAACAGACCTTCGGCAGCAAGCTTGCGACGCCGCTCTTCGAGAAGCGCCATCAAAGCACCTGCACCGGCAGGCTCAAGGCTTTCGATCACGATCTGGTACTTGGACGAACCGGGGAAAGTGGTGATCTTGCCGGTCGCAATCACCTCCATGCCTTCCTCTGGCCGAAACTTCAGCCGCGAGAACGTGCCTTTCCAGATGACCGAATCGATTCGGGCGCGATCATCCTTCAGGGAAAAATAGGCGTGGCCGGAAGAATGCGGGCCACGATAGCCGGAAATTTCACCGCGCACCCTCACCTGATCGAATGCGGTTTCCACGGTCCGCTTGATCGAGCCGGAAAGCTCCGAAACCGAGAATTCGGTGAGGTTACTGAGGGAAGACTGGCTGAAAATATCGCTCATGCCCGTTTCTAACCCATGCTCTACGATTCGCAAACCATCCCGCTTATAGGCTCGATTGGCTGAAGATAAAATTTAACAATTTTGCAACAATGTGGTAGTGTGGGAGTTGGAAGTGCATGACTTGGAGGAGAGTGCAGGGTCTTGAGGAGAAGGTGCCATTACCTCAGGCCCCAGAGGAGGAGCGGCATCATGGTATTTATTATTGGATTATGTCTTGGTTTAGGCGCGGCTGCTTTACGCTCATTTGCGGCAATAGGTGCAGTTGGCGTGCTGATGGTGGTTGCGTTTTTAATTGCCGCACTCGTTTCGCCCTTGGGCGTATCGCTTGTGGCTCTGGCAACCGCGATTGTCGCCTATAACTTCGCGTTGGCGAGCGTCATCATAGGTGCTTTGATTTATAGGAAACAGCTTACGGCTTAACCGCTGACAGGGATATTGCTTTGAATTATGCTCGACTCCACCCTGTGAGGGCTGGAGTCGAGCTTTCTTGAAAACCGTATCATTCCTTCTGTTTTACGCAGCGTGCGCGGTAGTCGATGCTGGTCTGACGTGGCTATTTCTGTGGAGCGGCGAGACTTCCGTTCTGTTGGCTCGCGCCTTCGGTGCCGCCAGTGCCATCATGTGCTTTGTTTTTTTTCAGCGTCGTTTTCTTAAAAAACGGCCTGTCGGCCCGCTGCTTGCTGGCAGCATTGGCACAGTCTCGACTATCGTCAGCTATGGGCTCTTTGCCCTGCTGCTTTCCCGCAACCCGCTGCTTCAGTGGTACGTGCCATTTCTGGCCGCAACCTTGGCCGCACTCATTCTGTGCGGCCTTGGATATTGGCGGGCAAGCAAGATCAGCGCGATAAAGGGTTAACCGTTTCCCAGCCATCTTTCTCTGCCGCGCGATAAATTGCGTCGATGAAGCGCTGGCTGTTTTTGGAGCTTTCGAGCGAAACGACGTCCGCACCTCCACCTTGCGCAGCAGAAGCGAAAGCCTCGATCTCGCGGCGATATTGGCGGCTATCCTGAAAACGGAATATTTGTGACTGCCCATGGTTCTGGTTGGTCACCTCTATTTCTTCGGCACCCCACCGGTCGGCATTGAAGGGCGACTTCACTTCGATGTAGCCTTCGGTGCCGTGGAATACCATGACCTGTCGGGCGGCAAGCTGCGTGGAGATGTAGAAGCTCAGTTCGAAATCTCCGAAATCTGCCTTGATGCTGGCATAGATATCCGTGCCGAACGTCGGGTCACGCTCTACAACGGCCTGAACGCGCTGCGGCTCTATCCCCGTCGCAAAACGAGTTGTGATGGTGGGATAAACGCCGATATCCGGCAGCGCACCACCGCCAAGTTCAGGGATGTTGCGCATATTTGCGGGGTCGCGATTGAAGTAGCTGAAAGCGCCCTGCACATGCTTCAATTTTCCGATTGCACCGGCGCTGAGAAGCTCACGGACTTTCAGCCAGACCGGCGAGTAGGTCACCATATACGCTTCGGAGATGAGGACCTTATTGCGATCCCGCGCCGCGATGAGGCCGTCTATATCCTGCGCCTTCAGCGCAATCGGTTTTTCGCACAAAACATGTTTGCCTGCATCGGCAGCCTTGATGCTCCATTCCACGTGCTGCGCGGTGGGCAAGGGAATGTAGACCGCGTCGATCACATCCGATTCCAGCATTTCCTGATAGGACCCGAAAACATGCGGAATGGAGAACCTGTCGGCTATCGGCTGCGCCTTTACGGGATCGCGGCTGGCAATCGCGCTGACCACGGCATTTTCCGCATCCAGAATGGCTGGAATGACCAATTCCCGCCCGATCTTGGCTGTCGACAGAATTCCAAAACGCAGCATTCTCATCTCCCTTTATCCTGTTGTTGCAACTGTAATGAGTGAGCGCAGGCGGCGCAACATCCCCGATTGGCATTCGCGCCAACGATGGCCGGATTGGTCCTCTCTTCGTCGCTTTAGTTGCTTTCTGCCTTTGCTAAAACGGGAGATCATGCAATCATCCTAAATCGGAGATACATGAAATGTCCCATAACACCGCACTTCTTGTCATAGATGTGCAAGAATCTTTTCGCCACGCTCCCTATTTTGAAGATAGCGGGCTCACGGCCTATATCGCCGCCCAGCAGAAACTTATCGACGGTGCCGAGGCGGCAGGCATCCCGGTCGTGCAGATATTCCATGTCGATGGAGATAGCGCATTTTCTGCCGATAGCGGTCTGGTTCGAACATTCGAAGGCATTCGCATCACCCCCGCAGCCACATTCCGCAAAAACCGCCATTCGGCTTTCGTCGGCACCGGCCTCGATGTGTGGTTGACCCAACGGGGCATCAACCGCCTTATCGTATCCGGCATTCGCACGGAGCAATGCTGCGAGACCACCACGCGCCACGGTGCCGATCTGGGCTACAAGGTCGATTACGTGACCGAAGCGACGCTGACTTTTCCGATGACACACGCTTCCGGCGAGACATTCTCGCCCGCCGAAATAGCCAGGCGCACCGAGCTTGTCCTGTCCGGCCGGTTCGCCACGATCGCCACCGTGGAAGAAGTTCTCGCCAGAGAGCAGAAGGCAGCCTGAGGATGAGAGACGGCGACAACCAGACGCATATCATTCCGGTTTTCGTGGTGCTGCCACCACAGACACTGCTTCTGGATGTCGCCGGTCCGCTGGAGGTTCTGCGCTATGCGAACGAACAGCAAACCGGCATCCATTTCGATTGCCGCTATATCGCCGCGCAGGCAACCCAGACGACGACGATCGGGATCGGGCTTTGCGGCATCGAACGCTTGCCGGACACTTTGCCAGCCAATGCCATCGTGATCGTTTCGGGAAGTTCATCACGCTCTGAAACGGAAGCCGATGCCAGGCAGGAGCGCCGCATTCTGTCAGACTGGCTGCGTGCGGCAGCCAGGCCCGATACGACAATCATCTCCATCTGCTCCGGCGCTCTCATCGTTGGGGAAGCGGGACTTTTTGATGGCCATCAGTGCACCACCCATTCAGCCTGCATTTCAGCACTGCGAAAGATGGCCCCTCTGGCCCAGGTGCAGGAAAACAGGCTCTTCGTGGAAGACGGCAGGCGTTACTCCAGCGCGGGTATTTCCACGGGCATAGATCTTCTGCTGCACGTCGTCTCCAACCTCACCAGCCCCGTCGTTGCCGCACGCATCGCGCAGATCATGGTCGTTTACCTGCGCCGTACTGCGAGAGATCCGCAAATCTCTCCATGGCTTTCGGGCCGAAACCACATTCATCCTTCGATCCACCGCGTGCAGGATGCCATTGTCGCGGAACCCGCTGCCGACTGGACGCTGACCAGCCTCTCGCGCTTGGCAAACCTCAGCGAACGGCATTTATCTCGGCTCTTCAGGGAGCATACCGGGCTCAGCGTCGTGGACTATGTCAACCTGATGCGGGTAAACCTTGCGCGCGATATCATCACACATTCCCGTCTCGATATGGAGAGCGTGGCAGAGAAGTCCGGCTTTGCTTCGGCCCGCCACTTGCGCCGCGTCTGGCAACAGCATCACGCCGAGCCTCCCAGCACCTATCGAACCCTATCGTCCTGACGTCGTTAACACCAATGTAACCATCACGCAAATTGAATGGTTATTGCCCGGCTCTGTTGATAACGTCACAGAAAATCAGAAGGATGAAGGGAGAATTTCCTTGGAGAAACGAGCACTTGGCCGCACAGGCCTTTCCATCGCACCAATCGTCTTTGGCGGCAATGTCTTCGGCTGGACCGCCGACGAAAAAACGTCCTTCCAGCTTCTCGACGCCTTTTTCGATGCAGGCTTCAACGCAATCGATACGGCAGACGTCTATTCGGCCTGGGTTCCCGGCCATCAGGGTGGCGAGTCCGAAGCCATTATCGGCAAATGGCTGAAGACTGGCAGCGTCAAGCGCGAAGACGCCGTGATCGTCACGAAGGTCGGCTTCGATAATAACGAACGCAAAACAGGCCTGAGTGCTAACTGGATTGCCAAAGCAGTGGAGGATTCGCTCCGCCGCCTGCAGACGGACTACATCGATCTTTATCTCGCCCACAAGCCGGATGAGGATGTTCCTCTCGAAGAAACGCTGGGTGCTTTTGCCAAGTTGAAGGAACAGGGCAAAGTCCGCGCTATTGGCTGCTCCAATTACGATGCCGCTCAGCTTCAGGAATCGCTCGATGTCGCTGAAAAAACCGGCCTCGGTCGCTTCGATGTTCTTCAACCGGAATACAATCTCTATAACCGCAACAGCTTCGAAGGCCCGCTGGCCGATCTTTGCCTGCGGGAAGAGATCGGTGTAATCAACTATTACAGTCTCGCGGCTGGCTTCCTGACGGGCAAGTATCGGAGCAAGGCGGATACGGAAGGCGTTGCGCGATCCTATCGCGTTGGCAACTATGTCGACACGCGCGGCCTTGCCATTCTGGGCGTAATGGACACGATTGCCGCAGAGACCGGCGCCAAACTCGCCGACATCGCGCTTGCCTGGTTGCTGCGCAAGAAGGCCGTGACAGCGCCGATTGCAAGCGCAACGAGCCTTTCACAGCTTGAAAGCTTCAAACGCGCCGTCGATCTTCGCCTGACTGACGAGATGGTCACACTTCTGGATAAGGCTGGCGCATAAGATGACACTGACAATACGCGATGTGCGTCCCGATGATCGGGACGCATGGCTGCTTTTATGGAATGCCTATCTCGATTTCTACCGGGTTGATCTGGGAGAAGACGTGACGGCACACACCTGGAGCCGCATCATCGACTCCGCCTCCCGCCTGTCCATGCGGCTTGCCATCCTCGACGGTCAACCGGTCGGCTTTGCGATATATCATTTCCACGACTCAACCTGGACAAAAACGCCGGATTGCTACCTTGAAGACCTCTTCATCGATGAGGCCATACGCGGCAAGGGCATCGGCCGAGCCCTGATGGACGACCTCATAAACACCTGCCGGAACGAAGGCTGGTCACGCCTCTACTGGCACACAAACGAGGACAACCACCGCGCCCGCAAACTCTACGATAGCTACGTCAAAAGCGACGGCCACATCCGCTATCGTATCAAGCTCTAATCGGCGTTTTATATTCAAAACCCAACAAGATTTCTTTTTCATGACAATTCGGCATTTTAAGCTTGCATGGTTTAATGCCTATAGCTATGAACGGCCCGCTTACCACAGCGCGCCGGAGAGGTGGCAGAGTGGTCGAATGCACCGCACTCGAAATGCGGCATACCTGCAAGGGTATCGTGGGTTCGAATCCCACCCTCTCCGCCATATTATAAAATCAGGCCACAGAATTCTTATCCAAAAACGTGCCCAATAACGGGATGCAGTTATAGTCGCGCAAGCCTAACCTTGTCCGCATTGGGATGGTCATCAGTTACCTTAAACTTTCGACCTCATGAATGAAATCTGCCGCCTCTGGAGGCGGCAGATTTTTTGCTTTTAGGCGAGTTTGCCCTCTTCGGGTTGCCGGGCTTCGTCTTCCGGCTTGATCCGGAACCACGCCACGTAGAGCGCGGGCAGGAACAACAGGGTTAGAACCGTGCCGACCACGATGCCGCCCATCATTGCGTAGGCCATCGGGCCCCAGAAGACTTCGCGGGAGATTGGGATGAGCGCGAGTGTCGCGGCAGCGGCGGTCAGCATGATGGGACGCATTCGGTGTTCCGTTGCCTCTATGACTGCCTGCCAGGCTGCAACGCCCTCCTGTCTCAGATGCTCGATCTGCACGACGAGGATGACCGAATTTCTAATGAGAATTCCGATCAGGGCGAGGATGCCGAGAATGGCGACGAAGCCCATCGGGGCATTGCTGAGCAGCAGTGCCGCAACCACGCCGATCAGCGCTGTGGGCGCAACGGCGAAGACGAGGAACAGTCTGCTGAAGCTTTGCAACTGGATCATCAGGATCGTTGCCATGGCAAACAGCATCAGGGGCGCGACGGCAGCGATAGGGCCTTGAGCCTCTGCACTGGATTCGACGGAACCACCATTTTCGATCTTATAGCCGGGTGGCAGCGACTTGATGAACTGATCCACGTCCGGCTTCAGCTGGGTTACGATCGTCGCGGGCTGCGTGGAACCGGTGACCGCAGCTTTCAGCGTGATCGTCGGGATACGGTTGCGGGATGCAATCATGGACTGCTCCACATCGTAACGCAGGTTCGCCACGGCCGAAAGTGGGATGAGCTTGCCGTTGGAGCCCGGAATCTGCAGATTTTGCAGCGTTTCGATGGACCCACGATCAGCGTCATCCGCACGTCCGATGACATCGATGAGATAGATGTCATCACGAACCTGGGTTGCGCTGGAACCCTCCACGACGCTGTTGAGAACAGTCGCGATATCCTCGGAGGTTACACCGAGCTGACGGGCCTTGTCCTGCAACACATCGACCTTCACCACGCGTGACGGCTCGTTCCAATCGTAGATCATATTGGTCAGCAGCGGATGCTTTCCAACGATTGTTGCGAAGCGCTGGGAAATATCGCGCACCTTCTGGATATCCGGGCCACTGATACGATACTGGACGGGCTTGCCGACGGGCGGGCCGATATCCAGCAGTTTCACGAAGGCATCCGTGCCGGGGAAGGTCGTGTTCAGATACTTCTGGAAATCAGCTCTGACACGGTCGCGGGCCTCGAGATTCTTCGTCACGATAACCGTCTGACCGAAGAAGACATTCTGGCTTTGCACATCGAAAGACAGAATGAAGCGCGGGGCACCCTGACCGACATAAGTCGTCCAGTGGTCTACATCGGGGTTGTTCGCCAGCTTCTCGCGCTCGAACTGCGCCATCTGCCGGTTGGTTTCGGCAATCGAACTGTTCTGCGGCAGGTTCCAGTCCACGATCAGTTCAGGCCGGTCGGAGTTGGGGAAGAACTGTTGCTGAACGAGGCTCATACCGCTAACGGAGACGCCGAAGACGGCAACGGTCAACAATATGGTGATCCAGCGCCAGCGCATGGCGAGTTTGAGCAACCACGAGAAGACCGATGCAAACCTGCCCTTTTTCTCGTGATGACTCTTCATCTCCTTTGGCAGCATGACCACACCCAGAAGCGGCGTGAACAGAACGGCCACGATCCACGATACCAGCAGAGACACGGCAATGACGACGAAAAGGGTGAAGGTGAATTCACCTGCCGCACTGCTGTTCAGGCCAATCGGAATAAAGCCTGAGACGGTAACCAGAGTGCCGGTGAGCATAGGAAATGCCGTGGACGTATAAACATAGGTCGCGGCTTTTCTTAAGGTGTCCCCCGCTTCCAGCCGCGCCACCATCATTTCCACCGCGATCATCGCATCATCGACCAGCAGCCCCAGCGCGATGATGAGTGCGCCAAGCGAGATACGCTGAAGCGAAATGCCGGCATATTCCATGTAGACGAAGGTTATCGCCAGCACGAGCGGGATGGAAACGGCCACCACCAGACCGGCTCTCAAGCCCAGACTGATGAAGCTGATGACGAGAACGATGGCGACAGCTTCGAAGAGGGCATGCGTAAAGCCCGAGACGGCCTCATCAACCACCGCTGGCTGGTCCGAAACGCGGTTCACGTCCACGCCGATGGGAAGATCGGCCACAATCGCTTTGATATGCTGGTCGATGTCTTCGCCAAAATGAAGCAGGTTGGCACCAGACCGCATGCCGATGGCAAGGCCGATTGCGGGCATGCCGTTGTAGCGGAAAAGAGCCTTCGGTGGATCGACATAGCCACGGCGGATCGTCGCCACATCGGTCAGCGGGAAGAAGCGATCATTGACCCGCAAATTGATGGATTCAAGCGTATTCTCGGAGGCGAACTGGCCGCCCACCCGGATGGCTATGCGCTCCGGCCCGGCCGTCACGAAACCGGATTGCGTGACCGCATTCTGCGCCTGCAGGGTGGAGATGATGGACTGTCGATCAATGCCGAGGGCCGCAATCTTGCGTGTCGAGAATTCGAGATAGATCGCCTCGTCCTGCGCGCCGATGATATCGACCTTGCCGACATTATCGATTGTCAGGATTTTCGAGCGTGCATCCTCGACCAGATCCCTCAGCTGGCGTTGCGAAAGGCCATCGCTGGTGAAGGCGAAGATATTGCCGTAAACATCGCCAAAACGGTCGTTGAAGAACGGCCCCTGAACACCGGATGGGAAATCCGCCTGGATATCCGCAATCATGTTGCGAACGCGGCGCCATGTCGGCTCAACATCCTTTGCCTTGGTTGTTGCCAAGAGCTCGAGAAATACTGTGGTCTGTCCAGCCGTGGTTTCACTGCGGGTATAATCGAGCGATTCCAGTTCCTGCAGCTTCTTTTCGATACGGTCGGTAACCTGTCGGCTGACTTCCTCTGCCGTGGCGCCCGGCCAGCTGGCGGAGATGACCATGGTCTTGATGGTGAAATTGGGGTCTTCTTCGCGACCCAGATTGAGATAGGAAAAAACGCCCGCAATAATGAAGACGATCATGAAATACCAGATCAGCGAGCGGTGCTCCAACGCCCAGTCAGAGAGATTGAACTTTTTCACTTTGCGAGCTCCTGATCGATACGAATGGACTGTCCGTCCTCAAGCTTATTGACACCGGCAACGACGACCCGCTCCCCGGGAGAGACGCCCTCCTTGATGACCACGAAACCATAAGGGTTGGGTTCACCATCGACGACGACGGGACGAAGCTTCACCTTCGCTGCGGCCTCATCGACGATCCAGACGGCGGTCTGGTTGTCGCGCGTGCGGATCGCGGTTGCGGGCAGCATCAGGCTCGGCGCCGTGGCAATGCTGGCTGATGCTGTAATCACCGCACCAAGTCGGAAGGCATCGCCGGGATTGTTCAGCGCGATCTTCGTTCTGCGCGTGCGCGTTACCGTATCGGCCTGCGGCGCAATTTCACGCACCGTTCCGGGCACGCGAACGGAAGGGTCAAGCTGCAGAGCGACTTCGAAGGGCATGCCGAGTTTCAATTGTTCGGCCACCGTCTGCGGAACGTCGATGACCGCATCGCGCTCGTCAGGCTTTGCAATCGTTACCACAACCTGACCCACGGTCACGATCTGACCGAGCTCCGCGGAAGTTGCCGTCACGACACCATCGAACTCGGCGTGGAGTTGCGCATAACCCAGCTGCTCGTTGGCTTTATCGAGGTTGGCCTGCGCGCGGGCAACGGAGGCGACGGCTGTCTTCAACCCCTGCTCCGCCTCTTCGAGTGCGGCACGCGTTCCCGAGCGTGTTTCAGCAAGCTGCAATTGGCGCTGCTGGGTGCTCTGCGCATTCCGAAGCTGGGCCTGCGCGTTGGAAAGATCGGATTGAGAACTGCGAACCGCAAGTTCAAGCGCCGTCGGATCGATGGTGGCGATGACTTCGCCCTGCTTTACGAGATCGCCGACGCTTACGGTGCGCGATGTCAGCCGCCCAAGCGTGCGGAAACCCAGTTCAGCTTCGAAGCGCGGAGATACGGTTCCAGCAAGGCTCAACGATTGCGCCGGAACTTCTTTAGCGACGACCGACAGAACCGGGCGCGGGGGGATCTGCTCTTCGGAATCATCCTTGCTGCATGCGGTGAGCAGCAGGCCGGTGAGAAGAATATATGTAATATTTGCTCGGATCATCGTGAGGCCACCTTCTCGAATGCCACCTTTTCATCGGGACGAAGGAATTTCGCACCCTCGACCACGACGACCTCACCCTCTTTCAGGCCCTGCTTCACAATGAAATTTCCTGTTTCATATTCATCGACTTCGATCTCACGCAAGGTAGCTTTGGACGTTGCAGGATCGACAACCCAAACAGCTGGTTTTCCATCTGTTGCGGACATGGCAGACCAAGGCAGCTCCATGGCGGATTGCGGCTCATATTTGAATGCGCCCTTGACGGCGGCGCCGAGCGGCATGGGCACATCGGCTGCCAGCCCCACCTTCACCTTCACCGTTCCGGTGGAGGAATCGATTGTCGGAGATACTTCCCGCACCTGTGCCGTCACCTCGCGCGTCGGATCCAGCAGCAGCGTTATCTGGACATCCGGCTGAATCGGGCGCCCGAGGAAGAGCGTTTCCACCACTTCGAAAATCGCATCTCGCGGTCCGTCCTGCGCCAGCGTGAAAATAGCGGAAGCCGCCTGCGCCACCTGCCCGACTTCGGCATTGCGCGCAGTGATCACGCCATCCTGCTCTGCCCTCAGTTCCGTGTAGGAAAGCGTGTCTTGAGCGGTCCCCAACTGAGCTTCAGCGGAAGCCTCGCTGCCTTGCGCCGTGGAAAGCGCTTCCTGCGCCTGATCGAGCGATGAACGGGTCGTCACCTGCGTATCGAACAACTTTTGCTGACGGCTGAAAGCCAGTTCCGCCTGAATGCGCTGCGCAACCGCAGCTTCGAGATTTGCCTGAGCAACGGCAAGATCGGCCTCCTGCTCTTCGGCATCAATCCGCGCAAGAACCTGCCCGGCTTTGACGTGGTCTCCAACGTCAACCGTGCGCTCCACAATCTTGCCACCCACCCGGAAGGACAGATCGGACTGCACGCGCGCCTGTATTTCGCCGGTGACGGCGCCGCCCGAAACCAGCTGCTTGCTCTCGACCGTCACGACACGGACATGGCGAGGCTCCGCCTCTCCCCCACCTTCCTGCTGGCTACACGAGGTCAGAAAACCGGCGCTCGCGATTAGGAGGACGCTAACAATGTGCTTCATGGTCAGACCTTATCATCGAAATATTCTGAATGCGTATATTTGACTGACTGGAAAGTCAATGATAACTTCAGGACTGGTTAAATTGGAATGAACGAAATGCTGGAATATCAATGTTCAAGAATTGCCCGATGAAGCGCGGAAAAGTGAAGCTGACACGCGCCGAACAGAAGCAGCTGCGCCCGGGGCAAATTCTGGACGCGGCATTTACCGAATTCGTGAAGAACGGTTACGCCGCAACGCGCGTAGAGGACATTGCAGAACATGTGGGTGTCACCAAGGGCACGGTCTACGTCTATTTTGAAACCAAGGAAGTTCTGTTCGAGGCAACGATCCGTCATGGCTCGACATCCTTTGCAGACATCGTAAAGCACGCAGACACCTATCACGGCACGCCTGCCCAGAGACTGAAATCACTGCTTGAGGCACTGTACGGATATCTGGCCAGCGACAACCAGAACCGCGAAGTTCTCAAGCTCGTCATTTCCGAAGGTCAGAAGTTTCCCGATATTGTCGAAAGACATGACCGGGACGTGATTCAGCCCTTGATGAAAATGATAACCGAGCTTGTTGACGAAGGCGTGAAGGCTGGGGAGTTCAGAAGCGACAGCGTCGTTTTCCCTGAACTGGTCATGGCTCCTTTGATGACACTCGCCGTGTTGCGCATCATCTTCGACGACCGCAAGAAAATGGATGTCGAAGCCTTTCTCAACGCCCATCTCGATCTTCTCATGAACGGGTTGCTGGAGAAGCGAAATGACCACCCCTAACGCGGATGAGCGCCACGGTCGCTTCAGAATAAAAAACGCACTTATGGTGGCGATCAGCCTCGTCATTCTTATCGCGACGAGCGAGACCACAAAGGGCGGCGAACCGGCCAGAAGCGGAGCTATCTTCCAGCCGGTCAACGTCAGTCAGGCCGTTATCAAGCGCTTCTGAGATAAGGCCGCCGTTCCAGTTCCGCTGCGCGCTGCTTGCGACGCAGGTGTAACAGGTCTTTCCGCGTCACGAGCCCAATCAGGACATTCGAACTGTTGACGATGGCAACGCGTCCGGTATTTGCGCCTAGCATAAGGTCCGCTATCGCGCCGACCGTATCTTCCTCATGACCGGCAACGAGATCACGTTCGGCAAGCTTATCACTCAATGTTTCCGTGCCATGCGTTTCCTGTTGCCACAAAAGGATGTCGGCTCTCGAAACGACACCGACCAGCACGCCATCCGGCTTCACAACCGGATAGGTGCGGTGCGTTTCCTGGCTGGTGAAGAACTCGATCACCTCACTTATTTTCATGGTTGCAGGCAGCGTATCGACGTCACGAATCATGATCTCGGCAGCACGAGTCAGTTCGAATGCGTCCACCGCATATTCGCGCGTGATGTGCTGGCCACGTCTTGCGATTTTCTCGGTCAGTATCGAGCGTCGCATCATCAGCACCGTGACCGAGTAAGCTGCAATCGTTGCGATGAGCAACGGGATTGCCATCCCGAGATCACCGGTGATTTCGATTGCGAAGAAGATGCCCGTCAGCGGCGCACGCATCGTTCCGCCCATCATGGCCGCCATTCCAAGCAGCGCCCAGATACCCGGTTCGCCGGGAAGAAACAGACCAACGAGATAACCCAGCGCGCCGCCAAGAATGAGCAGAGGCGCCAGCACGCCGCCCGAAGTGCCAGACGAAAGCGCGATCAGCCAAATGCCGGATTTGACCAGAAGGATGGTGAGAATGGCCTGCGCAACGAAATGGTTCGCGAGCAGGTCGGCGATGATATCGTACCCGACGCCCAGCGCTCTGGGCTCGATGAGGCCGCCGAGACCAACCGCAAGCCCTCCCAGAGCAGGCCACCACATCCAGTGAATGGGCAGCTTCTCGAAGAAATCTTCTATTCTATAGAGGAGGACAGTCATCAGCCCGGATTGCAGCCCCGCGACTATGCCGACGAGAGCGCAGAGAAACAGGCCCCACCACGGAAGATCATAGGAGAAATGTGTCGCAAACAACGGACCGGAGCCGAAATAGAAGGGCCGCCATGTTATGGAAACAGCAGCGGCGACAGCGACCGGAATGAAGCTTCTCGGCTTCCATTCAAATAGCAGAAGCTCGACCGCCAGCATCACAGCCGCAATCGGCGATCCGAAAATCGCCGTCATGCCCGCAGCAGCGCCCGCGACAAGCAGGGTTTTCCGTTCTGCCGAACTCATGTGGAAACACTGCGCGAAGAGCGACCCGATGGCCCCGCCAGTCATGATGATCGGGCCTTCGGCACCGAAAGGCCCGCCGCTACCAATCGATATGGCGGAAGACAGCGGCTTGAGGACAGCCACTTTGGGCGACATCCTGCTTCCACCAATCAAAATCGCCTCTATGGCTTCCGGAATGCCGTGTCCGCGAATTTTTTCCGATCCGAACCGCGCCTTGAGCCCTATGACCAGTCCGCCGAGAACCGGTGCTGCGACCATCCACAGAGACGGGTGTACATCGGCGAAACTGACGGCTTCGGTGCTGATCCGACCCATCCAGACGAGATTGGTGACGAGTTCAATCAACTTCACGAGTATCCAGGCCGCGAATGCGCCCATGGAGCCGACGAGGACGGCCATCAGAATAAGAACGAGCACACGTCTGTCTGTCGTGAAATCGCCTGCAAGCTTTCTGGCAATCTGGCCGCCTCCCTGCGGCGGCTCAAGTGGTGAATGAAAATCGGTCATCGCAGTCCTTCGGAACGATAATAAAGATGCGATGCATTTATATCGTATTACGACATAAATCAATATGAGGAGCTTTCGCGGCGGTTGATTTGTATTTATGACGCCAGTTAAATAAGGCGCTTGAGATATTGAGGTTCGAGGTTTTAAAGCATGGACACCCCAACCGCGTCCGATTATCAGGCGCTGGCAAATTTTCGTCACACGTTGAAGAAGTTTCTCGAATTCAGCACATCTGCCGCCCAAGCCGCCGGCGTTCCCCCGCAGCAACATCAGGCTCTGCTGGCAATCAAGGGCCTTCGCCCTGATGAGACCATGACCGTTGGTTTACTCGCCGAAAAGCTACTGATCGCACCCCACACGGCAGTCGAGCTCACCAATCGGCTGGTAAAAGGTGGCTATATCACCCGGCAACCCGACCTTGAGGACCGCCGTCGGCAGACGCTGCACCTGACCGATCAGGCAGAAGAGGTCATGTCTCACCTGAGCGCAATTCACCTCAAGGAAATTCGCGAGCTGGCACCGCAATTGATCAAGATACTGAGCGATTTGCAAGGGCAGCGGTGACACGCATAGTCCGCGATGAACCTTGGCAAAGGGTTCGGCTTCTCTCAAGGAACAATCGTCACCTGGAAGTGGTTTCTATCCATCATTTGGAGAGAGGAAAATCACGATGACCACAATGACGATGGAAGAGCTGTCGAAAAAGCTCAGTAAAATCGACTTCTGCATGCTCAATACAAATAGCGGATCCGGACAGATCGGCAGTCGACCCATGAGCAATAATGGCGACGTGGAATATGATGGCGACTCCTGGTTCTTCTCCTATGGCAGTACGAAAAAGGTCACTGAGATCGAGAAGGACAAATCGGTCACGCTCACCTTTACCGCTCCACCCAGCATCCTTGGAAAGCCCGGAATCTTTATCGCGGTCCGCGGCGAAGCAAACCTGATCCGCGACAAGGCGCAGTTCGAAACTCACTGGGTCAAAGATCTGGATCGATGGTTCCCGAACGGCGTAGACACCCCAGGCATCGTGCTCATCAAAGTGTCCGCGCGAACAATCGAATATTGGGATGGCGAAGACAATGGGACAATCGAAACCGCTGGCGATGCTGCACGAATGGGCGCGGTATAAATCGATACCCGGCAGACGACTATATGGTTGTGAAACCGATCCCGTCTCCTTCTTGTGATCGCGGCACCACATGATACTGCTTGGAGATAAGGTCATACAGGCGGGAGCCGCGAGATGAGCAAATGGTCCTGGCCGACGATACGCCAGAATTATCTCACCATACCGACGTTGCTGAGATCAATTCCCGTTGGCGTCGTCATAGCGTCAGGCGTGCTGGCCACGACATGGACACATACGCTTTTAAGCGACCATCAGGACATGGTGGTCCACACCTACGAGGCAATCGACACGACGAAGGATGTGCTTATCGCGCTGGATGACGCGGAAACAGGGCAACGAGGGTATCTTGTCAGTGGAGACCGTCGATATCTCGATCCATATAATAAGGCTCTGGATCGGCTGCATACTCTCCTCGGCAATTTATCGAACAGAGTGTCCGACAACAGTGCCCAGACTGCCCGGGTGACAGCATTACAAGGCTTGGTTGACCGGAAGTTGAACGAATTGAGCCACTCCATTTCGCTCCATGACGAGAAGAGTGCAGAAGCTGCTCGCGCCAACGAGATCGACTATATGGCTGTCGGCACGATGGATCGAATACGTGACGTCATCGGCCAAATCACAGTCAGCGAACGTGATCTGCTGCAGTCCCGCCAGGCTGAAGTCGAGACTGATGAGCAGCGCATTCGTATCGTCGCAATCATCGTCGGATTAGCGTCATTTCTCACTCGGGCCGGAGTGGAAATGTATCTGACGAGAAAACGCATGGCGTCTTCTTGATAACGTTGTAAGCGGCGGCGCCAACTCACTTCTGGGTCGCCTCAAGGTTCTCACATCGATCCAAATCGATGAGCAGGCTATCCGAATTCAGGCAATCGCAGCAAATACCAAAGCCATCCTCATCGAAATCGTCATAACCTTTGGCACAACGGCAACAATCGCAAATCCTGCCTCCCCGATGTGACGGGGTCGGTGCAAGTATTTCGATTGCCAAAGTATCGTCATGCTCGGCAGGTCCAGGCATCGCAACCTCCGTAAATGAATGATCTCACAAGGAGATGGGAGCTTCATCGGCGATTTTCCAGATCACGCGCATCCAGTCGCTTGATGATCAACTGGCAGGCAGTCGAGACGGCAAGTCGCACTTCCTCTGGAACCAAGTCTGCACCGTCCGTGTTGCGTCTGGCGAACAAGGAGCGGTTGTATGCCACACGTCGATACCAACAATGTTCGGATCAGTTTTATCGAATCCGGTGCAAAACACGGACGACCGGTTTTGCTTTTGCACGGCTGGCCTGACGATGCTTCGACGTGGGATGATGTCTCCTCGAGACTTGCTGACCGGGGTTTGCGGCTGATCGCACCCTATCTCCGCGGGTTCGGCGGCAGCGTGTTCCGCAATGAAGACGCCTTGAGGACAGCCAATAGCGGTATATTGTCCATGGACGCGATAGCACTGATGGACGGCCTCGGGATCGACACCTTCTCGGTCGTCGGGCATGATTGGGGAGCAGGCATAGCCGAGGGATTGGCCGTCGGCTGGCCACAGCGCGTGGAAAAAATGGCGCTGCTATCCTCGCTGCCTCGCATGGGCGGACTGAAAACGCCATCTTTCCGGCAGGCACAACGATACTGGTACCACTGGTTCATGGCAACGAAGCGTGGTGCGGAGGCAATAGCCGAGGATCCGCACGGCTTTGCCCGCATCCAGTGGGAAAACTGGGGACCTGAAGGCTGGTTTGATGACGCAACATTCGACGCGGTATCGAAATCCTTCGACAATCCGGACTGGGTTACTGTTACGCTTCACAGCTACCAGGCCCGATGGGGCGAGGCAGAGGTGGACCCGGCGAGCAAGTGGCTGGAAGACCGGATCAGGGAAACGACATCGTTATCGTTACCCACGATCTATTTTCAGGGACTGGAAGATGGTGTCAATCCGCCTGAGCTTTCTGAAGCTCTGCATGAGAAGTTCTCCGGCCCATTCGAGCGCATCGCCCTTCAGAATGTCGGGCATTTTCCACAGCGCGAAGATGCTGAAGCGGTTGCCCGCGAGCTTGCCATATTTCTTGCGGCTTGAAGGCCTTTCCAGAAATTGAAGCGATCCAACCCTCAGTCCACGAAGGCGCTTTGGCGCTGACACAAAAGGATTACTCGACACGCCCCGAATGCAAGCGTACGAATGCGATTGGACGATGTGGTCCCTCGGGGTGTTCTCTTATGTTAGAGTTGTTCGCACGTATTGATGACGCCTTGGCCGATGACGTTGAAATCCAACCTGCGGGCGTTCTCTGGACTGTCCATACGACCGAACAGGGCAGCCCATCCGAACTGTGTTTCGGAACGGAAGAGGCGGCAAAATTATTTGCATCGGCTGAACGCAGTCGCCTGCATATCGAATGAAATCCGAATTGAGCGCTGGTCAGTTACTCCAGATCAAGTTCATGTTCGAGTTCAAAAAGCGTCTCGTCATCGATCTGCCCTCTCCATAACCGGAGCTGAACAAGCCAATCGTGAGATTATATTTCTGCCCGAGCATTGGGCGCCTCGAAACGCCCTGGTGACGTGGCGATAGATAGGCTTGGAGATATCGATTTCACCGGCGGGAACATTCGCAGGCCTCTTACGTTACAAATGTTCTCTCAGCTCTTTTTCCGAGGCACATCGTGGTCCAAGCTCAGCGCGCCGTTTCCGAAGACGAAGCGAAGCAAAACGGCGATCCAGAAGATCGCGAAGTCAAGACTGCCTCCTCTGAAGCGGAACCCGAGCAGAAAGAGAAAAAGCCCTCGGTTATCCGTCGGCATCCCGTCTGGACAGCGGATATTATTCTTGCCCTGATCGTCGTGGGAATTGCTGCCTACTTTATCTGGCTGGTCTATTTTCATCCTTACGAGACGACCGACGACGCCTTTGTCGATGCGCGTAGCTTCTCGCTTGCGGCGAAAGTATCGGGCTATCTCGATGACGTCGCCGTGGCCGACAATGCGCACGTCGAGGCCGGTGCCGTCATCGCCAGAATAGCACCGCGAGATTACCAGATCGCGGTTGATCAGGCTCAGGCGCAGGTGGAAGCTGCAAACGCTTCGATTACCAATGCAACTGCACAGATCGACGTTGCTTCCGCCGCCATCGAAGAGGCGAAAGCGCGCGAGGCCTCATCTGGCGCTGCGCTGCAGTTTGCGAAAGATGAAGCCGATCGACAGCGCCAACTCCAGCAAGGCGGCGCCGGAAGCCTGCAGACCTCCCAACAAGCCGAGTCAAACTTGCGGCAGGCCCAGGCGGCATATACCGAAGCGCAGGCAAATGTCAGTTCGGCAATGAAGAACAAGGTCGCAGCAGAGGCGCAGCGCACGAGCGCTCAAGCCAGCCTGAAACAGGCCGAAGCGCAGAAGGAAAGCGCGGACCAGAACCTTAACTACACCACGTTGACGGCAGCACAGCCGGGCCGAGTCGTGAAGATCAGTGGTGCAAAAGGTCAATTCGTTCAGGCAGGTCAGGCGATAGCCATGTTCGTGCCGGACGAAGTTTGGGTAACCGCCAACTTCAAGGAAACACAGCTGGCAGACATGCGTCCCGGCCAGCCGGTGGAACTAACGATTGATGCCTATCCAGACCACATTCTGCACGGGAAAGTCGATTCGGTTCAGCCCGGCTCCGGCACCGCATTCTCGCTTCTGCCAGCAGAAAACGCCACCGGCAATTATGTGAAGGTGACCCAGCGAGTCCCGGTCAAGATCGTCGTGGAAGAGTGGCCGAAAGATGTTTCGATTGGCCCGGGCATGTCCGTTGTGCCGACCGTGACTGTTCGCCCCAGAAGCTAAGTCCAGGAACCGGAACGAGGATCGGACAACGAGGATCTGACATGGCAACGGCGGCAGCGACAGGCGGAACCGGTTCAAGAGCGAGCGGGCGCGCTACAAACCCATGGCTTGTGGCGGTCGTCGTAGCGCTCGCGGTGTTCATGGAAGTCCTCGATACGACGATTGCCAATGTCGCGCTCCGCTATATTTCCGGTGGATTGGCGGTCAGTGCGGATGAGGCATCTTGGGTGGTCACGACCTATCTCGTGTCCAATGCCATAGCGCTCATTGCCTCCAGCTTCATTGCTCAACGTTATGGCCGCAAACGGTTTTATCTCGTCTGTCTGGCCATGTTCACGGTGGCCTCCGTTATGTGCGGACTGGCATGGGACCTGCCATCGCTCCTTATTTTCCGCATGATCCAGGGGTTTGCGGGCGGCGGTATGGTGCCGGTGTCGCAATCAATTCTTACGGACGCCTTTCCGCCAGCAAAACGCGGTCAGGCCTTTGCAATTTTCGGTATTGCGGTGGTGGTGGCGCCAGTCGTGGGACCAACGCTTGGCGGCTGGCTTTCCGACAATTTCTCCTGGCATTGGTGTTTCCTGATCAACGGTCCAGTCGGCGTGTTTGCTTTCATGCTCGTCTATTTTCTGGTCAATGAATCCGAGGAGCAGGAGAAGAAGCGCCAGGACATGCGTGAGCAGGGCATTCGCTTCGATATCATCGGCTTCCTGCTAGTCGCGACCTTCCTTGGTTCATTGGAACTGGTTCTCGACCGAGGGCAGATAGAAGACTGGTTCGACTCGACGTTCATCATCGTAACGGCGTTGATCTGCTTTTCCGCACTCATCGCATCCATACCCTGGCTGCTGACGGCGAAAAACCCGGTGCTGTATGTGCGGCTGATTGCAACCCGCCAATTTGGATCATGCATGATCGTAATGCTGGCAATAGGCGCAATCCTCATTGCCACCACCCAATTCGTACCGCAGGTGCTGCAGGAAAATTATGGTTACACCGCCACCTGGGCTGGCCTCGCCCTTTCGCCCGGCGGTCTCGTGACGATGGTCATGATGTTCATGGCAGGTCAGTTAACCTCGCGCTTCCAACCGAAATATCTCATCGCCATCGGCGCGACGATCATTGCATTATCAATGTATGATCTGACACGGCTGAACCCGAATGCCGATTTCAGTTTCTTCGTCTGGTCGCGCTGCATCCTCGGTCTCGGCCTGCCCTTGATCTTCATTCCAATCACAGCAGCTTCCTATGACGGCTTGAGGCCGGACCAGACCGACCAGGCGTCTGCGCTGATCAACGCAGCCCGCAACACCGGTGGCTCGATAGGCGTTTCGGTCGCTTCGAACGTGCTCGCCCACCGAGAACAGTGGCACCAGAGCCGACTGGTCGAGCACATCAACCCGACGGAACCCGCCTATCATCAGACAATGCAGAATCTACAGGGCTTCTTTACGGAGCGAGGCTCCTCCATGGTCGATGCACAAAGTCAGGCCATGGGCCTTATCGGCCAGCAGGTTGGCCTTCAGGCAAGTTATCTCGCCTATATCGATGTGTTTTTTGTTCTCGCGATCATTTCGGCCCTTGCAGTCCCGCTGGCGCTCATCCTGCGCAACGTCGATCTGAAGTCCGGTCAGGGCGGGATGCATTGAAAGTCGCGATAGGCGTCTAAGCGTTCTCAGGCTTCACCAGAAGCGGACAGATCATTCTCCAACGACGGTTTCCTGACTTATCGTCAGCGTAGCGTCGCGACCTTTCTCCATTCGCCGTTTCTCAAGAAAGTAACGCTTCAAACGGCTTTATCGAACGCATCTGCCTCGGTTTGGCTGATGAAGGTAAATGTCACCAGTTCACTGTCGTCCTGCTGCCGGATGCCGATAGCAGTCACAATCAACCGAGCGATTTCATCCTGAGCTTCACGTCCCGACCGAGACGAGTTCACCGACTTCTCGATTGCTGGCGCGAATACTTCACTGATAACGCCGAGGCGCATATTGTGTTTCATGATGATGTCGCGGTCCTCGATGATTGCCGCCTGTTCCGCCTTCGGAATTCCAGCATTGTCCATCGCAGTTATCGTGGCATTCGTCGCAAGCTTGATCGGCCCCTCTTCAAGCCACCGATCAACCATCTGATGAAACTGCCGCATACGAGCAGCGGGAATAGTTTTCTGTACAGTGATCGACATCCGCGTTCCTTTCTCGGCCTGTATGCATGCCGATACATGCTCTCTGGATAAGGGACAAGCTTTGCGATCATAAAGAGCTCGGGTAGCGAGCGTACTGGACTAATAGACTTGTTGGTCGAGGTCAGAAACGCCGCTTGAGAGCAACGTCCACTAATCGGCTGAACCTGTCTATAGGCCGCGAGTACCCTCCTCCTGAGCGTTTAAACCATCAAATCTTGTTCGGATTGGCTATTCCCCATGGCGTTTCTTTCTCTGCAGAGCCAGGTCACACAGATATCCCCGGCCCGCCATTAAAAGTGTTGACACATTTATAAAATTGTCATTTCTTAATATTTACAGCGATACGCCAAACTTCTCTCAGGGTTCGGCGATGCTGCTGTAGGGAGGAAATTCAATGAAATTAACAACGGACCTTCTCGCCGGAGGATTCTTTTCTATTTTCGGCGGCGCGGCTTTCGTCGCTTCTATTGGCTACAAACTTGGTACCCCGGCGGCGATGGGCCCCGGGTTCTTTCCCACGATGATCGCGGTAGGCATAATGATCCTGGGTCTTTCGCTCGTCGCAACCGCTATTGTGAAATCCGGATTTTTGGAGCGACCCGAGCGAATTCACGTCAAACCACTACTCTTGATCACTCTTTCAGTCGTCAGTTTCGCGATCCTTCAGGAAGAGGTCGGTCTCCTTGCAGCTCTTGTCGGCTTGATCTTGATCAGCGCGGTCGCGGCGGGCGCACGGCGTCCCCTGGAAATTGTAGCGATCACTGTGGCGCTGGTCGCGATCGCCTACCTGATCTTTATCACGGGGCTCAACATCCCCTTTACAATGTGGGCTCAGTGAATGGATACCTTATCAAATCTCGCGCTGGGATTCAGCGTCGCACTTTCCTTGTCCAACCTAACCTACTGCTTTCTTGGCGTTTTGCTCGGTACATTTATCGGCGTGCTGCCTGGCGTGGGACCGCTTGTCACCATCGCCGTTCTGCTACCCTTGACCTTCGGGCTGCCGCCGGAAGGTGCATTGATTATGCTTGCGGGCATCTACTATGGCGCAGCCTACGGCGGCTCAACGACAGCGATCCTCGTAAATCTTCCGGGAGAGTCTTCAGCCGCCGTTACGTGCATTGACGGCTACCAAATGGCCCGCAAGGGAAAGGCGGGACAGGCGCTGGCAATCGCTGCACTCAGTTCCTTTGTCGCAGGAACCATCGGAACGATTTTGATCGCAACCTTTGCACCTCCGCTGTCCGCGATGGCGCTCGAATTCGGTCCGCCCGAGTACTTCTCCATGATCCTTATGGCAATGGTGTTTTCGTCTGTATTGGGACACGGTTCGTTGCTTAAAGGTGTGTTGATGGCGCTCTTCGGCGTCATGATCGGTCTGGTCGGGACTGATGTTATCTCGGGGGTTTCGCGTTTCAGCTTCGGTTTTGACAGCCTTACGGACCGTATCGACTTCGCCGTCGTTGCAATGGGCCTTTTCGCATTTGCAGAGATAATCAAAACCCTGGAAACTAATGTGGATGGGCAGACTGCGATGAAAGTCGGGTCCCTTGGGCTAAGCCGACAGGAAATTCGTGCCTCCACAGGCCCCACGCTTCGAGGTACCGCGCTTGGATCATTTTTCGGAGTGCTTCCCGGCGCTGGGCAGGTCATCAGTTCTTTCGCGGCATATATGCTGGAAAAGAAGATATCCAAAAATCCCGAGCGCTTTGGAACGGGAGCAATCGAGGGGGTTGCCGCGCCTGAAGCGGCCAACAATGCAGCGGCCCAAACCGCTTTTATCCCCACTCTCACTCTTGGCATTCCAGGCAGCGCCACCATGGCTCTCATGCTGGGCGCCCTCATGATCCAGGGCATCACCCCTGGGCCGCAAGTGATGACCTCTCATCCATCACTCTTCTGGGGCCTCATCGCGAGCATGTGGATTGGAAACCTGCTGCTGGTGATCTTGAACCTGCCGCTGGTTGGGCTGTGGGTCACCCTGCTGCGGGTACCGTATCGCTGGCTGTGCCCTGCGATCCTGGTATTCTCATGCGTGGGAATTCTCAGTCTGAACTTCAGGACTGCCGATATTTTCTTGACCGCCGGTTTCGGAGTGCTTGGCTATGCGCTCGCCAAGCTCGAGTGCCCACCGGCACCATTCGTGCTCGGTTTCATCCTCGGACCAATGATGGAAGAGAACCTTAGGAGAGCAATGCTCTTCTCTCGCGGTGACCCATCGATCCTTATTACAAGCCCGATCAGTGCAGGCTTCCTGGCTGTGACAATCATCCTTCTCATCGTCAGTATCGTTCCAGCGGTGCGGCGACGCAAGGATGAAGCAATAGGAGCCGAATGACATGTGTGAATCCGCAAATACGAAGTTACTGAAACGATGGGTAAATCGGCCAGAAGGGTCCACATGGGGAGACTTCGGCCCCGATGATCAGCATGGCAGAATGAACCTGATCACCAATGAAAAACGACAGGCGGCGCTTGCGGAAGTGAAAGAGGGGCGCACGTTCTGCCTGAGCTTACCTTTGGACCGTCCGGGAGGCTCGGTGCTTAACGGCCGACGACGCCCTCCCCATTTTCACCCAATCCATCGAGATGGCCAGTTGGCATTCAACCAGCGGCTCAACACCGTGGATCCGGCGATTACAGATGTCCATTCGGATGAAGCGGTGATGCTCTACAATCAATACTCCACCCATTGGGACGGCTTTGCACACAAGGGCGCGATGTTCGATGCAGATGGAGACGGCATCGAAGAGCAGGTCTTCTACAACGGTTTCAAGATTGTGGATGAAAACGGCAAAGGTCTGCAGGGCGACCTTGGTGCGACCGCCGTGTCGATCATGGAGATGGCCGAAACCTGCGTTCAGGGCCGCGGCGTTATGATCGACCTTCGACATCACTTCGGCGACGAACGCGTTAACGTCGGGCGGGAACTCTTGGAGAAGGTGTTGAATGCAGACGGGATCAAAGTAGAGGAAGGCGATATCGTATGCTTGCATACGGGGCTTGCCGATCTGATCCAACAATCCGATGGAGAGCCAGATCCCGAGCTCCGCACTGCATGTGCAGTCCTCGATGGCTATGACCAAGCGCTGCTCGACTGGGTGACGGAAAGTGGCGTGGCGGCTATCGCGGCAGACAATCTTGCGGTCGAAAGATCGTCGACTTTGGGATTACATCCAATGGCGTGCCACATCGGAAGCACCCTGCCCTTACATCGCCATTGTCTTTTCAAGCTCGGAGTTCATCTGGGGGAACTCTGGTTCTTGACCGAACTGGCTGATTGGCTTCGTGCAAACCGTCGCTCACGGTTCCTGCTCACGGCACCACCACTTCGCCTTCCCGGCGCGGCTGGTTCGCCTGTCACGCCCGTTGCTACCGTTTGAGCCTCGATCCGCACCATGGATAAGGAGAACAGCTTGCTTTCAGAGACCGAAATCGTTTCCGCCCGCGAAGAAAGAGGCGAAACCAGAGCAAAAGAAGCTCTCGATCAAATAATGGCGCTCATCCGTGCAGGCGAACTTCGACCGGGGTCTATCCTAAAGGAAGTCGAACTCGCGAAGCGCTTCTCAATGAGCAGAGGTCCAGTGCGCGAGGCGATCAGAAACCTCGAAGGAAGAAAGATCGTGGAGCGCGAAGCCTTCCAGCGTGCTCGAATTACGCCCCTTCGCAAACCCGAGATCGTCGCAATCTTTCAACTACGCGAATGTCTCGAAGGCATGGCTTTCAGCCTTGCCGCAGCACGTATGTCCGACAGCGAACTCGATGCCTTGGTTGAAGACGTGGAGCGTAGCAGCGACCCAAGCTATTACGGAGAAGTTTTCAATGCAGGGTTCAAATTCAAGTTTCACGCTGCTGTCGTAAGCCGCTGCGGAAACGAGAGGATCAAGCACGTTCTGGATGTCGAGGTCTATGAACTCATCCGCCTCTACCGTTGGATAGCTGGGACACTACCCGGCCGCGGCGGAAGTGCCCAGGCCGAACATCTCGAAATCGCGAAAGCTATGCGGGTTAGAGATATGGAACGGGTTGAAAAACTGACCCGAGCCCACATCCACAAATCAATGATCTATCTGCTCGGCGACGGGAATGATGCCGTCGACTAACCGCGCCGGTGAAGCTTAAACATAAAGGGAGGAATACATGAATTTCAGACGATTTAGCAGGCAGGTAGTTACTGCATTAACCCTGCTCACCCCGATGGCAGCAATAGCCGCGGACGGCTTTCCGCAACGCCCCATAACACTGGTTGTTCCTTTCGCGCCGGGTGGCGGCAACGATTCCCTGGCACGGATCGTAGCCGCAAAAGCTGGCGAAGTTCTGGGAGGAGTAATCGTCGTGGAAAACCGCCCTGGCGCCGGGGGTGGTATCGCTGCGCAGGCGGTGGCGAAGGCCCGCCCAGATGGTTACACCTTATTGCAGGGCAATATCGCACACGCGATAAACATGTCGTTATATGCGAAGCCCGGCTACGATATCGTAAAGGATTTCGAGCCCGTGACCATGATTGCGACTTCGCCTCTTCTTTTCTGCGTTCCTCCACGCCTCGGCGTTAAAACAATGAAGGAATTCGTGGAGCTTGCGAAGTCTAAGCCGGGTTCGCTGAACTATGGTTCATCAGGCATGGGGGGAGCGAGCCATCTGGCGGTCGAGCTACTGAAAGCAAAGACTGGCATCGAACTACAACATATCCCCTATCAGGGGTCCGGCCCATCTGTTACCGATCTGCTTGCAGGCCGCCTCGATCTGGCACTTCCCGCCATCAGCAGTGCTCCTCCGCTGATGCAAGCGGGGAAAATCGTGTGCCTATCCTCTACAAGCTCGGTCCGTTCAAAATCTTTACCTGACATGCCCGCAACAGCAGAGGCCCTTGGTATCGACGAATACGAAGCACTGCCTTGGTACGGTATTCTCGCGCCAAAGGGCACACCTCCAGCAATTGTGTCAGCCTTGGCCGAAGCGGTAAAGAAGGCTGTTGAGGACCCGAAGGTGAGAGATGCGCTTACCAAGCAAGGGTTTGACGTCCAGGTCGACACGCCTGACAACTTCCGGACCTATATCACCGCCGAGGTCGACAAGTGGTCCCAGGTCGTTAAGGAGTCCGGCGCGAAAGCGGAATAGGAATTCATCCAGCGCCAAAGGCGGCATCTCAGGTTCGACTTCGCGCGGAATTGCAAGTGCGGAGTCGAATCGGGTGATAATCGATTACCTTCAAAAACCGGTGCATTTGGCTCCAGCTGTTGCCAAGCGCACCGTCGGCCTGGATGACACTCAGGCGCCAATCATGAATTTTCTGAATCTTCGAGGCAATACATCTCCTTGCCACGGGCCTTGTCGATGGTGACGTCGACGCCTGCTTCGACGGTCGGCTTGAGCGACCGTGGTCGTATCGCCGCTGGCCTGCGGGGAGATCTGGTGCGCGTACACCGTGAGGCAGGTGTTCCCGTCGTGCGCAGTGTCTGGCGTCAGGGTGTTCGTGTTGCATGAGTGCCGACGAAACTGACTCTAGCCCGAACACCTCCTCTACACTCGGCACGATGATCGTCGTGGTTGGCCCAAGCGGTGCGGGCAAGGATACGCTGATCGACTATGCGCTTGAGCGTATCGGCAAGCACCCTCGCCTTCACCACGTCCGCCGCGTCATTACACGCAGCAGCGATGCTGGCGGGGAACTGCATGAGGGCGTGGATGACGCCGAGTTCGAGCGCAGGCGGTTGTCGGGTGCGTTCTGCGTGTCGTGGAGCGCCCACGGCCTGAGCTACGGCATCCCCGCCTCAGCGAAAGATGCAACGGAGCGTGGCGCAATCCTGATCGCCAATGGCTCCCGCTTAGCGCTTGCTGATTTCCGGGAGATTTTCTTAAAGCTGCTGGTGATCAATGTGATTGCGCGCCCAGAGGTTCTGGCTGCCCGTCTGTCGGGCCGCGGTCGTGAGAGCGTGTCGGAGATTTCCCGTCGGCTGGAGCGCAGCGGTGTCGACGTCTGCGGCGATTTCGAGGTGGTGACGCTGGACAATAGCGGGGATGTCTGTGTGGCGGGCGAGGCGTTCCTGACAATCGTGAGGGATTTGCTAGCAAACTAAAATCTTGCCTGTCTTTGCCCGCGCCTTGAAGGGCAGAGAGCCATGACATTGCCGAGGCTTACGAACCGCCCCAGCCCGCAATCAGCGGCTCCTAAGTTTTTCAGGGGGAGAAGTCCCAATCAAAGAGCGACGCTGTGTCGAACATCTCTGCTGGCGTTATTTTCGGGATATGCTGGGGGATTTGGTTGCGGGGGCAGGATTTGAACCTGCGGCCTTCAGGTTATGAGCCTGACGAGCTACCGGGCTGCTCCACCCCGCGTTATTTATGAGCTGACGTTCGAGCAAGCGCCCGGTCTTTTTGTTTGTCCTTCCTCGGAAGCTTTGCTTCCTGCGGGAGGACGGGGGCTGCTCCACCCCGCGTTATTTATGAGCTGACGTCGAACAAGCGCCCGGGTCTTTTGTTTGTCCTTCCTCGGAAGCTTTGCTTCCTGCGGGAGGTCGGGGGCTGCTCCAGCCCGCTTTATTTTTGATCAAGCTATCATAACACAAAAGGCCGCTTGGTTAGCGGCCCTTTTGATTTCGGCTGGGCCGAGGGTGTGACGAGAAGATGGAGTATATGTTTTGCGTTTTGCAGACCTGGCAGCGACCTACTCTCCCGCGTCTTAAGACGAAGTACCATTGGCGCTGGGGCGTTTCACGGCCGTGTTCGGAATGGGAACGGGTGCAGCCGCCCCGCAATAACCACCAGGTCGGCAAAGCGCAAAACATACGCTGTTTTCGAGAAGCTGGGTGGCTTGGCCACTTTCTATTTTTAACACGTCTTTCTCTGACCTATCCGTATGTTTCCCATACAGACCAGAGGTCGTCGCGCCTCGTGGCGCGGCCCGTCCGGAGCGTATTCCACGCGTCAGGACAGAAGAGGAATGCTCATCTTCGATGAGCATGAACAATGGGAACGAAGAAGTCGATCGAGCTATTAGTAACGGTAAGCTTCATGCATTGCTGCACTTCCACACCCGTCCTATCGACGTGGTCGTCTTCCACGGCTCTGATAGGGAACACTCGTTTTCAGGTTGGTTTCCCGCTTAGATGCCTTCAGCGGTTATCCATTCCGTATATAGCTACTCTGCTATGCCCTTGGCAGGACAACAGATCCACCAGAGATACGTCCATCCCGGTCCTCTCGTACTAGGGACAGATCCTGTCAATATTCCTACACCCACGGCAGATAGGGACCGAACTGTCTCACGACGTTCTGAACCCAACTCACGTACCGCTTTAAATGGCGAACAGCCATACCCTTGGGACCTGCTCCAGCCCCAGGATGCGATGAGTCGACATCGAGGTGCCAAACAACCCCGTCGATATGGACTCTTGGGGGTCATCAGCCTGTTATCCCCGGCGTACCTTTTATCCGTTGAGCGATGGCCCTTCCACACGGGACCACCGGATCACTATGACCGACTTTCGTCTCTGCTCGACTTGTCAGTCTCGCAGTCAGGCTAGCTTATGCCATTGCACTCGACGACCGATTTCCGACCGGTCTGAGCTAACCATCGCGCGCCTCCGTTACTCTTTCGGAGGCGACCGCCCCAGTCAAACTACCCACCATACACTGTCCCGGATCCGGATAACGGACCGCGGTTAGACATCCACGAAGATAAGGGTGGTATTTCAAGGATGGCTCCACGCAAACTGGCGTCCGCGCTTCAAAGCCTACCACCTATCCTACACATGCCTTGGCGAATGCCAGTGTAAAGCTATAGTAAAGGTGCACGGGGTCTTTCCGTCTGACCGCAGGAACCCCGCATCTTCACGGGGAATTCAATTTCACTGAGTCTATGTTGGAGACAGCGGGGAAGTCGTTACGCCATTCGTGCAGGTCGGAACTTACCCGACAAGGAATTTCGCTACCTTAGGACCGTTATAGTTACGGCCGCCGTTTACTGGGGCTTCAGTTCAAAGCTTGCACCTCTCCCTTTAACCTTCCAGCACCGGGCAGGCGTCAGACCCTATACGTCGTATTGCTACTTCGCAGAGCCCTGTGTTTTTGATAAACAGTCGCTACCCCCTGGTCTGTGCCACCCCATCATAGTTGCCTAAAATGGGGTCACGCTTCTTCCGAAGTTACGCGTGCAATTTGCCGAGTTCCTTCAACATAGTTCTCTCAAGCGCCTTGGTATACTCTACCTGACCACCTGTGTCGGTTTCGGGTACGGTCTATACGGTGGAGCTATTTCCTGGAACCTCTTCGCCGCACATCCAATCCAATAAGAATGCACAACACACAAGATCCGTCACTACCACCAGGCCCACGAATATTAACGTGGTTCCCATCGACTACGCGTGTCCGCCTCGTCTTAGGGGCCGGCTAACCCTGCTCAGATTAACTTTAAGCAGGAACCCTTGGTCTTTCGGCGAGGGAGTCTCTCACTCCCTTTATCGTTACTCATGTCAACATTCGCACTTCCGATATCTCCAGCAGCCCTCACGGGTCCGCCTTCACAGACTTACGGAACGCTCCGCTACCACTTGAGCATAAGCTCAAATCCTCAGCTTCGGTGCATGGCTTTAGCCCCGTTACATTTTCGGCGCAAAGACCCTTATTTAGACCAGTGAGCTGTTACGCTTTCTTTAAATGATGGCTGCTTCTAAGCCAACATCCTGGTTGTTTTGGGATCCTCACATCCTTTCCCACTTAGCCATGACTTGGGGACCTTAGCTGGAGGTCAGGGTTGTTGCCCTCTTCACGACGGACGTTAGCACCCGCCGTGTGTCTGCCGACTAGTACTCCTCGGTATTCGGAGTTTGGTTAGGATCAGTAAGACGGTGAGTCCCCATAGCCCATCCAGTGCTCTACCCCCGAGGGTATAAGGTCGACGCTCTACCTAAATAGATTTCGCGGAGAACCAGCTATTTCCGAGTTTGATTGGCCTTTCACCCCTAGCCACAAGTCATCCCGAACTATTGCAACAGTTATGGGTTCGGCCCTCCAGTTGGTGTTACCCAACCTTCAGCCTGCTCATGGCTAGATCACTCGGTTTCGGGTCTAATGCAACGAACTGAACGCCCTGTTCAGACTCGCTTTCGCTACGCCTACACCTACCGGCTTAAGCTTGCTCGTTACACTAAGTCGTTGACCCATTATACAAAAGGTACGCCGTCACCCAACCCACTAAAGGGCTCGGGCTCCGACTGTTTGTAGGCATCCGGTTTCAGGTTCTATTTCACTCCCCTCGTCGGGGTGCTTTTCACCTTTCCCTCACGGTACTTGTTCGCTATCGGTCATGCACGAGTACTTAGGCTTGGAGAGTGGTCTCCCCATGTTCAGACAGGATTTCACGTGTCCCGCCCTACTCAAGGACAATGCCTGTTCTACGTCTACGGGGCTATCACCCGCTATGGCCGACCTTTCCAGATCGTTCGACTTTATTCAGCATTGCCACTGGCCTGGTCCGCGTTCG
>NZ_CP039692.1:1247500-1460000 GCF_005145045.1 Agrobacterium larrymoorei
GACGTTATTTTGTCCATAACCCCATAAAAATAGACGACGTCTCCGACATATTCACTTCCTGTGGCGGAGATGGAATCTATGTTTTTCATGTAGATATGCGTGTGACGCGCGTCGGTGATATGAGGCGTGAATTCCGGGTTCTCTCTAACCCGCTCCCGGAACGTTTCGTAAGATATGGGTGAAGCGAGAAAGATTGACATATCGGTCGTGTTAAAATCTATCTCAGCATAGAGCGAGCGTACAAACTTCTCCTTTTCTTTAGCTTTCTTCCGGAAGCCCGCAAAAATCGCGATAAATTGGCCGAGAATCCATATCGTAAATGCTGTGGAGGCTGCTACGAGCGAGCCCAGAAGTTGAGGACTGATAGATAAATCAGGCACTTCAGCCATCAAATTTCTTTCTTAAATAATGATATCGCAATAATTTTGTCTCGTCCCGCCGAACGTAACGCAGGAAAATTGGCGTCCACGAGAGGATTCGAACCTCCGACCCCAGGATTCATACCACTTCGGCTTTCGCCGCCGTCCCGTCCTTAAACGGGCGCGTTCGTGGTCTGGACTGTCCCTTCACCATGGGCCGAAGCCTTTAGGTGCTGCCCATCCAGTCTCTACACCTTCAACGGATTTCTCCGAAGCTTGGCTCGGGATTGGCATGTTGCAAGTGCAACGAAGCGTTCCCCGACTTTGAGCAGATCGATCGCGTCGTTTCCGGGCGCGACCCCCAATTTCATTTAGGAATCCTGTGCTCTATCCTGCTGAGCTACGTGGACACACGCCTGCGCTTGTAACAAAGCGATCCTTAAGGATCAACCGCGTTATGCGCAGGCGGTGGGTAATCTGCCAAGATTTCGGTGTCAGTTGCCCAGGCGCTGCTCCACCAGCTTTACCCAATAGGAAATGCCGTAGCTTATGGCTTCGTCGTTGAAGTCGTAGCTTGGGTTATGCAGCCCCGCGCTATCGCCATTGCCGAGGAAGATGAAGGCGCCGGGGCGTTCGTTTAGCATGTAGGAGAAATCTTCGCCTGCCATGGATGGATCGACATCCGGATCCACGTTGTTTTCGCCCACCACCTCGCGTGCGATGCGGATGGCGTGGTCGGTTTCCGTGGCGTGGTTGACGGTGACGGGACAGTAGCGTTCGTAGACGGCCTCTGCCTCCGCGCCATTGGCAAGCGCTATGCCTTCCGCCATCTGCTTGATCCGCGCTTCGGCCATATCGCGCACATCTTCGTCCAGCGTGCGGACGGTACCGGCGATCACGGCTTCGTTGGGAATGATATTGTGGCTGGAACCCGCCTGGAAGCGGGTGACGGAGACGACGACGGAGCGGATCGGGTCGGCATTGCGGGATGCGATCATCTGCAGATTGCTGACTATCTGCGCGCCGATGGTGATGGGGTCCACCGTGCGGTGCGGCTGCGCCGCATGGCCGCCGTGACCCTTCACGGTGATGGAAAACTTGTCCGGTGCCGCCATGATGCCGCCCTTGCGGATGGCGAAGGCACCGAGTGGGATGCCCGGCATATTGTGCATGCCGTAAACTTCATCCACGCCGAAACGGTCCATCAGCCCGTCCTGAACCATGGCGAGCGCGCCCGCGCCGCCTTCTTCGGCAGGCTGGAAGATGACGGCGACGGAACCATCGAAATTGCGCGTTTCGCTGAGATATTTCGCAGCGCCCAGAAGCATGGCGGTGTGCCCGTCATGGCCGCAGGCATGCATCTTGCCGGGCGTTTTCGAGGCCCATGGCTTGCCGGTTTCTTCCACGATTGGCAACGCGTCCATATCGGCGCGCAGGCCGATTGTGCGGCCATCGCGGTTGCGGCCATGAATGACGCCCACAACGCCGGTGCGGCCGATGCCGGTCACGATCTCGTCTACGCCGAAGGATTTCAGCTTTTCGGCAACGAAGGCTGCCGTGTCGTGCACCTCGTAGAGAATTTCCGGATTTTCATGAAGGTGCCGCCGCCATTCGCTGACTTCCTGTTGCAATTCGGCGGCTCTGTTCAAGATCGGCATTCTGTAATTCCTGACTTCCAACGGCAGTGTGATTGATCGTGCTAAGGCGCGGTGGATATTGCGCCGCATAATTGACGCAATCAATGTACTTTGCCATTGCTAGGACATATATGGTGAATATTGCAAAATCCCGAAAAAGACGGGAATTCGAGGATAGCCCTTGCAAGACGAACGCAGAACCCACCGTGCCGCCGGGCGGCTCGTTAAAACCGTTGCCGCTCTTACAGCCGGCGTTCTGGCCATGACATCTTTCGCTCACGCCAACCCCAAGATGGTGGTGGACGTGAAGACAGGCAAGGTCATTGCCCATCAGGAAGCCTTCCGCAAATGGTATCCGGCCTCTCTCACCAAGCTGATGACGGCCTATATCGCTTTCAGCGCAATGAAATCCGGCAAGCTCAGCCCGGATACGGAAGTCATCGTCAGCAAGCGCGCGGCAGACCAGCCTGCCAGCAAGATGTATTTCAAGCCGGGCTCCAAGCTGACGCTGGATAGCGCGCTGAAGCTGCTCTTGGTCAAATCCGCCAATGACGTTGCCGTTGCCATTGCCGAAACCATTGGCGGCACGCAGGAAAATTTCGTGGCGCAGATGAACGCGCAGGCGGCGCGTCTCGGCATGTCGTCCACCCATTACGTGAACCCCAATGGCCTGCCGGGTGCGGGACAGTACACCACGGCGCGTGATCTCGCCGTGCTGGCCGTCATCATCAAGCGCGAATTCCCGGATTATGCCGGTTACTTTTCGCTGGAAGGCGTTACCACCGGCAAGAAAAACTATGCGAATTACAATATGCTGGTTGGTCGTTTCGAAGGGGCCGATGGCATGAAAACCGGCTTTATCTGTGCCTCCGGCTTCAATCAGGTTTCCTCCGCCAAGCGCGATGGAAGACAGGTCGTTTCCGTGGTTCTGGGTTCTGATAGCCTTGCCGGACGCACCGATGAATCCGCCGAACTTCTCCAGATGGGCCTGACATCGCCTGCCGGTCAGGGTGTATCGCTTGCTTCGCTGGCACCCTATGGCGATACGCAGACCGTCAACGATATCAGCAAGGATATCTGCAACCCGAAAGCCGCAAAGGTGCGCAGCGAAGGCCGCGATGAGGCTGGCCGCATGATCATCAAGTCGCCTTACGTGCGCGAAATGACCCGCCCGCCGGTCTATTCCTATGCGGGGCTTATTCCCGGCACGGAAACCATTGCTGCGGCGGTGGAGACCAAGGGCAAGGGCGCGAGCCAGGCGGCCAACGTGCCGATCCCGATTCCGCGCCCAGCCTTCTGATCAAGCTGTCAGGTAAGAATGCGCCGGGCGGCTTCAGGAAATTACGACTTCCGCCCGGCATTTTTGCTGCTATAAGCAGTGGCAGAACGTAATAATATAACCATGCAAGGTGCCCCCATGGCATTCGAACGGATACCGGTTTCCATTCTCACGGGATTTCTGGGCGCCGGAAAATCGACGCTGCTCAACAGGCTTCTGAAAGATCCGGCAATGTCGGATGCGGCGATCATCATCAACGAGTTCGGTGATGTCAGCATAGATCATCTGCTGGTGGAACGCTCTGGCGATGGCATCATCGAACTGGCGGAAGGCTGCCTGTGCTGCACCGTGCGCGGCGAGCTTGTGGATACGCTTGCGGAACTGATGGATGGCATCCAGACCGGGCGGTTGAAGCCGGTCAAGCGCGTCGTCATCGAAACGACGGGTCTTGCCGACCCGGCACCCGTGATGCAGTCGATCATGGGCAACCCAGTCATCGCGCAGAATTTCGCTCTCAATGGCATGATTACGGTGGTGGATGCGGTGAATGGCGCATCGACGCTCGATCATCACGAGGAAGCGGTAAAGCAGGTCGCAGTCGCGGATCGACTCGTGCTGACGAAGCGCAAGCTTGCGCAGCCGGATGCGGTGTCGTCGCTCGTCGCGCGCCTTTCCGCGCTGAACCCGCGCGCCTCTATCGAAGATGGCGACCGGGAGGACTGGAAAGCCACGGACCTGCTGGATAATGGCCTTTATGATTTTTCCAGCAAGACAGCGGATGTGAGCCGCTGGCCTGGCGAGGAAGCCGCTCACGACGGGCATGATCATCATGAACACGGCCACCATCATGACCATTCTCACGATCACCACCACCACCACCACCACGATGTGAACCGCCACAACGCCTCGATCCGCTCCTTCTCCATTCTGCATGATCGGCCAATCGATCCGCTGGCAATCGAAATGTTCGTGGATTTGCTGCGCTCCGCGCATGGTGAGAAGCTGCTTCGCATGAAGGCCATCGTCGCCCTTTCGGACAATCCCGAAAGGCCGCTTGTGCTGCATGGCGTGCAATCGATCTTCCACCCGCCACAGCGTCTTGCCGCCTGGCCGGATCCGGCGGACAAGCGCACGCGCATGGTGCTGATCACCAAGGATTTGCCGGAAGCTTTCGTGAAAGATCTCTTTTCCGCCTTCACCGGCACCGCTGGCATAGACAGGCCGGACAGCCAGGCGATGATGGACAATCCGCTGGCCGTTCCCGGTATGCGTTTCTAAAAACGACGCCTGTAAATGAAGTGGACGGCCGCTCTTTAAAACGACCGTCCGTTTTCGCATTTATTTCTTCTGGTCCAGCGAGTGGCGTCCGAAGTCCGGCGCATCCACATCCTGTCCCGCCTGCACGATGGAGCGGCGGATGGCGCGGGTGCGGGAGAAAAGCTCGAACAGCTTGTCGCCTTCTCCCCAGCGAATAGCGCGTTGCAGCGATGCCAGATCTTCCGAGAAGCGCGCCAGCATTTCAAGGATCGCATCCTTGTTGTGCAGGCACACATCCCGCCACATGGTGGGATCGGACGCGGCAAGGCGGGTAAAATCGCGGAAACCCGAAGCGGAATATTTGATCACTTCCGATTCCGTCACCGTTTCCAGATCATCCGCCGTACCGACAATGTTGTACGCGATGATGTGCGGCAGGTGAGATACGATGGCCAGCACCTTGTCGTGATGCTCCGCATCCATCTCATCCACGCGTGAGCCGAGCGCGACCCAGAAGCCTTTCAGGCGCTCCAGCGCAGCCGCATCCGTGCCCGGCAACGGCGTGAAAATGCACCAGCGATCCCGAAACAGCCCGGCAAAGCCGGAATCGGGGCCGGATTTTTCCGTTCCCGCCAGCGGGTGGCCGGGAATGAAATGCACATTCTGCGGCATATGCGGTGCCATCTGCGCAATGACGGATGCCTTGGTCGAGCCGACATCGGTCACGATAGCGCCCGCTTTCAGATGCGGTGCAATCTGCTGCGTCACAGCTTCGGATGCACCGACGGGAACCGAAACGATGACGAGATCGGCGTCCTTGACCGCATCGGCCGCCGAGATGGCGTAGGAGGTGCCGAGCGCCAGCTCTTCGGCGCGTTTCAGCGTCTCTTCGCTGCGGGTGGAAATCACCACCTCGCGGGCAATACCGAGTTCCTTGATATCCCGCGCGATGGACGAGCCGATCAGGCCGATGCCGATCAGCGTTATCCGTTCAAACATGAAACCCGCCATCACGCCTTACCCATGAACTCTTTGAGAGATGCGATGACGCCGAGGTTGGCCTCTTCCGAGCCCACCGTCATGCGCAGCGAATTGGCAAAGCCATACCCACGAACCGCACGCAGAATATAGCCGCGACGGCTTAGGAATTCGTCGGCATCGGCTGCGCGCTTGCCATCCACATCGGGGAAGTGGATGAGAACGAAGTTCGTCACCGATGGCGTGACGGTCAGGCCGAGTTCGGTAAAGGCAGCCGTCAATTTGTCGGACCATAGAAGATTATGGGTAACGGCCTGCTGCATGAAGGCCTGATCGCGGATTGCGGCAGCACCGGCAGCAATGGCAGGCGCGTTCATGTTGAACGGGCCACGCACTCGGTTCAGCGCATCGATGATGGCAGCCGGGCCATACATCCAGCCGACGCGAAGCGCAGCCAGACCATAGACCTTGGAAAAGGTGCGCGTCATCACGACATTGGCGTTGCCGGAAACCAGTTCCAGCCCGGCCTCATAATCGTTCTTGCGCACATATTCCGCATAGGCCGCATCCAGAACGAGAATGACATTTTTCGGCAAACCGGCCTGAAGACGGCGGATTTCGGCCACCGGAACATAGGTTCCCGTCGGGTTACCGGGATTGGCAATGAACACCATCTTCGTCTTTTCCGTCACGGCAGCGAGGATGGCATCCACATCCACCGTGCAATCCGTCTCCTTCACGGTAACAGGTATAGCACCGGCACCCATGATCTGGATCTTGTAGACGAGGAAGCCGTGCTCGGTAATGATCGCCTCATCGCCCGCACCCAGATAGACGTGGCAGAGCAGACCCAGCAGCTCATCCGAGCCATTGCCGCAGATGATGTTGGAAATATTCAGCCCATGCACATCGGCAATCGCCTGGCGCAGCGCCACGGCCTGTCCGTCGGGGTAGATTTCCAGATTGGCTGCTGCGGCCTTGAAAGCTTCAATCGCCTTAGGGCTCGCACCAAGCGGCGTCTCGTTGGAGGAGAGCTTATAAACCTTCGCGACACCGTCCACATGCTCCTTGCCCGGAACATAAGCGGCGATATCCAGGATGCCTGGACGCGGAACAGGTTGGTTAAGCTCTGCACTCATTTTTATCGACCTTCGGAAAAGCGCCGGGAAATCCGGCCTGACAATGCCGAAGGCATTAGACTGGAAGAGGCTGTTTGTCGAGTATCAGCGCTTCTTTTGCTGGTCCAGTTTCGTGCGCGTGCTCGGCACGCCCTGCGGCGCAAGCACCGGAACGAAGACACGGCGGGACGCGCGCTGCGTGACCGGCAGCCCCTGATAAAGCCGCTTTTGCGCCTCCACCACAATCACGCCGGAAAAGACCGGCCAGAGCCTGCGGCCAACGGTCTCAATGTAACGCCGAAACTTCAACACGGAACGCACCTTCGAAGGCGGAAAAAACAAGGCTTCGGCAGAAGCGCCGGGGGTAAAATTCGTCTCGCGCAACAGCGCGGTCAGCTGGCTGCGCGAATAGGGGCGGCCCGAGCCGAAGGGCGTATGTTCCATCCGCGCCCACACGCCGCGGCGGTTCGGCACCACGATGACCAGCCGCCCGCCCGGTGCCAGAACCCGCCACAATTCCTTAAGCGCCTCGCGAGGGTTTTCCACGAATTCCAGCGAATGCACCATCAGCACACGGTCGATTGAGGAATCCGGCAGCGGCAGCTCCTCATCGAAAACGAGCGCGGTGGAAGAAAGCTCGCCCGCTGGCCAGTTCACGGCTCCCTGTCCCGCTGGCATGAAGGCGAAAGTACGTTCCGTATCGTGGCGAAAACGGTCCAGAAAAGGCACGGCATAACCCAGCCCCACCAGCCGCTCATCCGGCAGCGGCGGCCACAGCGTCGAAAGCGCCATGGTGATGGCCTGTTCGGCGGAACGGCCCAGCGGAGAGTGATAAAATTCGCGCAGATCGACGATATCGGTGTTCATGGATGGAATGTAGCAGCCCCCGGTTGGACTTCAAGCGACAGTGGCCTAAATAGAAGAGAGAGGCAGTTTTGATTGCATGATCATGGAGGGAAGAATGAAGCCGTTGGAAATCGAGGTCTTTCAGTGCCGGAGCGATAATTTCGGCGTGCTTCTGCACGACAGCGAAAGCGGCGCGACCGTCTCCATCGATGCGCCGGAAGAAGCACCCATTCTCGAAGCGCTGAACCGGCGCGGCTGGACGCTCTCCGATATCTTCACCACCCATCACCATCAGGATCATGTCGACGCCAATCTGGCGCTGAAGGAACGCTTCCACTGCGAAATCCGCGGCCCCCACGATGAGGCTATCGCTATCCCCGGTCTCGACAAATCCGCAGCCGATGGCGACGAGTTCGAATGGGCCGGACGCCGCGTGCAGGTTATTTCCACGCCGGGCCATACCGCAGGCCATATCTGCTACTACCTGCCGGATGACGGCCTGCTCTTTGCAGCCGATACGCTGTTTGCCATGGGCTGCGGCAGGCTGTTCGAGCGTCCGGCTGCGGATATGTGGCATTCGTTCCAGAAACTCATGGCACTGCCGGACGAAACGAAAGTCTATTTCGGCCACGAATACACGGTGGCGAACGCCCGCTTCGCAATCACGGTCGATCCCGAAAACGGCGTTCTCAAGAACCGCGTCGCCGATGTGGAATCTCTGCGCAAAGATGGCCGCTTCACCATTCCGACGACCATCGGCCTTGAGAAGCAGACCAATCCCTACATGCGGGTGGCAGACGCCAGCATCCGCGCCCATCTTGGCCTTGAAACCGCGACCGATGCAGAGGTCTTTGCCGAAATCAGAACGCGCAAGGATAATTTCTGATGGCCGGTGAGCAAACCGCCTCAGACCTCATCGCCGCCCTCAATCTCGAACCACACCCGGAAGGCGGTTTCTACCGCCAGACCTTCCGCGACAAAAATGGCGGCGAGCGCGGCCACTCTACCGCGATCTATTACCTGCTCGAAAAGGGCCAGCGCTCCCATTGGCACAAGGTCACGGATGCGGTGGAAACCTGGCACTATTACGCCGGAGCCCCACTCGCACTTCATCTTTCCGAAGATGGCAAAAACATCTCCACCACAACACTCGGCCCCTCCATATTGGATGGCGAGCGCCCTCAGGCTATCGTCCCTGCCAATTGCTGGCAGGCCGCAGAAAGCCTTGGCGAATTCACCTTGGTAGGCTGCACGGTAGCACCGGGCTTCGTCTTTGAAAGTTTCGTGATGGCCGAACCCGGCTGGCAGCCGGGGCGAGGGGCCTAGTCACACACTTGTCTAAACCATAAACGCTCCATCCAGATAGCTGGAGCGTTTATGCACTTGGCTCTCCGCGCTTACCAGCAGCAGAAACCACCATCCACCAACAGATCGACACCCGTCACGAAGCTTGCAGCATCGGAAAGCAGGAAGATTGCCGGGCCGACCATTTCATCCACATTGGCCATACGCTGCATCGGCGTCTGTTCTTCGAAGAGCTTGGTCTGGTGCACCATTTCGGGGCGCGTATTCATCGGCGTTGCGGTGTAGCCGGGGGAGATGGTGTTGACGCGCAGGCCCTTGCCGACCCACTCCATCGCCATGGATTTGGACATGTGGATCACGCCCGCCTTGGACGCATTGTAGTGGCACTGCATCAGCCCGCGATTGACGATGACACCGGACATGGAGGCGATGTTGACGATTGAGCCGCGGCCGTGTTTCAGCATGGCCTGCGCTTCCGCCTGGCAGGAGAGGAAAACGCCCTTCAGGTTGATATCCATCATCGTCTGGAACTGGCTTTCCTCCATTTCCTCCGCAGGATTGGCGTTGGCGATACCGGCAGCATTCACCGCGAGCGACAGCGCGCCGAGATCGGCCTCGGTCTTAGCCACGGCATCTGCCAACGCCTGCTTGCTCGTCACGTCAGCCGCGATCTGAACCGACTTGCGGCCAGCCCTGGCGATGAAATCCGCCGTCTGGGCCAGACCGTCATCGGTGCGACGGTCGAGCAGCGCGACGTCGGCGCCAGCCTGCGCCAGACCCATGGCGATGCGCTGGCCGATGCCGGAACCGGCACCGGTGACGAGCGCGACCTGACCGGAAAGATCGAAGAGCTTTGGCGCGTTGAGCGTGATGGTGGACATAAAGATTTCCTTTTTCAGATTGTCGCCAGTTCCATGACCGAAACATCGTTGGCTTCGTCACGGTTGAGAATACCGGCCTGATTTCCTTGGGCGAGAACGAGGATGCGGCTGGAAACGCCAAGCACTTCCTCCAGATCGGAGCTGACGACGATGACCGCCACGCCCTGTTTCGCCAGATCGACGATAATGTCGTAAATGCCTGCGCGCGCGCCGACATCGATGCCGCGTGTCGGCTCGTCCAGCACGACGACGCGCGGGTTGCGCGCCAGCCATTTGGCGATGACAACCTTCTGCTGGTTGCCGCCGGAAAGGTCCGAAGCAGGCTGCTCACCCTTGCCCTTCACACCGAATTTGGAGATTGCGGCATTGGCGAAGCGGCGCTTTATGCCGGGTGTTACCCAGCCTGTGCCCAGCAGATCGAGATTGGCATAGATGATGTTCTCGCCAATTTCATGCTCCACCACCAGCCCCTGAAGCTTGCGATCTTCCGGCACCATGACGATGCCCTGATCGATGGCGTCCGATGGTGCCTTCAGTTTGAGCGGCTTGCCATCAAGCAGGATTTCTCCCTGCGAAATCGCATCGGCACCGGCGATTGCCCGCACCAATTCCGTTCGGCCCGCGCCGATCAACCCGGCAATACCGAGAATTTCGCCAGCGCGCACATCGAAGCTGACATTGCGAAACGCATTGTTCGCGCCCGTCAGCCCTTTGACCTCGAGCACGACCTTATCCTGCGCTTCCGGCAGCGTCGGGAACATGCGCTCCAGCGAACGGCCCACCATGCTTTCCACGACGGTTCGCACAGGCGTTGCGCTATCGGCGAACTCATTGACGCGCACGCCATCACGCAAAACCACGATGCGGTCGGTGATCTGGCGAATTTCTTCCATGCGGTGGGAAATGTAGATGATGCCGACGCCTTCGGCGCGCAGCTTGCGAACCTGCTCGAACAGCGCCTGCGTTTCCGCGCCGCCAAGTGCTGCCGTCGGTTCATCCAGAATAAGCAGCTTGGCATTCAGCGTCAGCGCTTTGGCAATCTCGATAAGCTGCTGATTTGCCGTGGATAGCCCTGCCACCTTTCGGCTTGCGGGAATATGAAGGTTCAGGCGCGACAACTGCTCCTGCGCGCGCCGCACCATTTCTGCCCGGTCGACCTTGCCGTTCTTCATCAACCAGCGTCCGATGAACACGTTTTCGGCAATCGACAATTCCGGCAGAAGCTTCAGTTCCTGATGGATCAGCACCACGCCCTTGTCGATGGCCTCACGAGGGGAGGCGGGCGCATAAGGCTGGCCGAGCCATGTCATCGTTCCCTGCGAAGGCTCGCGCGAACCGGCAATGATGCCAGACAGGGTGGATTTGCCCGCGCCGTTTTCACCCAAAAGCGCCACGACCTCGCCCGCATAGACGTCGAGATCGACATTCTTCAAAACCTCGAGCGGACCATAGCGCTTGCTGATGCCACGGAGCGAAAGAACCGGCTCACGCATGACGGGGAACCTCCCAAAACTTCCAATCAAGAGAACCGGACTGCCCCAAGGGTGTCGACGGTTCGAAAAATAGGGTGCCGCCAAGGAAGCGGCACCCGTTGAGCAATCAGGGATGGTTGGCGATGAAGCCTTCAACATTGTCCTTGGTGGTCAGCGTTGCGTCCAGAAGCTGAACCGGCGGAACCTTCTCGCCACCGACGAGCTTCACGGCCATCTCAACGGCGGTGCGGCCCATCTTCTGGGTCTGCTGGGTTGCCGTCACGTCGAACACGCCGTTCTTAAGCGCTTCGAGAGCTGCCGTGTCACCGTCGAAGCCGCCGACAGCGATCTTCTGAGACGGGTTTGCGACCTTGATGGCCTGTGCCGCGCCAAGCGCAAGTCCGTCAGCCTGTGCAAAGACGATGGAGACATCCGGGTTTGCCTGGAGCATGTTCTGCATGATCTGGAAGCCTTCGTCCTGGCTCCACATGTTGGACCACTGCTCGGCGACGATCTTCACATCCGGGTTTGCCTTGACGGATTCCATGCAGCCCTTGGTGCGGTCCACTTCAGGCGTCGTGCCCTTCTGGCCGTGGATGATGACCATTTTGCCCTTACCGCCAGCTTCCTTGATGATGTAATCGCAAACCGATTTGGCGGATGCGACGGAATCGGTGGCTATGAACGTGTCGCCCGGCGCGCCATCGGCGTTGCGGTCGATGTTGATCACTGGAACTTTCGCGGCCTTGGCAAGCTTGACCGGAACGGTCGCGGCGGCGGCACCGGCTGGAATGTAGATCAGCGCGTCGATGTTCTGGGTCAGCAGGTCCTGGATCTGGTTGACCTGCGTCGGGCCATCGCCCTTGGCGTCCACGGTCACGACCGTAATGCCGCGCGTCTTGGCTTCGGCTTCCACGGACTGCTTGATCTGGTTGAAGAAGTTGGCCTGAAGGTTGGCGACTGCAAGGCCGATCTTCTTGACTTCGGCGGCGTTGGCAGAGTTGAGCGAGAGAGCGAGTGCGGCGGATGCCAGCAGAATGCGAGACAGTTTCATGTTATTTTCCTCCGGTTGGTTATGGCTTCGGGAGACGGTGCCTCCTCCCCTCCGCCGTTTATCCCCTCCCTCCTTGAGAGGGAGATGGTCTGTCTGGGCGGAACGCATCCGCCGGAACTTGGACGTCAGCCTCTTCTGCGGCGCAGCGTTTCCGCACCCACGGCAAGCACGATGACCACGCCGATGATCACCTGCTGCAGGAAGGGGGAGACATTGAGAAGGTTGAGGCCGTTGCGAAGCACGCCGATGATGAGAACGCCGATCAGCGTACCGCCAATGCCGCCAGCGCCACCCGAAAGGGATGTGCCGCCGATGACGACAGCCGCGATCGTGTCCAACTCATAACCGAAGCCGCTGGATGGCTGCACGGAGTCGAGACGGGCTGCGAGAACGATACCGGCAAGACCGGCCAGAATCGCGCAGATGACATAAACGCCGATGGTAACCAGCGGCACGTTGATGCCCGCAAGGCGCGCCACTTCCGCATTGCCGCCCACCGCATAGACCGTGCGGCCTTCGGCGCGATAGCGCAGGAATGCCCAGGAAATGACGACGACAACCAGCATCAGAAGCACGGTGGCCGTCAGCACGCCGAAATGCCGGTCGATGGCCAGCATCATGAACCAGTCTGGAAAACCGACGATCTGCTGGCCGTCGGTGATCATGTTGGCAATGCCGCGCGCAACCGACATCATCGCCAGTGTGGCAATGAAGGCAGGTACGCGAAACGCCGTCACCAGAATGCCGACGACGAGACCGCAGACGCCGGATGCCAGAAGCGCCAGCACGATTGCAGCACCCATCGGCATCCCGGCAACATTCGCCGTCCAGCCCATGATCATCATGGACAGCGCCAGCACGGAGCCGACGGAAAGATCGATACCGCCGAGCAGGATCACGAAGGTCATGCCCACGGCCATGATGCCGAGAACGGTGATCTGATCGAGAATATTGAGACCATTGCGCAGCGACAGGAAGTTATCGCTGGCGAAAGAGAGAAACACACACAGCAGAAGCAGACCCACGAGAGGCCCTGTCGCACCGCTCAGCCAGGCGAGCGGACTTCTGGTTTGGACGGTCGCGTCCTTGCGCTCCAACACAGTCATGGCTCCTCCCATAAATTATACACCAGAACTTTTAAACCGATTAGAATAAATATTCACTCTCGGTGTAAAATGCATAAGGCAGATTTAATGTGCTTGTCAATAGCGTCCTTTTCGCCCGCTCTGCCTTGGCGAAAAACCCATAGATTACCTTTTCCGGCTTGACACGCCGTCCTCATCTGCAATTATATATGCAATCGCATAATTATTCACGCATGTATCTTGATGAGGATTTCATGGAGCCCAAAGAATTAGAGCGCATTGCGCGCCAGATCCGCCTGCGCGACGTGCAAGCCGTTTTCGAAGCAGGTGCGGGTCATGTGGGCGGCGAAATGTCTGCCATCGACGTTATGACGGCGCTGTATTTCCGCGTCCTGCGCATCTGGCCGGATGATCCGAAGAACCCGGCACGAGACCGCTTCGTGCTGTCCAAGGGTCATACGGCCTGCGCGCTTTACGTGACGCTCGCCAAGCGCGGTTTCATTCCGGAAGAAGAGATTTCCACCTTCCTCCAGCCCAATTCGCGCCTCAACGGCCACCCCAACTGTAACAAGGTTCCAGGCGTGGAGACCAACACCGGCCCACTTGGTCACGGGCTTCCGGTTGCGGTCGGCATGGCGAAGGCCGCCAAGCTTTCCGGTGCGGATTACCATACCTATGTCATGACCGGCGATGGCGAGATGCAGGAAGGCTCAAACTGGGAGGCCATCATGGCCGCCGCGCAGTTCGGCCTCGATAATCTCACGCTCATCATCGACCATAACCGCTTCCAGCAGGGTGCGGCGCTTTCGGATACCAACGACATCGCCCCGCTTCGCCCGAAGCTGGAAGCTTTCGGCTGGGATGTGACCGAAATCAACGGCAACGAAATGGCGGAAGTCGTTCCGGCGCTCGAACATCGCAGCAACCGTCCGCACTGCATCGTGGCGCATACCAATAAGGGCCACGGCATTTCCTTCATGCAGGACAAGGTGGACTGGCACCACAAGGTTCCGAGCAAGGAACAGTATGACATTGCCGTCAAAGAACTTTCGGAGGCACTATAATGAACGCGCCCGTATCCGCCCCCAAACTTTATGACTGCCGCGATGCCTTTGCCGAAACCATCGAAGCGCTGGCGGCGAACGATCAGCGCGTCGTGGCCGTCTGCAACGACTCGGTCGGCTCCTCCAAGCTCGGCGGCTTCAAGTCGAAATTCCCGGAACGCCTCGTCAATGTCGGCATTGCCGAACAGAACATGGTGGGCGTTGGCGCCGGTCTTGCCAATGGCGGCCAGTTGCCATTCGTCTGCGGCGCATCCTGCTTTTTGACGGGTCGCGCGCTGGAGCAGATCAAGGCCGATCTTGCCTATTCCAACGCAAATGTGAAGCTCGTCGGCATTTCGTCCGGCATGGCTTACGGCGAACTTGGACCAACGCATCACTCCATCGAAGACTTCGCCTGGACCCGCGTGTTGCCGAACCTGCCGGTCATTGCCCCTTGCGACCGCATCGAAACCGCGGCTGCGGTAAAATGGGCGGCGGAATATGCCGGTCCATGCTTCCTGCGCCTCTCGCGCGTCGGCGTGCCGGATCTTCTGCCGGAAGGCCATGTCTTCGAAGTCGGCAAGGCCAATCTCCTGCGCGATGGCTCCGATCTGACGCTTATTGCCAATGGCACGCTGACCCACCGCATGGTGAAGGCTGCCGATATTCTGGCAACGCGCGGCATCAAGGCGCGTGTGCTGAACATGGCAACCGTTCGCCCCATCGATGAGACGGCAATCGTGGCCGCGGCAAACGAAACCGGCGCGATCCTGACGGCGGAAGAGCATTCGATCTACGGCGGCCTCGGTTCCGCCATTGCCGAAGTGGTCGTCGAGCACGCCCCGGTTCCGATGAAGCGCCTCGGCGTTCCCGGCGTCTTTGCCCATACCGGCTCTGCCGAATGGCTGCTGGATGAATTCGGCATGGCACCGAACGCCATCGCGGATGCTGCCGAAGCGCTGATCAAGAGAAAATAAGTCTCCTCCCAGCCGCTCATGTCTCCCCCGGGAGATATGGGCGGCACCCTCTTCATTATATTATGCGTGGCACTTCTATTTGCCTGAAAATCCCGGCTAGGATCGCGCATCATCAATGTCTGCCGGGAAGAGAGCATAGCGATGCGCGCCATTCTGTCCGTCGATCAGGGTACGACAAATTCCAAGGCCATTCTGGTTTCGGAAACGGGGGCCATTCTCGCCAGAGGCTCATCACCCGTCGGCATCGCCTATCCGCGGCCCGGCTGGGTGGAACAGGAACCAACCCGCATTTGGGCATCCGTCTGCGAAGCCATCGAGGCCTGCCTCAAGGCAGCACCCGGTGATGTCTCGGTGGAGGCCATCGCCATCTCCAACCAGCGCGAATCCGTCACCATTTGGGATGCTGAAACCGGCGAGCCGCTCGGACCTGTCCTGAGCTGGCAATGCCGCCGCACGGCAAACGAATGCGCCGACCTTATCGGGGAAGGTCATTCCGAACGCGTCATGGCGCTCACAGGTCTGCCCATCGACCCCATGTTTCCCGGCGCAAAAATGCGCTGGCTGCTGGATCGCGCTCCTAAGGGCAGAAAAGTGCGGCTCGGCACCATCGATAGCTGGCTGATCCACTGCTTCACGGGTGGTCAAGTCCATGCCTGCGATGCATCCAACGCGGCCCGCAGCCAGGCGCTCGATCTCAATCGGCAGGTCTGGAGTGAAGAGCTTTGCGAATTGTTCGGCATTGATATCGATGCCCTGCCGGAAGTCCGCGATAGCAGCGGCGATTTTGGCGTCACGAAAAACGTCCCCGGCATCAAGGATGGCACGCCGATCCTCGCGGCCATCGGCGATAGCCACGCGGCCCTTTTCGGCCACGGCGCCTTCAATCCCGGCGATGGCAAGGTAACCTTCGGCACCGGCTCCTCGGTCATGACCACGCTGCCGCATTTCATCGCCCCTCAACAGGGCATCACGACCACCGTCGCATGGCGGCTTGGCGGCAAGCCGACCTTTGCCTTCGAAGGCAATATTCTCGTCTCAGCCTCTTCGTTGCCGTGGATGGTGGAAATCCTTGGACTACCGGATGTGGCAGCACTGGTGGAACTGGCCTCCACCGCCGCACCCGGCGGCCCCGGTTTCGTGCCCGCCTTTGTCGGCCTCGGCGCGCCCTATTGGGATTCGGACAGCCGCGCGCTGTTCTCCCAGATCAACTTCTCCACCACGCGCGCCCAGATGGCCCGCGCCGTGACCGATTCCATTGCCTTTCAGGTGCATGACGTCTTCGCCGCCATGGGCGCGCAATCACCGACCGGCTTCGGACGTCTGTTCGTGGATGGTGGCCCGAGCCAGAACCGTTTCCTGATGCAATGCGTGGCTGACATGCTGGATCATCCCGTCATCCAGCGCGATGCGCCGGAAGCTTCGGCCTTGGGTGCTGCCTATCTCGCCGGACTTGCACTTGGCATGTGGCCCGATCTTGAAACGGTCGCCAGTCTTAACGCTAACGGCACGCAGATCGCGCCTGCAACATCCGATAAAAATGAGAAGCTCGCGACATGGAAGGATTCAATTGCGCGCTCGACCTTGAAAATCCCGTCCGCTATGAGTGAATAAAAATTCAGGCGCATCGGCCCAAAAATCGGAATCGATTGTGGAAAGAACGATGCGCACTCTAAGGATTTAGAGCGTCCTGAGCGCGTCCTTCGGACGCACGGCGCTCTAGGAGGGGCTTATGGGTAGGATCAACGAACTTCGCCTGATCTCGCGTGTCGCGCAGATGTATTATAGCGAGCACAAGCGCCAGGCTGAAATTGCAGAGCACCTGCATCTGTCGCAGGCAACAGTGTCGCGGATGCTGAAGCGGGCGGAGGCCGAAGGCATCGTTCGCACCAGCATCATCCCGCCCGTTGGCACCTTCAACGATCTGGAAACCCAGCTGCGTGAGCGCTTCGATCTTCCCGAAGCCATCGTGGTGGATTGCAGCGAGGATCGCGATGGCGCGATCATGGCACGCATCGGCGAGGCTGCGGCCCATTTCCTCGAAGTGACGCTGTCGCAAAACGAAATCATCGGCGTGTCCAGCTGGAGCCAGACCATTTTCAAGATGGTGGAGAACATCCATCCGCTGAAGGGCGCGAAAGCGAAATACATCGTGCAGACGCTTGGCGGCATGGGCGATCCATCCGTGCAGACGCATGCCACGCAGATCACGACGCGGCTTGCGCGGCTGACGGAAGCGGAGCCCAAGCTTCTTGCCGTGCCCGGCGTCGCCACCTCCCGGGAAGCGAAGCTGCTCATGCTGTCCGATCCATTCGTGCGCGAAACGATCGATCTTTTCGGCTCCATCACGCTCGCCGTCGTCGGCGTCGGTGCTGTCGAACCGTCAGAGCTTCTCGCCCGCTCCGGCAACATCTTTTCCGCCAAGGAACTTGCCGATCTCGCGCAGGCGGGTGCCGTCGGCGATATTTCGCTGCGCTTCTTCGACGGGCAAGGCCGTCCGGTCAAAACACCGCTCGATGACCGGGTCATCGGCCTGCCGCTCGAAAACCTCTCCAATGTCGACCGCGTGATTGCGCTGGCCGGTGGGGCCAAAAAGACGGAAGCCATTGCAGGCGCTCTCAGAACCGGTGTGATCGACGTTTTGGTCACCGATAAATTCACCGCCGAACGTCTGGTCGGCTCATAGCAAATTCCAGAATTCCATGAGGAGGAGACATGAAACGCTTCGAAGGTCAGTCCGTATTCGTCAGCGGCGGCAATAAGGGCATCGGTTACGGCATCGCCCGCCGCTTTGCCGAAGAAGGCGCGAAGGTCGCCATCGCTGCAGTCGAGAAAGACACGGCAGATATAGCGGCAAAGCTCGCAGAAGAAACCGGTGCTCAAACTTTTGGCGTGACGCTGGATGTACGAGACGCCGCAGCGGTTCGCGACGCTTATGAGGCTGCGGAAGCCGCCATCGGCGCACTCTCCGTCTCGGTTCAGAACGCAGGCGTCATCACCATCTCCAAGGTCGAGGAATTGAGCGAAGACCAGTGGGACCTCAATATGGAGGTCAACACCAAAGGCGCATTTCTCTGCTGCCAGGAAGCCATCCGCCGCTTCCGCCAGAGCGGAACCAAGGGCCGCCTCATCAATACGGCGTCCGGTCAGGCGCGGCAGGGCTTCATTTATACCCCGCATTATGCCGCCTCTAAATTCGGCGTCATCGGCCTCACGCAAAGCCTTGCCAAGGAGCTGGCACCGGAGGGCATCACTGTCAACGCCATCTGCCCCGGCATCATCCACACCGAAATGTGGGACTATAATGACCGCGTCTGGGGCAAGATGCTGGGTGAATACAAGCCCGGCGAGCTTATGGCCGAATGGGTGCGCAACATTCCCATGCGCCGCGCTGGCACCCCTGCGGAAGTCGCCGCCCTCGTCGCCTTCCTCGCCTCGGAAGACGCCGCCTACATTACCGGCCAGACCATCAATGTCGATGGCGGCCTGATCATGTCTTGAGCGAAGTCAGCCCTTCGCACTCTTGAGTTCATCCTGCATGACGGCTTCCACATTCGCGGCGACCTTTTCCAGAAGGGCGTCGCGAATGCCCATGGCCTGCAGGTGCTGGACGGTGTTGAATACGTAATCGACATTGGGGCCGGAGCTTCCCGTGGCATTGCGCACGATCACGGCGGCATCGCCAACACCGAGACCGCCCACATATTGCCGGTGCAACGGATCGGCCACATAGGTCAGCGCATTCTGCCGCCTGCCATCGGCAAGCGACACCATCACCACCCGCTCTTTGTAAACATTCGTCACGAGCTCGCGTTCGCGCAGATACTCCATCACCGGATCGCGGTTGGAACCTGCCACGCGAAATGCCACGCCAAGGCATGAGCCGCCGCGCTCCAGACCCAGCACGAGGCCGGGATTTTCATCCGTGCCGCGATAGTGATTCGAGCGGATGCAAAGCGCCCGTCTGTAACCATGCAAACGCGCCCTGTGGCGCTCCTCATAGGGAAAGCCCGGGTTCCACATCAGGGAGCCGTAGCCAAAGACCCAAAAATCGTCCATATCGCAAGCCAAATCAAAATCATCAGTGTCCCACCATTGGAGATCATCATGGCAGCGTCAAGCCAATCCCGAACTGGCAGAAAAATCTTGTTTCTCGGTGTGGGGATCGTCCTTGTCATCGCCATCTACACGGCGGGCTGGTTTTATGCGGCGCAGCGGCTTCAGGAAACCGTCATCAAGGCCATCGCGCCGGGCGGCACCGCCAGCGTCAAGGGTGAATGCACCGACATGGCCTTTCGCGGATATCCCTTCCGCATCGGCCTATTCTGCTCCAAGGTCAATGTTGAAGACGCGAAGAACGGCATGACCGCATCCTTCGGCGCCCTGCGCTCCGCCGCTCAGGTCTATGCGCCGGGACATATTGTCTGGGAGCTCGATTCGCCTGCGCAAATCCAAACCTCGCACGGCCTCACCGTTTCCGCCGAATGGGCGGATATGCAATCCAGCCTCGTGACGAAGCTGAAAGGTATCGACCGCACCTCGCTCGTCATTGAAGGGCTGAAGGCCAATGCCGTGTCTTCCGTCACCTCGCAGACCATCGATTTCGATGCCGCCAAGACGGAAATTCATCTGCGCCAGAACGGTGCCGATCTCGATGGCGCGATCACGCTTGAAGATGCGTCCACCGTCATTCAGGGCTGGCCGCAGCTTCTGCCGCGCCTCAATGCCATTGCAGATGTGACGCTTGCGGGCAAGGCCGGGATGATCGACGGCAGCGACCGGACAGGCCTTTACGGCGCAAGTGGCGAGCTTCGCCGCGTGATGCTGGACATTGGCGATGGCCGCACCATGCGCATCAGCGGCCCCTTCGCCTTTGACGATCAGGGGCTGCTTTCCGGCCAGTTCAAGCTCGAAATCGAAAAGCTGGGCGATTGGGCGAACAATGCCAAGCAGGCCTTCCCGCAGCTTCAATCCACCATCGATACCGCCCGCAAGCTCCTCGGCGCGCTGGCAGGCGGTGGGGATCGTGCATCGGTTGATCTCGTGGTGGACCGCGGCCGCGCCACGGTCAGCGGCTTTATCCCGCTTGGAAAAATTCCGCCGATCTGAGCCGCGTCTAGCAGTGCACGCCCGCCGGTGTAAGCTGGCGGGCAAATTGGCTTCCAGCGCTCACTCGCCGCGCGGATAGCGCTGGTTTTCCTCCAGCACGTTCAGATCCATGTGGTTGCGCATATAGCGCTCCGAAGCCTTTTGCAGCGGCTGGTAATCCCAAGGGTAATATTGCCCGTTGCGCAGCGCCTTGTAGACCACCCATCGCCGTGCCTGGCTTTCGCGCACGGCAGCGTCGAAACTCGATAGATTCCAGCGGTGATCCACCTGCGCCTTCAGCGCGACAAGGACTTCACCATACTGCGGATCATCGGCCAGATTGATCAGTTCGTTCGGGTCACTCGCCAGATCGAACAGCATCGGCGGATCGGCCTCGCAGATTGTCAGCTTGTACTGCCCGTCGCGGATGGCGACCAGCGGTGCGATGGAGCCTTCGGCGGCATATTCCATTGGAACCGGCTCTCTAGTCCCGGTTCCACATGCAAGTCCGCTCAGGTCCTCACCATCCGTCCATTGCTTCAGCGATGCGATATCTATCCCTGCCAGGGCGCAGAGCGTCGGCGTCACGTCCAGCGTGGAAACCGGTCGGTCGATGCGGCCAGCCGCCCAACCGGGTGCGGAAATCATCAGCGGTACACGCGCTGAACCTTCGAAAAAGCACATCTTAAACCAGAGCCCGCGCTCGCCGAGCATATCGCCATGGTCGGAGAGGAAGAGTACGATCGTGTCTTCCTCCATCCGCGTGCGCTTCAGAACATCGAGAATCTCGCCGATCTTGTCATCCACATAAGAGATGTTGGCGAAATAACCGCGCCGCGCCCGGCGGATATGCTCCGCCGTGATATCGAAATTTTCATGATCGCAGGCTTCCAGCAGGCGCCGGGAATGCGGGTCCATCTCATCGAAGGGCAGGGCGCTGATCTCCGGGTCAAGCGCTGGGCAATCCTCGTACAAATCCCAATATTTGCGTCGCGCCACGTAAGGATCATGCGGGTGCGTAAAGCTTACCGTCAGGCACCATGGCCGGTCATCGAGGCGGCGTGACAGATCGTAGAGCTTGCGGGTGGCGTGATAGGCAACCTCGTCGTCATATTCCATCTGGTTGGTGATTTCGGCAGTGCCTGCACCCGTTACCGAGCCCAGATTGTGGTACCACCAATCGATCCGCTCACCCGGTTTCGTGTAATCCGGCGTCCAGCCGAAATCTGCCGGATAGATATCCGTCGTCAGACGCTCCTCGAAGCCGTGCAACTGGTCCGGGCCGACGAAATGCATCTTGCCCGATAACGCCGTGTGGTATCCGGCCGACCGCAGATGATGCGCGTAGGTGGGGATATCGGACGCAAATTCTGCGGCGTTGTCGTAAACGCGGGTGCGGCTTGGCAACTGCCCGGACATGAAGGAGGCGCGCGCCGGAGCGCAGAGCGGGCTTGCAGTATAGGTGTTGGCAAAGCGGACCGAGCGCTGCGCCAGCGCTTTGAGATGCGGTGCGTGGAGAAAATCCGCCGGTCCATCCGGGCAAAACGTGCCGTTGAACTGGTCGACCATGAGGATGAGAATATTCGGGCGCGTCACGCCGGTCTCCCTGTCAAAACATCGCGCTCCCCAAAAGCGGGGAGCACGATGCTGTATCGTTTGATGTGAAATTGGTCTGGGATCAGAGACCGAGTGCGGCCTTGACGGCGGCATCTGCGGGCTTGCCGTCCAGCGTGGTGACGCCGTTCAGCCAGCCATCCAGAACCTTCGGATTTTCCTTCAGCCATGTTCCGGCAGCAGCCTTGGCATCCTGACCGTCGAGGATGGCGCCCATCAGCTGATTTTCCATGCTGATGTCGAACTTGATGTTCTTGAACAGCTTGGCCGCATTCGGGCATTGCTCCGGCCAGCCGGTGCGGGCCAGCGTATAGACCTCCGCACCGCCGAAATTCGGGCCGAAATAGGCATCGCCGCCCGCGAGATATTCGATCTTGAATTTCTCGTTCATCGGATGCGGAGCCCAGGCGAGGAAGACGATGGGCTTCTTGCTTTTTTCTGCGCGTTCCACCTGAGAGAGCATCGCCTGCTCGCCTGATTCGACAACTTCCCAATCCTTCAGGCCGAAGTCATTGGCGGCAATCATTTTCTGGATGTTCTGGTTTGCCGGTGCGCCGGGCTCGATGCCGTAAATCTTGTTGTCGAATTCGGATGCATGCTTCTGCAGGTCCGCCAGATTCTTGATGCCCATATCGGCGACATAGGTCGGAACGGCGAGCGTAAACTTCGCGCCTTCGAGGTTCTTGCCGAGAACTTCCACGGCCTTGGCGGAGTTCAGATCATCCACGAAAGCCTTCTGCGCGGGCATCCAGTTGCCAAGGAAGACGTCGATCTCGCCATTCTTCATCGACTGGTAGCCGATGGGCACGGAGAGCGTCTTGACGTCTGGCGTGTACCCCAAAGCCTCGAGAACGAAGGATGCCGTTCCGTTGGTGGCGGTGATGTCCGTCCAGCCCGGATCGCTGAGGCGAATGGTCTTGCAGGCGCTGGCATCATCGGCGGCGAGGGCCGGAGTAGCGATTGAAGCGGCAGACAGGAGAAGCCCTGCAGACAGCTGAAGCAGTCGGGAAATATATGTCATGATCGTCCTCCTGTTTGAGCGTCATTCCTAACAAGGATAAGCTCAAACAGGAAGGAGCGAGATCAAGTTTTACGCCGAGCGCGCCGGAGGCATTGGCTTCAGCGTGTTCATCAAGGCGCCGTAAGGCAGCAGCATGAACAGGCCGACCGTTATCTTGACCGAAAGATCACCCAGCGCCCAGGAAACCCAGCGCGGCGCTTCCATGGAGAAGATGCCGAGAACGGGTGCGGTCTCGATGGCGAAAGCATCGTTCGGGCCGATGAAGGCGAAGCTTGCGGCAAAGGCGATGGAGAAGAACAGGGCCGTATCCAGAACCGAGCCGATCATAGAGCCAGCCAGCGGCGCCTGCCACCAGCTCTGGCGACGAAGACGGTTGAAGACCGAAATATCGAGCAGCTGGCCGACGAGATAGGCCGTGCCGGATGCGACGGCGATACGCGGGATCGATGTCCAGAAGGACAGGGTGACACCGACGACGAAACCGGCCAGCACCACGCGGCGCGCGATGGAGGGGCCGAACTGCCGGTTGGTGAGGTCCGTGACCAGAAAGGCGATCGGATAGGTAAACGCTCCCCAGGTCAGCAAATCACCGAGATTGATGCCGAACAGTGTGCCGGAAAGCGGGTATTGAACGAGAATGTTCGAGGCAACGACGACGAGGGTCATCAGAGCGACGTAGATGAATGTCTGGCGCAGGTAAGGCATTTTTTTATCCTGGGTGATGCCACCAGTTGGAGCGAACATAGCAGGGAGCAGACGCCTTTCGGACGGTCACGATCCCATGCGCGGAAGAGCGGGATTATGCTTACACTTGAAAGCGGAGCAAACCCGAAACACACAAAAGGCTTGAGCGGCAGAGCCAGTCAAGCCTTTTGCAGAATATCGACGTGCTGGAAGCGGCGATTAAGCGGCTTCAGCAGTCTTCTTTGCGATCTGGCGACGCAGCAGACGAGCGCGCATCGAGAGATCGTTTTCGGCAGACTTCAGAAGGAAGGCATCGAGGCCGCCACGATGTTCGACGGAGCGCAGAGCGGCTGCGGAAACGCGCAGACGGAAACGCTGGCCGAGAGCATCGGAAATCAAGGTAACCTGGCAAAGGTTCGGGAGGAACCGGCGCTTGGTCTTGTTGTTGGCGTGGCTGACGTTGTTGCCCGTCTGGACGCCCTTGCCGGTCAATTCGCATACACGGGACATGGGTACACCTATTCGTTGTCATGTATCGCCATCAGTCTGCTCTCCGGCAAAAACCGGTTCGCAATCCAACAGCCGATGATTGGAAAGTTGCGGTTCTATAGTCAGACCCGCCGCCGCAGTCAAGCCGCCCGCACTTTTTTGTGCGCAATTTCACCCGTTTTACACGGGCTTCCGCTTTTTTATTGCCACAAGTCAGCGTATATCATCGCCAAAACGGGCGTCTTTGGAGCGCCTGCCGAGGTGATATCCCGATGATCGTCAGTGCATCAAGACTTTTTGCCGTCGCCGCCTTCACGCTGGCCAGCGTCTCGCCGTCATTTTCGGCAGAATCACGCCATGACAGCGAATATTCCATCGCGCTTGGCGTTCTGCCGATTGCGCGGGCCAGTTTCTCGACGAAAATGGACGGCACGGCCTACTCCATTTCCGGCTCCTTCAGCTCTGCGGGACTTGCCAGCGTGTTGAAGGATATTTCCGGCCGCACCACGGTTTCCGGCGCAAAACGCGGCAACCGCATGCAGGCAAACGAATATTCACTGGTCTATAAGGACGGCAAGCGCACACGCACCTATGATGTGCAGTACCGCAACGGCAACGTCACCTCCACCACCGTCGATCCCGCGCCGAAATCCAAGCCGGACAATTGGGTGGACGTGAAGGACCGCGACCTGCGCTCGGTGCTGGACCCCATCTCCGGCCTGATCTTCCCCGTCGGCGGCCGCATTTGCCCCAGCCGCCTGCCAATCTATGACGGCGAATCGCGGCTCGACCTGGTGCTGAGCTCCGGCGGAACCAAACCTTTCAAGACACAAGGCTTCTCTGGCGATGCCGTCGTCTGCAACATGCGCTACGTGCCAAAATCCGGCTTCCGCAAGGGGCGTAAGGATATCGAGTATCTGAAATCCATTTCCATGGAAATCTGGTTCGCCAAGGCCAATAATATGGAAGTCTACGCGCCGGTCTATGCGCGCATCCCGACGAAGGTGGGGCAGGTTTATATTACGGCGACGAAGTATGGTGGGTGAGGGTGTTTGGGGAAGCGACGGCAGTGGCTTGACCCCTCTCTTGCAATTTCTAACACTTGAGCGACGCTCGAGATGTTGAAATTGCTTTCTCTCCCACCCCTTCGGCGGGCTCAGGATGATGGGGGAGAGATAACCTGCCGCACCCTTGCGGCGTTTTCTTTTTGATGGCGTTGAAACGGTGCCGCCTTTTCCTCTCCCCTTGTGGGAGAGGATAGAAAACCTCGACCTTCGCAAAGCGAAGTCGTAGGTTTTCTTGGTGAGGGGTGCCCTCGCTCAGCTAATGTCAAAAATCCCGGTCAGCTTTCAACCCAAGCTTCGCCGTTCACGCGGCAGCACCTGCCCGTGGCTTGAACTTCTTCATTCTTGTCCATCGCTTCACCGTTGAGGGCGAGGCCATGGCATTTCGGACGGGGCACTGAAAGCTGCCTCGTTGGGTAGTTTGGTATGTGGCACCTCTCAGCGCCCCGTTCGGCTCTTTAGGCCAAACAGCAATCCTCTTGCCACGGCTGGCAGAACCCGGATGACAAGGGTGATAAACCTTGCCGGAGAACCGGTCGGACTTGATCAAGGTCCAACCCTTCCCATCCGGGTGCGATGATGGTTGCCCGCCATCGCCCTGCCAGTTCGGCTGCACCTGCCTTCGAAGGATACGACGCCCGATCTGGCGAGCGCCGCCTTGCCTTCGATCCGTTGCTCGCCAAGCCCCACCTGCCCGTCACGGCGAGGCAGCGCCTTGCGATCCGTCCATTCACCTTTCGGGGTGAACGGGGCAGATGCAGCGTCTTCCTGTGTACCGCCTGACTTTCGCCTCTCATCCTTTTGGCCGCGTTCGGCCAGAAGGACGATCAGCTGTCGGTACACCCGGCGACAGTTGATTCTGTCGGGCATCGGGAGGGTCATGCCAGCCGGTCCGCAACCGGCATTTCCCTCCTCCCGTTGCCGCCGGGGGGATTGCTGCTCGACCCTGAGGATGGAGAGGCCGCGTAACCTCTTCACCCCCAGCACCGACCCCGCCTCGCCGCAACGCCTTGCGGTGTATCCGAGGGCGGGATGAGGGGGAGTGTAAGGGCGGTTTTGGGTGTGGGGAAAAATGTTGAGGAATTTTTTTAAAAAAATTCGCCGTGCTCGGGCTTGTCTCACTGCTGTCCGGTTTGAACTGAGTGGGTAGTTTGGGGCGAGAACAGCTCCATCACCCGTCACCCCGGCCCTGAGCCGGGGTCCAGCAGACGCGCGTCTGCGCGTCAAAAAGTCTTTCAGACCAAGGACTTGGTCTGGCTGGATCCCGGATCAAGTCCGGGATGACGGAGGTGGGGAGTGTCGTTGCCGCATTCACAGCCAGCGTTGCACTGGCGAGTCCGAGTCCGAGTTCGTGCAGAGTGCAAAAAACCAAATGCAATCAATACCCTATGCCAAATCTATAAATCTCAAACGGACAGCAGTGGGCTTGTCCCGGGCATTTGCGAGGTTGCGGGTGTTTCGGCGTGCGTGGATTCTCGGGTCAAGCCCGAGGATGACGGAGGGTGGGGGAAGCGGACGCCCCTCACCAAGAAAACCTAGGACTTCGCTTTGCGAAGTCGAGGTTTTCTATCCTCTCCCACCCCTTCGACAAGCTCAGGGGGAGAGGAAAAACGCGCCGCACCGTTTCTACTCCATCTCGGCGTTCGAGATTCAGTAAAAGCGGTGCCTCGGGTTACCTCTCCACCCTGAGCCTGTCGAAGGGGTGGGGAGGAAGAAAAATCATGATCTTAGCGCAAGCTAAGTCATAGATTTTTCAGGTGAGGGGTGACGCGACGAATGCCGAGGACTTGAAACCCGGGCACCTCACTCAATCCTCAAGCCACCTGCTTACGCTCTTCAGCTTCGCGGGCGGTGATGTAGTCTACCAGGTCCTTGATCGTTACCAGCAGCAGGCCGTGGCGGTCGGCGAAGGTTTCGAGGTCGGGGAGGCGGGCCATGGTGCCGTCGTCGTTGGCGACTTCGCAGATGGTGCCGGAGGGGGCTTTGCCGGCGAGGCGGCAGAGATCGACTGCGGCTTCCGTGTGGCCGGTGCGGCCCAGTACGCCCTTGGGATTGGCGCGCAGGGGGAAGATGTGGCCGGGGCGGGCGAAGTCGTCCGGCTTCGTGCCTTTGGTCACCAGCGCCTGCACGGTTTTAGCGCGATCATGGGCGGAAATGCCCGTTGTGGTGCCGGGGATGTAGTCCACGGAAACGGTGAAGGCCGTCTTGTGGAATTCGGTGTTGCGCGGAACCATCAAGGGAAGTTCCAGCTCGTCCAGTCGCTCGCCTTCCATGGCAACGCAGATGAGGCCGCGGGCGTGGTTCATCATGAATGCGATCTGGCCGGGGGTGATCGTTTCGGAGGCGGCGATGATATCGCCTTCATTCTCACGATCCTCGTCATCCACCACGATGACCATTTCACCGCGTGAGATTGCCGCAATCGCGTCTTCAATTTTCGAAATCGTCATGTCTTGCCTTTCAAGGGTTATGCCGTTTCCGGCACTTTCGCGTTTTGCTAAACGCCAAATTTCCCTTGGGCGAACAATGCAACAGAGCCCCGCTGGGTGCGGGTCTTCGTTACCTTGCTCTCTTCCATCCGGACTATACCGTCGGCTCCGGCATCTCACCGGATCTGCTGACCTTCCGGCAGAACCGGAAGCGCTCGCGGGCTCCGGGACAAGTCCCGATACCGCCGGTGGGGAATTGCACCCCGCCCTGAGAACAGAAGCGACAATAAGTCACGCAGGGCAGGTTTATCAAGAGACAAATATTGCGCGCGACGGAAGTTGGGTGAAAGCGCAGATTAAAACCGGGCGGAAAGCGGGATTGTTCTTCCACCGCACCCCGGCAAGCAAAACGCCGCGGTTTTGAGCCGCGGCGTTTGTTGTTGAAGCCCTGAATAGTCAGGATGCGTGGGGCGCGGGCGAAGCGGGGGCGGCTTCGTCCTTGTCCTCATCCGTGACCGGGCGTTTCGTCCGCATCAGCTTCAGCACGAAGACGAAGAAGGCGGGGACGAAGAAGACGGCGAGGATTGTCGCCGAAATCATGCCGCCGAGAACGCCGGTACCGATGGCGTTCTGGCTGGCGGCGCTGGGGCCGGTGGCGATGGCCAGCGGCACGACGCCGAGGGTGAAGGCGAGCGAGGTCATGATGATCGGGCGGAAGCGGACGCGGGCTGCTTCCACGGCGGATTCGAGCAGGGATTTGCCTTCGGCATAATAATCCTTGGCGAATTCCACGATCAGGATGGCGTTCTTGGCCGAAAGACCGATGATCGCGATCAGGCCCACCTTGAAGTAGATGTCGTTGGGCATTCCCATCACTGTCACCGCGATAACGGAGCCAATGACGCCAAGCGGGACCACGAGCATGACGGCAAGCGGAATGGACCAGCTTTCGTAAAGACCCGCGAGAAGCAGGAAGACGAAGAGAATGCTGAGGCCGAAGAGGAAGGGCGCCTGCGAGCCCGACTTGATTTCTTCGAGCGCCTGTCCAGTCCATTCGTAACCGATACCTGCCGGCAGTTCGGAGGCGATGCGTTCCATTTCGGTAATCGCCGCGCCGGTGGAATTGCCGGGTGCCGGAGCACCGGCGATACGGATCGTCGGATAGCCGTTATAGCCGACCACCTGCGGGGAACCCTTCTGCCATTGCGCAATGGCAAAGGAGCTCAACGGCACCATGCCGCCGCTGGAGTTGCGCACGTTCAGTTTCAGCAAATCCTCGACCTGAAGACGGTCCCGATCCTGCGCCTGCACGATGACGCGCTGCATGCGGCCGGAATTCGGGAAGTCGTTGATATAGGACGAACCGAGATTGGCGGTGATGGTGTTGTTGATATCCGCGAAAGTAACACCGAAGGTATTGGCCTTTTCGCGGTCGATGACCAGCAGGACCTGAGCCGCATCGGGCAGGCCTTCGATGCGCATGCCGGTGAGGATCGGGCTTTGGCCCGCCTTCTGCATCAGCTCGGCTGCGGCGGCGGACAGGGCGGCCTGGCCGATGCCGTTACGATCCTGAAGGCGGAAGGAGAAGCCGCCGGAGGTGCCGAAGCCTTCGATGGGCGGAGGCGACAGCGCGAATGTCGTGGCGTCCTTGAGCCCGAAGAGCTGCATGTTGGCGCGGTTGGCGACATCCTGAGCGGAGTTGCCCGCGCCGCGTTCGCTCCAGTCCTTCAGGGTGACGAAGGCAAGTGCGGCATTTGCGCCGTTGCCGGAGAAGCTGAAGCCCTGGATCGCGACGATATCCTTGACCGCAGGTTCTGCGGAGAAGATTTTTTCGATCTGCTTGACCGAGGCAATCGTGCGGTTGGCGCTGGCCTCTGGCGGGCCCTGAATATCCACGATCAGGAAGCCCTGATCTTCATCCGGCACGAAGGCGCTTGGAAGGCTGATGAAGAGGTAGCCGAGACCGGCGAGAAGCGCGAGATAGACCACCATCATGCGGCCCGCACGGCGGGCAGCGCCCATGGCGGTCTTGGTGTAGCCATCCGTCAGGCCATCGAACTTGCGATTGAACCAGCCGCCAATGCCGCGCTTCTCATGATGACCCTTGGGGATGGGCTTGAGGAAGGTGGCGCAAAGCGCCGGGGTAAGCGACAGGGCGAGGAAGGCCGAGAACAGGATCGACACGACCATGGTCAGGCTGAACTGGCGGTAAATGATGCCGGTAGAGCCGGGGAAGAAGGCCATGGGAATGAACACGCAGGCAAGAACCAGCGTGATGCCCAGAATGGCGCCGGTAATCTGGCGCATGGCCTTCTGCGTGGCGGCTTTCGGAGAAAGCCCTTCCTCGGCCATGATGCGTTCGACGTTTTCCACCACGACGATGGCGTCATCCACGAGGATACCGATGGCGAGCACCATGGCGAACATGGTCAGCACGTTGATGGAGAAGCCTGTCGCATACATGATGGCGCAGGTGCCGAGCAGCGCCACCGGCACGACGAGCGTGGGAATGACCGTGTAGCGGAAGTTCTGCAGGAAGACGAACATCACCACGAAAACGAGGATGATGGCTTCGACCAGCGTGTGCAGCACCTTTTCGATGGAGGCCGAGACGAAGGGGCTGGTGTCATAAGGTACGGAATAGGCGACGCCGGAGGGGAAGAAGCGTGACAGTTCTTCCAGCTTTGCCGTGACGGCTGTCGAGGTGGCGACGGCGTTGCCCGTGGACGAGAGCTGAATACCGACGGCGGCACTCGGCTGTCCGTTCAGGCGGCTGGAGAAGTTGTAGGTTTCGGCACCGAGCTCGATGCGCGCCACATCCTTCAGGCGCACGGAACTGCCATCCGGGTTGGCGCGAAGGACGATGTTGCCGAACTCTTCGGTATCCGTCAGCTGTCCCTTGACGAGGACGGTGGCGGTCAAATCCTGCGAGATCGGATTGGGCGCAGCGCCGATCTGGCCTGCGGCGACCTGTGCGTTCTGCGCGGTGATCGCGCTGTTGATGTCAGCTGCGGTGAGGTTGAGGCCGACGAGCTTGTCGGCATCGATCCAGACGCGCATGGCGCGCTGAGCCGAGAAGAGCTGCGCACGCCCGACACCTTCGATACGGCGCAGTTCGCCAAGGACGTTGCGGTTGAGGTAATCGCCAAGGGCGACCTCATCCATGGTTCCGTCCGTGGAGGTGAGTGTGATGAACATCAGGAAGCCCGAGGCCGCTTCTTCCACCGTTACGCCCTGAGAGGCGACGGCGGAGGGGAGGCGTGCTTCGACGCGGCGGATGGCGTTTTGCACATCCACCGAGGCCTGATTGATGTTCGTGCCCGCCTGGAAGGTGGCGTTGATCGAGACCTGGCCCGACGTATCCGAGGTGGATTCGAAGTACATGAGGCCTTCGACGCCGTTCAACTCGTCTTCGATGAGGCGGGTGACGCCCTGATAGATTTCTTGCGGCGAAGCGCCGGGATAGCTGGTCGAAATCGTCAGCTGCGGCGGTGCCACTTTCGGATACTGCGCAATCGGCAGGAAAGGAATGGCGATGACGCCCGCAATGGAGATGAACAGCGCGAAAACCCAGGCAAGGATCGGCCGTTTGATGAATAGCTGTGCCATGAGTTGACCTTACTGCTTCGGCGCGTCTGCTGGGGCCTCGGCGGCCTTTTCGGGCTGCCATGGCTCAGCTTTGATCTTGCCGCCGGGCTGAACTTTCTGGGCGCCGTCCACGATGATCTTCTCACCGGCGGTCAGACCCTTTTCCACGACCCATTCCGTTTCCACGGCCTGACCGAGTTCCAGCGGGCGGGCTTCCGCCGTGCCGTCGTCCTTGGCGATATAGACCATCGGGCGGCCTTCCGCGTTGCGGATGACGGCGCGCTGAGGAATGGTGATGGCGTTCTGGCGCACGGCCTGCTCGATCCTCACGCGGACATACATGCCGGGCAGAAGATTGCGCCCGGCGTTGGGAAATTCCGCACGAAGCGTGACCTGGCCGGTGGTGGAATCGACGCTTGCGCTGGCAAAGAGCAGACGACCGGCATCCGAATAGACGGTACCGTCATCGAAGACGAGGCGGACGCTGGCCTGATCCGGCGCGGGGCTTGCGAGCTTGCCGTCTTCCACGGCGCGCTTCAGCGCCAGCATGTCCTGCGCCGACTGGGTGAAATCGGCATAGATGGGGTCGATCTGCTGGATCAGGGCAAGGTTCTGCGTGCCATCTGCGGTTACGAGCGCGCCTTCCGTAACCAGTGCCGCACCGATGATGCCGGTGATGGGGGCGCGGACCTCGGTGTAATCGAGATTGATCTTCGCCTCATCGAGTGCCGCCTGCTGAAGCGCCACATCGGCATCCGCCTGCGCCAGATTGACGGCGGCGGTATCGTAATCGATGCCGGTGGAGACATTGCGCTCGCGAAGATTTTTCTGGCGTTCCAGCTGCTGGCGGGCATTGGCCTGCGTGGCCTGGGCGCGCTGAAGGGCGGCCTGCGCGCTTTCCACACGGACCTTGAAGAGCTTCGGATCGATGCGATAGAGAACATCGTCCTTCTGAACCAGCGTTCCCTGCTCGAAGACGCGTTCCAGCAGAATGCCGGAAACACGGGCGCGCACTTCGGCAACGCGGGTGGCCGCGACGCGGCCCGGAAGTTCGTTGACGACAGGGACCGAACGCGCCTTCAATTCCAGAACGCCGACAGCGGGCGGCGGCATTTGCGGGCCTCCCTCCTGCGCGTGCAGGGATGTTCCAGACAGCATGATCATGCCGCCAAGGAACAGGCTTGCGAGCCGTGGCAGAGCTTTTCTGCTAAGCATTTTTATAGTCCTCGTCCTATCGCCAATGCGATTGTCATTTTTCGTCGGATAAAGAAGTGTAGATGTCTCTGATGCCATCGAGGACGGCGTGTCGCTCGCCCTGTTCCCAATGGTAGAAATTGAAAAATTCAGTGCAGTAGAAGCCCGTCAGCGCCAGATAGGCGACGAGTGCCGCCCGGGGCCGGGCACCGGCCTTCATGTCCGTGATGTCGCGCTCGGTCCATTCGCGCATGCGCTGGCGCACATTTTCATCGCTGGACACGGCGGCTGCAATGGCAAGGCAGACGGCGCGGTCCACATCGTCCGGCACTTCTTCGGCCACGCTGACGCGCCCGAACAATTGCGGGTGCGGCGTATCGGCATGCGATTGAACCGCCTGCTCGATGCGCTCTTCTTCCGCGCAGATGTGCCGCTCGATGAGTGCTTCCAGAAGGCCGTTCTTGGACTTGTGATCGTAAACCACGCGCGATTTGCTGACGCCCGCTTCCTGCGCCACCGCGTCGATGGACAGGCCAGCCGCACCCTCGCGCAACACAACGCGTTCGGCGGCATCGAGAATATCATCGGTACGGATCTTGCGGGTTCTGGCCATCTGGCTTTCCTTTTCGAAAATTTAAGTACGAACGTTCGTTTTTAAAATCAAGCAAATTTTGTTATCTGCTAAAACTTCAGCATGCTTATTGATGGATATGCTAATTTACGTGGCTATTCAGCCTGTTCACATGCATATCGGCGCGACGGATGCCGCGCCGGTCAACAGATGGACTGTCATGATCACAGACAAGTGACGTGGATCAAAGCGTCTGTGCAGCATTGATGGAGGACACGAAACGGCGCGTGCGTTCCTGCTCCGGCGCGCGGAAAATCGCCTCCGACGTGCCTGTTTCCACCACTTTCCCGGCTTCCAGAAAAACCACCAGATTGGCGATGCGAGAGGCAAGGCGAAGATCATGCGTGGCCATGACCATGGTCGTGCCCTCACGCGCCAGCTGGCCGAGAACCTCTACCACTTCCGCCGACAGTTCCGGGTCCAGAGCCGAGGTGGGCTCATCGCACAAAAGCACCTGCGGGGAGGGCGCAAGCGCACGGGCAATCGCCACGCGCTGCTGCTGACCGCCGGACAGATTGGCCGGCCAAGCATCTGCCTTATGCGCCATGCCGACTTTCGTCAGCAGTTCCATGGCGCGCTCACGCGCTTTGGCCAGCGGCCATTTCTGCACGACGAGCAGGCCTTCCATGACGTTCTCGATGGCCGTTCTGTGAGGAAAAAGTTGAAAATTCTGGAAGACCATGCCGGTCTGGCGGCGGATTTTCTGGATATCCTGCCACGCGACTTTCTGGCCGGAGCGGAAGGAAACCGCGTCTCCGCCAATCTGCACCGTGCCTTCTGTCGGGATTTCCAGCAGGTTGATACAGCGCAACAGCGTGCTCTTGCCACCACCGGATGGGCCGACGAGCGCGGTGACGCTGCCTTCCGGGAAATTCAGCGAGATGTCCTTGAGGATGACGGCATCGCCGAAGCGTTTTTCGATGTTGGACAGTTCGATCATCGGTTGCTCTCCAGCATGCCGCCATAGCGGGCGAAGCGCACTTCAAGGCGTGCCTGAAGTGTGGATAGAACGGTGCTGAGCGCCAGATAGATCAAAGCGGCCTCGATATAGAGGATCAACGGTTCGTATGTGGTGGCGACGATGCGCTGGGCCGACTGGAACAGCTCCGGTACGGTGATGGCTGCTGCGAGCGACGTATCTTTGACCAGCGAAATAAAGGTGTTGGACAGAGGCGGCACGGCCACGCGGCCTGCCTGCGGAAGAATGGTGCGCTGCATGGCCTGACGCCAGCTCATGCCCGTGGAGAAAGCCGCTTCCCACTGGCCTTTGGGTACGGAGGAAATGGCGGCACGAATGATTTCCGACGTATAGGCACCCACATTCAGCGTAAAGCCGATGAGGGCGGCGGGGAAGGCATCCAGCAGAATGCCGATGCTTGGCAACCCATAAAAGATGACGAAAAGCTGGACCAGAAGCGGTGTTCCGCGAATGACCCAGACATAGAAACGGGCAATCAGCGAGACCGGCTTTGGCGCAAAAAGCCGCGCGACTGCCGTCGCCAGCCCAAGCGCAAGGCCGAAGACGAAAGACAGCAGTGTCAGCGGGATCGTGAATTTCACACCTGCCCACAAAAGGGTGGGCAGCGAATCCATCATCAATTGAAGCCAATGCGGCACGAAGGAGCCCTCAAAACAAAAAGGAAGTCCGGCAGTTTTGCCGGACCCCTGTACTAATGGCGGATTTTAGTTCGATAGAACAGATGCAAGGCATCTGTTACTTGGAAACATCCTGACCGAAATAGGTGTCGGAGATTTTCTTGTAGGTGCCATCGGCCTTGATGTCTTCCAGCGCCTTGTTGATTGCCGCAACCAGATCGTCATCGCCCTTGCGAACGATGATGCCCGAATAATCCGCATCCGGCTTTTCAGCCACGATCTTGACCGGGGCCTGCGGCTGCTTCTTCTTGAAATCGAGGAAGGAGAGGCTGTCATTGACGGTGGCATCTGCGCGACCGGTCAGAACGAGCTGGATGGACTGGTCGAAGCCATCCGTGCCAACGAGTTCAGCGCCGGCTTCGGTGGCAAGCTTGCCGAAGTTGCTTGTGAGCGACTGCGCGGACTTCTTGCCCTTCAGGTCTTCAAAACCCTTGATGTCGGTGTTCTTCTCACTGACGATCAGCACGGCCTTGGAGGCAATGTAGGGCTCGGAAAACGCATATTTCTGCTTGCGCGCCTCGGTGATGCCCACCTGATTGATGACGGCATCATAGCGCTTGGAATCGAGACCGGCGATCAGACCATCCCATTTGCCTTCGATGAATTCGGCCTTCACGCCAAGCTTCTGCGCAATGGCCTGGCCGATTTCCACATCGAAACCGACGAGCTTGTTGCTGGCATCATGAAAGGTGAAGGGGGCATAGGTGCCCTCGGTGCCGATTTTGATGACGCCTGCGGACTTGATCTGATCCAGATTTTCGCCAGCAAACGAAGGAGCGATCATGACGGCATGCAACGCGACGGTGGTTGCGATTGTCTTGAACCAGCCCATTGGTATTCCTTTCCCTGTGTTCGGATAGCTTCTCATCTCACAAAGCCTGCGCCATTTAACGGCAAAAAGATGCAAAAAGATGCGGAGAAAGAGAATATTTTGCTCATATTAGCTTAAGTTAATGGGCGCCCTTCAAAACGATAGGCCAAGCGGCATATAAGCGATAACTATTTCCTATCGGGACAATCAGTAAATCCAACTTAAAACTATCACATCCATTCGCTAAGACTCTTGGCAGAGGGAGCGGAGTGCCATGTGATTTCTCAAGCCTTTTGCGAGGTTTTTATCGTGGTACCATGCCGGGCCGATATGCCTGGCAATCAAGCTTCCCCGGACTTGGTAGACGAGAAGCAAAGCAGGAGAAAATCATGGACAATCCCAATGTAAGCGAAGGCAAGTGTCCCGTCGCGCATTCCTCCCCGCGCGGTAGATCCAATCGCGATTGGTGGCCCGAACAGCTGGATATCCAGAAACTTCACCAGCATTCCAGCCTTTCCGACCCGATGGGCAAGGATTTCGACTACGCAGAGGCGTTCCAGTCGCTGGACCTGCAGGCCGTGAAGAACGATCTTCACGCGCTGATGACGGACTCGCAGGACTGGTGGCCAGCGGACTTCGGCCACTATGGCGGTCTCTTCATCCGCATGGCCTGGCACAGCGCCGGCACCTACCGCATTACCGATGGTCGCGGCGGTGCAGGCATGGGCCAGCAGCGTTTCGCGCCGCTCAACAGCTGGCCGGACAACGCCAACCTCGACAAGGCCCGCCGCCTTTTGTGGCCGATCAAGCAGAAATACGGCAATAAGATTTCCTGGGCCGACCTGATGATCCTGACGGGCAACGTCGCTCTCGAATCCATGGGCTTCAAGACCTTCGGTTTTGCCGGTGGCCGCGCCGATGTGTGGGAGCCGGAAGAGCTTTACTGGGGCCCGGAAGGCACATGGCTGGGCGACGAACGCTATAGCGGAGAACGCCAGCTTTCCGAGCCGCTGGGCGCGGTTCAGATGGGTCTGATCTACGTCAACCCGGAAGGTCCGAATGGCAACCCGGACCCGATTGCAAGCGCCCGCGATATTCGCGAGACTTTCGCCCGCATGGCGATGAACGACGAAGAAACCGTTGCCCTTATTGCCGGTGGCCACACCTTCGGCAAGACGCATGGTGCAGGCGATCCATCGCTGATCGGTGTCGAGCCGGAAGGCGGCGATGTCGAGGATCAGGGTCTTGGTTGGAAGAGCAAGTTCGGCACCGGCGTTGGCGTTGATGCCATTACCGGCGGCCCGGAAGTGACCTGGACGCAGACGCCGACCCAGTGGAGCAACTTCTTCTTCGAAAACCTGTTCGGTTTCGAATGGGAACTGACCACCAGCCCGGCCGGTGCCAAGCAGTGGGTGGCGAAGAACGCCGATGCATCCATTCCAGATGCCTTCGACCCTTCGAAAAAGAAGCTGCCGACCATGCTGACGTCGGACCTCGCGCTGCGTTTCGACCCGGAATATGAGAAGATTTCGCGTCGCTTCCTTGAAAACCCGGATCAGTTTGCCGATGCTTTCGCCCGCGCATGGTTCAAGCTGACCCACCGCGACATGGGCCCGAAGGTGCTTTACCTCGGAGAGGAAGTGCCGTCGGAAGACCTAATCTGGCAGGACGTCATTCCGGCTGTCGAACACCCCGTGATCGATGATCAGGATATTGCCGAACTGAAGGCGAAGGTGCTGGCAACCGGCCTTTCCGTTCAGGAACTGGTATCCACGGCATGGGCATCCGCATCCTCCTTCCGCGGTTCCGACAAGCGCGGCGGCGCCAATGGTGCTCGCATTCGCCTGGAGCCGCAGAAGAACTGGGAAGCCAACCAGCCGGAACAGCTTGCCAAGGTTCTTGGCGTTCTGGAAGGCGTTCAGCGTGACTTCAACGCGGCCCAGCCGGCCGGCAAGCAGGTTTCGCTGGCCGATCTCATCGTGCTGGCCGGTGCCGCAGGTGTGGAAAAGGCCGCCAAGGCTGGTGGTCAGGATATCGTCGTGCCGTTCACGCCGGGTCGCGCGGATGCCTCGCAGGAGCAGACGGATGCCGCGTCCTTCGCAGCACTTGAGCCACGCGCGGATGCCTTCCGCAACTACGTCAACGACAAGCGCCATCAGTTCATGAAGGCGGAAGAAGCGCTGGTCGACCGCGCCCATCTGCTGACGCTGACGGGGCCGGAAATGACGGCACTTCTGGGTGGCCTGCGCGTACTCAATGTCGGCAAGCCGCAGCATGGCGTCTTCACCGCCCGCCCGGAAGTTCTGACGAACGACTTCTTCGTCAACCTGCTGGACATGGGCACCCAATGGGCACCCGTTGCCGGTGAGAAGGGCGTTTATGAAGGCCGCGACCGCAAGACGAACGAAGCGAAATGGACCGGCACCCGCGTCGATCTCATCTTCGGTTCGCACTCCCAGCTGCGCGCCTTTGCTGAGGTCTATGCCTCTGCCGACGCCAAGGGCAAGTTCGTGAAGGACTTCGTTTCCGCCTGGAACAAGGTGATGAACGCGGACCGTTTCGACCTCGTCTGATCGCAGTCTATAATTTTAAATCGGGAAAGGGCGCAGCGCAGGCTGCGCCCTTTTCAATTGGACGGCCTTTTTCCCATGGTTGCGCGAAGAGTTTGTTCCGAGCCCATCAAAAGATATATTTTGGAACAGCCTTTCCCCGCTGTTGTTCGACCTTCGCAACGACAATAACGCTTGGAGGAAAGCAGATGAAAAAGATTCTCGTTGGAACAGTCTTCGCATTGAGCTTCGCATCGCTCGCAATGGCACAGGGCGCAGGTAGTGGCTCTGGCGGTTCGGGCACTGGCGGCGCTGGCACTGGTTCCAGTTCGGATGGCACGGGAACCGGCGGCACATCCGGCACCGGCACCGGAACCACCGGTTCCGGCACGACAACCACGCCGGGCGCAAATGGCACCGGCACGAACGGCACGACAGGTACGGGTTCGCAAACCCCAAACGGCAGCACCAACAACACCGACTGCGCCCCCGGTTCGCCCGGTAGCCAGGGCACGACATCCAGCGGCAATTCGAGCGGGAATTGCCCGGCGAATTGACGGGTTTCGTCATATGCAGAACGGAGCGCAGGCTGTGCCTGCGCTCTTTTTATGTGGGGCCGCGATCCATTATGGTTGAAGGTAGAAGCGAGTGCCGCGTCGCCGCCGTTTCAGTTTCCCGATGGTCATGTTCATGACCACATGCTGATTGACCATCAATCGACAGGGCTTTATCCAATCGATTGAAGACATGAACGCAATGCGCATAAGTGGAATCGATATTGAACCGTAAGCATGCTGAGATTGAAGGTATCGTCCACCTTATCCATCAGAAAAATAAGTCTCTTCTCGATCTGATCGGCAAGGAGCCGCCGGTAGACTATTTCACGCAGGCAGTGGCTTTGATCCGACAGGATCACGCGTCTGAGGCAGCGGCGTTCGCTATTCACGAACATAAGAAAAATTCTCTCAGTTTCATGCCAAATGCCTGGCGTCGCGAGCTGGAGCTGCATCGTCACTCCTGGGACGGGTGCGAACGGTGGTGGGCCGGGTTTCCGCTTATCGCATGGATAGAATTGCGCCCGGTAACAGCCAGCCGCAAGGCGCATCTGAGAATAATTGCAGAGGTTGGGCCGCTTCATGATTACTCGTTTCGGAAATCCCTTATCGAAACGATCCGGCAGGGTGGACAAGAACAGCGTCTACAGCGCATTAAGTTCCCCGCTGGGGCAACGGATCAAACATGTCGTTACTCCCGGTTTTTCCACGGGAACTCTATCGAAATAGAGTTGAGTTCGGGGGAACTTCTGGCTCGGGATATCAAGAATTTGATCAATAGTTTCGGCCCCGAGATCGATCTGGTCGCGGCGTCCATCCGTAAACTTTAACGATCCATCTGCATTGGAATTTAACCAGAAAATTAACATTTCGTTTACCAATTGCAGGGCATGAAAGCATCATGATGCCCTTCTGAGTTGCGTGCGTCGCATCCTGAATTGGCAGCCTGCGAGCGAATTTTGCTCAAGGCAACGGTCCCGTGATGATTACGGGCACCCACCGTGGTTAACCGTGAAATGTCTCATCATCGCTGGCTTATTTCGTCTGCCCGTTACACGGCGCAGGGGAATGGCGTTTTGTCTTCACGGAGTGACCATGACAAGCATTCTCACAAATCTCTCCAGCATGTCTGCTTTGCAGACCATGCGCTCGCTCACGTCCAGTCTTCAGCAGACGCAGGATCAGGTAAGCTCTGGCCTGCGCGTCGCACGTGCTTCTGACGATGTGACTTACTGGTCTATCTCGACCACGATGCGCTCCGACAACAAGGCGAATGCGAGTGCGGCGGACGCCATGGGCGTGGGGCAGGCGAAGGCCGACGTCGCTTATGAGGGAACGAGTTCGATCATCGATATTCTGTCGGAGTTCAAGGCGAAGCTTGTGACAGCCAAGGACCCCAGCATGGATGCCGCCAAGATCCAGGGTGAGCTTTCGCAATTGAACAGGCAGGCCGAGCAAATCGTCCAGTCTTCGACATTCAATGGCGTCAACTGGCTCAAGACCGATGCGGCAGCTCATATTCGTGACGTGGACGTGCTGGACGAAACCGTCGTCTCGGCTTTCATTCGCAATTCCTCCGACAGCGTTGGGGTCAAGCTTGCGCCGATAGATTTACGCACAACATCCATGCTCAATACGGGAGGCGGCGGAATTCTTCAGAAGGATACGCTGGACTATTACATGCCCGTCGGCGGCATGTATTCGGACACGTATCGGCATGAAGGCCACGAGGACCATCTTTTCATTGGGCCTCAAACCTTTGCTGCGGGCGATTTTCTGACCTTCGATCTGGTTGTCGACAGAAGCTCGGTATCGGCAGGTGATACCTTTGCGATAACAATCGACAAGAGCGTGATCGATACCGCCCTCGGCACGACGGATGGCGTGATCAAAAATGCATCCGATATAAGGAAGGTATTCACGCAGGCATTTCAGGACGCCGGTGCAAGCCCTTATGCCGATATGTATCGGTCCTATCTAACGGATTCGCGACGATACGAAATCCAGTCGCTGGAAACGACATCGCACGAAGGTTCGAGTATCTACATCGAAAACATTGCGACATCGCCAGCATCCACAGAGATGCAGCTTGGTCTGACGAGTTCGTCTTTGATCAATCATGATAACATGCTTGAATCGACGGCGATGTACTTTTCGGCTCCGTTCAAAGTCATGCTCGATGCGACAATCTCCTTCGATCTGAGCATCGATAATGCGCCTGTCACTACCTATACGATAGACCGTTCCGCCGTGGATGCAGCCCTGGGAACGAGCGACGGCATCATTACGAGCGCGGATGACCTTAAGGCCGTGATAGAGCATGTCGCTTCCGGTTCGGGGCTGGATATCAGCGTATCCGGCAACAAGCTTTCCTTCTTCCCCGACCAGGCGGACTATCCGGGTTACGGCAACAAGGCGGCGGATTTTTATATGAGCGCTCTGCGCCCCAACCCGCCTTTCACCCTCCGCTTCGATCTTGCGGAAGTCGATATCACCTCCGGGCAGTTTACCGTCGATGAATATCTGGAAGGCGTGGAGCACATGCTGAGCGATGCGAGAGACAGCGCCAGCACCATCGGCTCTCTCCAGCAACGTCTCACGCGGCAGCTCGATTTCACCCAGAAGATGGGCGACGTGATGGACCAGAGCGTCAGCCGGTTGGTTGACACGGACATGGAAGAGGCGTCCGCCCGGCTATCTGCGCTTCAGACACAGCAGCAGCTTGCCGTCCAGAGTTTGCAGATCGCAAATACCAGTTCAAACACCATTCTGACGTTGTTCTCGTAACTCGGCTCTTTTGCTCGAGAGGGTGGTGAAGGTGGTCTGTCGACCAGCCTTCACCCATCAATTGCCCAGCAGTTCCCGCAGGCTCTCCACGATCAGCGCGTGATCCTGAACATCGGGAAGGCCGCTGACGGCGACGGAGCCTACCAGCGTGCCTTCTCGCAATATCAGCGGAAAGCCGCCGCCGCTTGCGACGTAGTCGGCGACTGGAAGACCGAACTTGGCGTTGAAATCGTAACCCTTGGCTTCTGCCTCAAGCCTGACCCGGAGAGAACTGCGATGGAAGCGATGGACGACGGCGCATTTGCGTCTGGTCCAGCCGAAATTATCGATGGTCGCTCCAGGCAGAAGCGTTGCAAACACCACATCATTGGCATGCCGGATTTCGATGCCGACAGGGTGGTGTTGCTCGGCGGCTTTCTGCCGGATCAGGCTTCCCAGCTTCCAGGCAAAATCATAGTGAAATGTCGGGATATGCAGTGCTGTCTCTTCTGCTTTTACCGTCTCGATGGTGGGCGTCATGGGGTGCCTTATCTTCCTTGCGCGTTACTTCTTCGCAGCCATTATGGCCGTTTGGACATTGTCTGCAAACTTACCAAGCGCGCCTTTCTGGTTGCGGTAGTCGATCCCCTGAACCACGCTGACGGTCATATTTTCGACCGCGATACATTGAACGGTAAAGACACCGCGCCCTTCCTTGCCGCCGCTGACGAGAACCAGCTGTCCCGGAAAACTCTGAACATTCGCATCAAGGCCTACCTTCGCAGCGGCCTTTTCCACCACCGCGCCGCAGGTTTCGATATCGAGCGCGGCTTCTGGTGTTCGCTCGACATGGTAGGTGAGATTGAAGTCCTTGCTTTGCGCAGAGACGGAAAGCGCGAATCCCAACAGCGATGCCGTCGCTGAGAGTGCCAGTGTCAAAGCTTTGCTCATAAGTGTTCCTCCCCAACACGGAGTTTCGACCAATCGAAGCGTTTTTATTTCTGGTTGTCGATGATCTGGCAAGCCATGGTTGCCACAGGATCGGTTGGTCGATTGTCATCAACCATACCGAGGCACGGAACAAAATAAATTCTCTGGAAGTTACAGGATATATAAAATCTGTTTGGTGCGACGTGAACACAAATCCTTCATCCTACTCAGCCATCCCGCTTTCATCAGACGATCTCGAGGAGATCGACCGATTTCTCGATGCCTGGTGCGAAGAAAACGGTGTCGATAAAAATGATGGAAGAGCGCAGGAAGTGGCTTCTGCGCTGATCGACTGGTATTCGACAAGCCCGAGCTATCGTCAGAAATCCAAGCTGGAACACGCGCCGCATTTGCCTGCCTCGGACCGGATTTCCACGCTTCTCGACCAGTTGAAATAATGCATTTTCTGAGAACGCACATATTTGCCACCGTCGTAGATGTGGCGAAAAAGGCAGGGGGTTAGCCTGCCTTTCCAAAGTCGGTTCAAGATCAGTGCTGATGCTCAGGCATCTCTTTGAGCTGATCCTTCGTCCACGACGTCACGGCGTGAACGTCGCCATCTTCATCGCGCATGAAATCCAGATCAGAGATGGAGACGGCGACCGGCTTTGCGCCAATTCCCAAGAAGCCGCCGACATCGATAATCACCGTGCTGTTGGTGCCGATACCATGGACATGGTCAACCTTGCCGACCTTGTGGTCGTCAGCTCCGTATACCGTCGCTCCTCCGAGTACCGATGGTCTCAGTTCATCAGCGGTGAGGCGGATATGATTGCTATGATCCATGATTTTTCTCCTGTTGTTAGGACAAGGAGAACTCACGGAATCCACTCGCGTTCCAAGACCATTCAATTTCTGGCGATGCTCGCGAAACATTTTTCTCAGAAAAGCTATGTCGCGTGGCAAGGCGACAGTGTTCGTGGCTCATCACGCTGCAGGCGACATCTTGAACGTAAAGCAGGTCTCGTTCCCACTCGAGCAAACGTCAATTCGTCCACCATGCGCCTGCGCAATCTGCGAGGCGATGTAGAGACCAAGGCCTAGACCCTGTACGCCGGGTCGGTCTTCTCCGCGCTTGAATGGCAGGAAGAGTTTCGCGATCATTTCCGGTGGGATCGGTCTTCCGCCGTTCCTGACGGCGATCTCCAGTATGCCGTTGTTCAGCATGGCCTCGACCTGGATCGGCAACAAGGCATCGCCGTGCATGACGGCATTGGACAGCAGGTTGGATATCATTTGCGCGATCCGAGGCGCATCAACCGAGACTCGTTCCTGAAGGTTGAGGGTGACAGAAATGTCGCGGTCCGGGTGCGCTACCCTCACTTCCTCGACGACATGCGCCAGGGTTTCGGCAAGATCGCAATCGGCTAATGCAAGGGCGATGCCGCCGCCCATTCGGGCTCTGGCAAGGTCCATCACATTGTCCACCAGCCCCGCCATTCGGGAAATGCTCGCTTTCATGAGATTGAGAACGAGAGGGCTCCGTTCGCTCCAGCCTTCCTTGATGAGACGGTTCGTTCCGGCATTGAGGGCAGCGAGCGGGTTGCGGAGATCGTGCCCGAGAACGGCAATGAACTGCTCCCGCAGTTCGGAAAGCTCGCGCTCATGCTGAAGAGAGGTCTGTGCGGCCTCGAGGCGTTCGAATGCGTCGAGATGGTGCGCGATCAGTTCGGCGAAGAGCTTGAACGTGCCGATCACCTGTGGATTGTTGACATTCGCGGGATTGGCATCGATTGCACATAGCGTGCCCCAGAAAGAGCCGTTCTTTAGAATGATCGGCATGGAGATGTAGCCGCGCAGACCGTAGATACGTGGGGTATGATGATCGCAATATTTGGCGTCCGCTACCGCGTCATCGAACACGACGATCTGCCGGTGATCGCGGATTTCGTTGCAAAGCGTGCTTTCGACCGGCAGCTCGTCCCCCGGCTTCAGGCCAAAGCCCACATGGTCGAGCACGCTGCAAGTGATCCATCTTGTTTCGGTGACGCGTGCGATGGCTGCGAACCCCATGCCTGTCAATCGGAGAACGACGTCCAGCATGGTTGGAACCGCGGCGATGCTGGCAATGACATCGATATCGCGTCGAAATTCATCCGCCGAAGGCTCTTCAACCCCGGCGGCGCTCAGCCGCAGTCCTGAATTGAATTCCATATGCTCGATGGCAGTTGCCGCGGCTTCTGCAAGCGCATCGAGCGTTTCGATTTCCCACTGCGTCGGCTCATACGGCTTTGACCAATAGGCACCGATTGCGCCCACGGGACTGGCCTTTTTGATAGGGCTCATGGCCACTGCGCGCACGAAGGTTTCGGCATAAAGCTCATGGGGTATCCGCTCGTCCACGGAGATATCTGGAACAACGACCGTCTGCCTGTTGATCATCGACCATCCGGAGATGCACGCGACTTCGGGAAAGGTCTGCCCTTTCCAGAGAGGGCCGATGGCATCTTCTTCGACATAGTGGCAAAGATCACCTTCGCGGCGAACGATCGTAATGCCCTCGCAGCCGATAAGGGTGCGCGCGCTGGCCCGGATCATTGCGATGACATCTGCAAGGCTGTGGGCGCGAGATATCGCGGATGTCGCTTCCGTGAGGCTGGCAAGAGGCGTCTTGCGCGCAGGCGTTTGATTGAGCGGTGCCATTCTCGTCCTTCCCTGGTGAGACGATGGCCTCATTTGTAATCGCCAGTTTCGCACGAAAGCGAAACATTTGAAATGTTTTGTACATTGTCGGACGCAATGTGCAACGTGGAAAAACCAAATTGCTTGCGTCAAGGTTACACCTTACGAAATGCCCGGTCGCGACTGGCTCTTTTCCAGCGAATAATTCCGAAATAGATGAAACTTAGAGCCTGCTTCGTGGAACGATATCGGAGGACGTTCGTTGAACAGCCGCGAACACCGGTCTCGCCAAGGCTTGCAGCAGAGCCAGTTCTCTTGCAACAACGTGGAACACCCCGTGCAATCTCTCAGCTCCCTATCCGTTCTCGTGGTGGAAGACGAGCCGCTCATCCGCTGCACGACAGTCGATGCGCTGGAGATGGAAGGCTATAAGGTGTTTGAGGCCGCATCTGCCGGCGAGGCGCTTTCACTCATGCATGACCACCCGGAAATCTCCCTGATCTTTACGGACATAGATATGCCGGGCTCGATGGACGGCGTGAAGTTGGCAGGTTTCGTCCGCGACAGATGGCCTCCGATCAAGATCATCGTCACGTCTGGCCGCATGTCTCCCGCATCGAGAGACCTGCCGCGCGGCGTGCCATTCATGCCGAAGCCATATGATTATGAAAAGCTCGTCGGCTCTATACGAGAACTTACACTCGCTTAATTCAGGGCGTTGAAGCCTTCGCCAGCCGCCGCCCCTTTCAGCCGTTGACGGAGGCTTTGCCTCGCTTCTTCGGCGCGTTTGGCGGTGGAATGATGACTGTCTCGGCCTCACGGGCCAGGCGCGCCTCGCGCAGGCGCTCCGTTTTCTTCAGGCGCTGGGCGGTTTCTGCTGCAATAATCTGTGCTGAAGCCTCGTCCGTGGCAGATGCCTTCTCCCTTGGACTCATCTTGCCCGGCTTGAAGAATTCTTCTTTCGTAGCGGTCATGTTGAAATCCTTTCGGTTTGATGGTCGTCAGCGGGTGCGGGCGACTTTCTTCGGTCCCGGCAGCAAGCCTTCACGCTGCATCTTTTTCTTGGCGAGCTTCCGGTGGCGACGAACGGCTTCCGCTTCTTCGCGAACACGCTTTTGGGACGGCTTTTCATAGGATTGGCGTGCCCGCATTTCGCGGAAGAGGCCTTCGCGCTGCATTTTCTTTTTCAGAACGCGGAGGGCTTGTTCGACATTGTTGTCTCTAACGAGTACCTGCAAAACGTCTCCTTATGCGGCCAGTCGCCGCTTTTTTATGAGATGAGATAGGGTTCGATTGGGCTTTTCGACGTGATGCTCCGGTGAAGTTCAAGTCGAATTCCGGGGCCGTCAAAAACGCCCGTATCTCTATCTTTGTCAGGCGTCAGGGTTTTCCCAACGCCATAAAAACAAAAGGCCGAGCGAGTGAGCCCGACCTTTCTTCAGTCTCTCGCCCTGTGCTGCCAGTCCATCCGTGGTCAGCAAAGGTGAGAAACAATTTAAGCCGCCTGAAGATTATCGGCGGAGTTCTTGCCAGACCTGCGGTCCTGAACGATGTCGAAGGTGACCTTCTGACCGTCCGTGAGCGAACGCATGCCAGCGCGCTCAACAGCAGAAATATGGACGAAAACGTCCGTGCTACCGTTGTCAGGTGCAATAAAGCCGAAGCCCTTGGTGGCGTTGAACCACTTAACAGTTCCAGTGTTCATAACGATTTCCTTTCATAGCAATCGTGGTTGTTCCCGAGATACCTTGCGGGATTAGATCGATGTTTTGAGAGGAAATCCGACGGGAGCTAAAGCTCTGGACCGACGTCACAAGCAATGGTCGATGGGTTGAATATAGGCTCAATTTTCGGTTTTACAAGGCTTTTCTCTATAAGGAACCAATACAGGAATCGGATCGTTGTCTCTCCACCTGAGCAATACCGCTCTAACCAAGGAGAACGACAATGGGTAGCACCATGGACAAGGTTAAAGGCAAGGCCAACGAGCTGGCAGGCGAAGCACGTCAGTCCGTAGGGGACGCGACCAACAACCGCGAGATGGAAGCCAAGGGTGCAGCGCAGGAGGCCAAGGGCCACGCACAGCAGACCAAAGGCGAAGCCAAGGAAAAAGTGAAGAATTTCGTCGACCGCGCATAATGGTTCGACACTCCGTAAAGAGGCCCCGGCAAGGGGCCTTTTTTTATTTTAGGCATATTTTGGATACCGGGGGCCGAAGCGTTTGTACGCTTGGGAACAAAGTGCTCCCTCGTTCCGTTGCTGGACGAAAAGACACGGGAAACAAAATCGGAATGTGAAATGCCAAGGTACTACTTCCACGTCCGGGATGCAGGCACCCTCTCTGTCGATCTTGAAGGCGCGGTGCTGCAAGGAGACGATCAGGCGGTACGAGAGGCAGTTCAGGCTGCGCGGGAGACGCTTGCCGAAAAAATCCTGATGGGTGACGTGATCAGCGACAGCAGTTTCGAAGTCGTGCGCGCGGACGGACATCTGATCGCGGTAATCCCAGTTTCTTCAGTGCTCAGATTTCAGTAATCCGATTTTCCAACTTCACCACTCTTTCTTAAATCGCTACCTTCTGCGCAACGTCGCGTGTATCGCCCATTCTCTCAGAGCATAAACGGAAAAAGATGACAGTCGTCGCATCCTATCTTTATCGCAACGGCAAGCGCGCCGGTGAGGTTGCACTCTCCTCTCAGCCCTTTGAAACAAACGCAGGCGACTTCGCCTGGATCGGGCTGACCGATCCGACCCCGGAGGAAATGGCATCTCTGAAGGCTATGTTCGGGCTTCATTCTCTGTCCGTCGAGGACGCATTGAATGGACGGCAGGTGCCTAAAGTCGATATTTACGGCGACCAGTTGTTCGTCGTGGCAAAGACTGCCTATCTGGAAAACGACAGGATCGCCTATGGCGAGACCTGTATTTTCGTCGGCCTGCGCCATGTCATCACGGTGCGGCATGGGTCTGCACGATCGCACGAGAAATTACGCGAGCAGCTTGAGCAGGCGCCCCAACTCCTTTCGCATGGACCGGACTATGTTCTCCACGGCATACTCGATTTTATCGTGGACGGTTATCTTCCCTTGGTCGAAACGATAGAAGACCGGGTGCTGGAAATCGAAAAACACGTTCTGATTTCCTTTCTGGAACCGGAGCAGATTCGCAGGATCTTCCGGATGCGCAGGCAGGTGATCAAGTTTCAGAGGGTGATCGGTCCGATGGCGGAAGTTGCGAGCAAGCTCGCCCACCTCGAACTACCCTGCGTCGATGACAACGCCAGGCCTTTCTTCAAGGACGTGTACGATCATGTCCGCCGGGTCGAAAACATGGTCATCGGGCTGCGCGACATCGTGACCTCCGTCTTCGAGGCCGCAAACCTTCTGGAACAGCAGCGGCAAGGCGCGATAACCCGCCAGCTCGCCGCCTGGGCCGCAATCCTGGCAGTGCCGACAGCCATCGCCGGCATATATGGCATGAACTTCGAGAACATGCCGGAGCTGAAGACCGAGTACGGATACTACATAGTCCTCGCCGTCATCGTCGTTTTATGTGGCCTTCTTTATTATCGGTTCAAACGTGCGGGTTGGGTTTAGTGCGAGGGGCAGGAGGTTTACAGGCTGGCGAACTCATCAGCACGCTTCTTGATGGAAATCCGCTGAAGGCGGCGGGTTTTATCGTTACCATTTATGGCGACGTGATCGAGCCTCGGGGCGGTGTTGTCTGGATGGGAAATCTGATCGAGACCTGCGCTATGGTGGGCATCAGTGAAACGCTGGTTCGCACGGCTGTCTCGCGGCTCGTGGCGGCAGAGCAGCTGGTTGGGGAGAGAGAGGGACGGCGTAGTTTTTATCGGCTTACCAAGCTCGCCCGTACCGAATTCGCGATAGCGGCGCGATTGCTGTTTGGGCCGCCTGAGGAAGTGAGCTGGAATTTTGTTCAGCCGAGCGGCGATGATGCCGATGAAGCGATGTTCGTTCTGGAGCGCGCTGGCTATGCCCGGCTCGGACCGCGCCTTGCGGTTGGGCCCCGCGCTGCACCAGCAATGAAGCCGTCGGCGGTGGTGTTTCATGCAGAGCTTGCGGCAGGTGAGGGAGGTCTTCGCGCCTTCGTTGCCGACCATTGGAACCTCACCCCGCATGCTGATGCCTATCGCGGCTTTCTCACCCGTTTCGGGCTTATTTCAAATTATATCGAGCGCGGGGGTTCGCTGAGTACGTCGCAGAGCCTTATTGCCCGGCTTCTGCTGGTGCACCAGTTTCGGATGGTCATGCTTCGCGACCCACGGCTGCCGGAGGCGGGGCTGCCCGAAGACTGGCCGGGAGGGCAAGCGCGGCTCCTCTTCGCCAGGCTCTATTGCCAACTTTCGCTGAAGGCGGATTTGTATGTCGCCGATCAATTTATAAGCGTGGATGGCGCGTTGGAAGAAGCGAATGCTGCCACACGAGCCCGTTTGACCTCTCTCGCACACGTTCTTGGCTGACAGTTGAAAACGCGTCGCCGCCAGAGAAAAGCTGCGCCTGAAAGCGTCACAAAATTTTATAAAATCATTGTTGATTTGTGATGCTTTTGGAGTTATTAATTAACCGATCGGTCGGCGATATGAGATGTTCGTCCCGGCCAAGCTAAGTACCAAGGGAGGAGCCGCGTGTACGAAGCCTTTATCTGCGATGCCGTGCGCACGCCCATTGGTCGATATGGCGGACCTCTGTCTTCCATTCGTGCCGATGATCTTGCGGCTTTGCCTGTGAGCGCGCTCATCGACCGTAACCCTTCGGTCGACTGGTCCAAGGTGGACGATGTCATCTATGGATGTGCCAATCAGGCCGGTGAAGATAATCGCAATGTCGGTCGCATGGCGGTTTTGCTGTCCGGCCTGCCGGTTTCCATTCCTGCGACGACGATCAACCGGCTGTGCGGCTCCGGCATGGATGCCATAGGCATGGCTGCCCGCTCCATACGATCCGGTGACTGCGATTTCGTGATTGCAGGCGGTGTGGAAAGCATGAGCCGCGCGCCATTCGTGATGCCCAAGGCCGAAAGCGCGTTCTCTCGTTCGAACGCGATTTACGATACGACGATTGGTTGGCGGTTTGTCAATCCGAAGATGAAGAACGCGTTCGGCGTTGATTCCATGCCGCAGACGGCGGATAATGTCGCTGCAGATTTTGCCGTAAGTCGCGAGGATCAGGATGCCTATGCTGTGCGCAGCCAGTCCCGTTGGGCGGCTGCGAATGCTGCCGGTATCTTCGCCGAAGAAATCGTGGCGGTTCATGTGCCTCAAAAGAAGGGTGAGCCGCTTGTTGTCGATACCGATGATCATCCGCGTCCCGGAACGACCATAGAGCAATTGTCGAAGCTCAAGGGCGTGAACGGTCCAGATTTTTCGGTAACTGCGGGTAATGCGTCTGGTGTGAATGATGGCGCGGGCGCGTTGATCGTCGCAAGCGAAGCGATGGCGAAGGCTCAAGGGCTGACGCCGAAGGCGCGGGTCGTGGCCATGGCCGCCGCAGGGGTCGAGCCCAGGGTCATGGGCATTGGCCCGGTTCCGGCGGTGCATCGTGTTCTCGAGCGTGCAGGTCTGTCGCTCGAACAGATGGATGTGATCGAGCTCAACGAAGCATTTTCTGCTCAGGCACTCGCGGTTTTGAGACAGCTTGGCCTTCCAGATGATGCGGAGCATGTGAACCCCAATGGAGGCACAATCGCTCTTGGCCATCCGCTGGGAATGAGCGGCGCAAGACTTGTGATGACAGCCGCCTACCAGCTTCAGCGCCAAGGTGGACGCTATGCGCTCTGCACCATGTGCGTAGGCGTCGGTCAGGGCATTGCCATCATTCTCGAACGCGTTTGACGCGTCAGCAGGAGGAAAGATCATGTATGCGCAGATGGTGAAAACGGATGCCACCCGTGTTCAATCTCTCAGCGAGATGGAGCCGCAGGACCGGGCTTTTCAAGAGCGGATCGACGCCGGGCAAAAGATCGAGCCGAAGGAGTGGATGCCGGAGGGTTACCGCAAAACTCTGGTGCGTCAGATCAGCCAGCATGCGCATTCGGAGATCGTTGGCCAGCTTCCCGAGGGAAACTGGATTACCCGTGCGCCGACTCTGGAACGAAAGGCTATCCTTCTTGCCAAGGTGCAGGATGAGGCAGGCCACGGCCTCTATCTCTACTGTGCAGCGGAAACGCTCGGCATCACCCGTGACCAGATGTATGAACAGCTTCATTCCGGCAAAGCGAAATACTCCTCGATCTTCAACTATCCGACGCTGACATGGGCCGATATCGGAGCGATCGGATGGCTGGTCGACGGTGCGGCCATCATGAATCAGGTGCCTTTACAGCGCTGTTCCTACGGGCCTTATGCCCGTGCCATGGTGCGTATCTGCAAGGAGGAAAGCTTCCATCAGCGTCAGGGCTACGATGCATTGATGCGCATGGTGAAGGGTACGCCTGCGCAAAAGGCCATGGTTCAGGATGCGCTGAACCGCTGGTGGTGGCCATCCCTGATGATGTTCGGTCCTTCTGACGATGCTTCCGTTCACTCCGCGCAATCGATGGCCTGGAAGATCAAGCAGAATTCGAACGACGAGCTGCGACAGAAATTCGTCGATCAAACGGTTCCTCAAGCCAAATATCTCGGGCTGACCGTGCCGGACCCAGATCTCAAATGGAACGAGGAAAAAGGCGGTTACGATTTCGGCGAGCCGGATTGGGAAGAGTTCTTCAATGTAATTGCAGGCAATGGCCCGTGCAATGTCGAGCGCCTGAACGCGCGCAAAACGGCCTGGGAGAATGGCGCATGGTTCCGGGACGGTTTGACTGCGCATGCCGAAAAGGCAGCGGAGCGCAGGGCAGCTGCCCGGATCGCGGCTGAATAAGGGAGAGAGCATGATGTCGAGTGAATGGCCGCTTTGGGAAGTCTTCATCCGGGGCCAGCATGGTCTCAATCACCGCCATGTTGGAAGCCTGCATGCGCCGGATGCGGAGATGGCGATCAATAATGCCCGCGATGTTTATACCCGGCGTAACGAGGGGGTGAGCATCTGGGTGGTGAAGTCTGCCGATATCACTGCCAGCGCACCCTCGGAGAAGGGGCCGCTGTTCGATCCGTCGAATTCCAAGGTTTATCGTCATCCGACTTTCTTCGATATTCCCGATGAAGTGGGGCACATGTGATGTCGGGCGCCGCAATCGATCCCACCGTTCGTGACGATGCGCTTTTCGAATTTCTTCTGCGCATCGGCGATAACGCGCTCATCCTCGGGCACCGCGTGTCCGAATGGTGCGGGCATGCGCCAGCACTGGAAGAGGATATCGCGCTTGCGAATACGGCACTCGATCTGATCGGCCAGACGAAGCTTTGGCTTGGTCTGGCAGGCGAGGTCGAGGGCAAAGGTCGATCAGCGGATGATCTTGCCTATCTGCGAGATGGCTATGATTTCCGCAATATTCTTCTGGTCGAACGTCCGAATGGTGATTATGGCCGCACCTTGATGCGCCAATTCCTGTTCGATGCCTGGCATTATCTGCTTCTGAAATCGCTGAAAGGCTCATCGGATCAGCGCATCCGCGAGATCGCCGAGAAGGCGTTCAAGGAAGTGTCTTACCATCTGGAGCGCAGCAGCGATCTTGTCATCCGGCTGGGTGATGGTTCGGCGGAAAGCCACCGCCGCATGCAGGAGGCCTTGGATGAACTCTGGCCCTTCACGGGTGAAATGTTCATGAGCGATACGCATGACGAAAAGCTGGTCGAGGCTGGCGTCATCCCGCAGCCCGAGAGCCTGAAAGAAGGGTGGAATGCGCTCGTTGCCGAGACGTTGATGGAAGGTCTGCTGAAGAAGCCCGATGATGGCTATATGCATAAGGGTGGACGGCGTGGCGTACACACGGAGCATCTTGGCTACATTCTGACCGAGATGCAGTTTTTGCAGCGCGCCTATCCGGGCGCAAGCTGGTAGGCGGCGGTTATGAACGCGGCTCCACGCCCCTCGCTGGATCAGGTATGGCACTGGCTGGCTCAGGTGCCGGACCCGGAGATACCGGTCATCTCCCTTACGGATCTCGGCATTATCAGGGATGCGCGATGGCAGGATGACATGCTGGTGGTGACGGTAACGCCGACCTATTCGGGCTGTCCAGCCACCGCTGTCATAAATCTCGATATCGAGGCTGCGCTGAATGAGCGAGGTGTCAGCAAGGTCAGGCTGGAGCGTCAGCTTTCACCTGTCTGGACGACGGACTGGATCAGCGCCGAGGGGCGCGAAAAGCTGAAGGCCTACGGTATCGCCCCGCCGGTCGATGGAACGGCGGCGGACGGTTTGCTGATGAAGCGCATAGACCGGCTCTCGGGACGTTCAAATCTGACCATCGTCTGTCCGCGATGCGGATCGGCGAACACCGAAAAGATCAGCCAGTTCGGCTCGACGCCCTGCAAGGCGAGCTATCGGTGCACCGACTGTCTGGAGCCGTTCGATTATTTCAAGTGCATTTGATCCATAGGAAAAGGGTCCGCCCATGGCACGTTTTCATCCACTGACCGTCACCGACGTTAGACGCGAAACACGCGATGCCGTTGTCGTGACATTACAGCCATCCGAAGAGGATCGCGCGATCTTCGATTTCACGCAGGGTCAATATCTCACATTCCGCCGCATGTTCGGAGACGAGGAGCTTCGCCGTTCCTACTCCATTTGTGCGGGCAAGAATGAAGGTGTCCTGAAGGTCGGCATCAAGCGCGTGGATGGCGGCTGTTTTTCCAGCTGGATCAACGAAAGTCTGAAGCCCGGCGATATGTTGGAAGCCATGCCGCCCATGGGGGCATTTTTCACCGCGCTGGAGCCAGATATTGCCAAGCATTATCTCGGCTTTGCCGGAGGCAGCGGAATTACGCCGGTGCTTTCCATTATCAAGACGGTGTTGGCCCGGGAGCCGAAGGCGCGCTTTACGCTGGTTTACGCCAACCGCCAGATCAACTCCATCATGTTCCGCGAAGAGCTGGAGGATATCAAGAACCTCTATCTCGGGCGGTTTTCCGTTCTGCATATTCTGGAAAGCGAGGCGCAGGAGATCGATCTGTTCACGGGCCGTATCGATGGCGAAAAATGCGCGGCGCTGTTTAAAAACTGGATAGACATCCGGTCCATCGCCACCGCCTTCATTTGCGGCCCAGAGCCGATGATGCTGGCCATCGCTGCGGCGCTGCGGGAGCATGGGCTTCGCGAAGACCAGATCAAGTTCGAACTTTTTGCCTCCTCCCAACCAGGGCGCGCGCGGCGCGCAGCCGCGGCAGCGATGGCGGCGGATCAGGTGCGTAACTGTCAGGCAACCGTCACGCTGGACGGTGCGACACGGACATTCACCTTTCCGAAACAGGGACAAAGCCTGCTGGATGCTGCGCTGGAGAACGCGTTGGACGTTCCCTATGCCTGCAAAGCCGGTGTCTGCTCCACGTGTCGGGCCCGTGTTCTCGAAGGTGAGGTGGAGATGGAGGTCAACCACGCATTGGAGGATTACGAGGTTCGTCAGGGATACGTCCTGTCCTGTCAGTGCTACCCGTTAACCGATCGTATCGTTGTCAGCTACGACCAGTAGCGGCGGACTTTCGGCAATAGCCAAACAACGATGCCGCCCTCCCTCAGTGACGGTCAAAGCTCTTGATTTGCTTTCCGCTGGATCGATTTGAAAGGAACAGAAATGAACATCATGGCAAACCGGCCCCGCCGGCTTGAAAGCTATGTTGCTGGCCAATGGGTCGTCGGTGCTAAAGAAGGCGTGCCTTTGCTCGATGCATCGACCGGAGCCCACGTTGCGTTCATCGATTCCACCGGCATAGATTTCAAGGCGATCCTGACCTATGGGCGCGAAAAGGGCGGCCCCGCGCTGCGCCGCATGTCTTTCCATGAGCGGGCCGCGATGCTGAAGGCTCTCGGTCTGGCCCTGATGGACCGCAAGGAAGAGTTCTACGCGCTTTCCACCGCCACCGGCGCTACCCGCGCCGACAGCTGGGTGGATATCGAGGGCGGTATCGGCACCCTGCTTTCCTACGCCTCCAAGGGGCGGCGCGAACTGCCCAACACGCGGGTACTGCTGGATGGTGACGTGGAACTGCTGTCCAAGGACAACACCTTCTCCGCGCAGCACATTCTAAGCCCTCTGCAGGGAGTAGCCGTCCATATCAATGCGTTCAATTTCCCGTGCTGGGGCATGCTGGAGAAACTTGCTCCGACATTGCTGGCGGGGGTCCCAGCCATCGTCAAACCCGCAAGTCAAACAGCCTATCTGACCGAACTCATGGTTCGTCGTATCATCGAAACGGGAATACTGCCCGATGGCGCGTTGCAACTCGTCTGTGGATCGGTGGGCGATCTGCTCGATCATGTCGAGGGACAGGATGCGGTGACGTTTACCGGTTCTGCCTCGACCGGTCAGCGCCTCAAGACGCATAAGGCAATCGTGCAGAATTCGGTGCGCTTCACCATGGAGGCGGATAGTCTCAATGCCGCTGTGCTCGGTCTCGATGCCGCGCCGGGAACGCCGGAATTTGATCTCTTCGTGAAAGAGGTGGCGCGCGAGATGACGGTGAAGGCCGGGCAGAAATGCACGGCGATACGCCGTGTCATTGCGCCGCGATCTTACAGTGAGGCGCTCATCGACAGCCTGCGCGCTCGTCTGGGGCAGACGGTCGTCGGCAATGTCGCTGATGAGGCCGTTCGCATGGGTCCGCTTGCGAGTCTCGATCAGCGTGAGGAGGTGCGAGCCCGAATTCGCGATCTTTCAGTGGATGCGGAAATCGTGGCGGGCAATCCCGACAGCCCCAATATCCAGTCAGGCGATGTCGAGGCCGGTGCGTTTCTCGATCCTGTTCTGCTTTACTGCGACAAGCCTGCTTCGGCGTCTGCCATCCATGATGTCGAGGCTTTCGGCCCGGTCAGCACCGTCATGCCTTACGATACTGCGCAAGAGGCTGTTCATCTCGCTTATCGCGGCAAGGGAAGTCTCGTCGCTTCCGTTTTCACCAACGATCCAGCCTTTGCGGAAGACGTCGTTTTGGGTCTCGCACCCTTTCATGGTCGTGTCATGATCGGAAATCGAGCCAGCGCCAGATCGTCTACGGGGCACGGCTCGCCTTTGCCGGGTCTGGTTCATGGTGGGCCGGGGCGTGCAGGCGGTGGTGAAGAGCTGGGTGGCATCCGTGGCGTCAAACACTACATGCAACGCACTGCGATTCAGGGCGCGCCGACGATGCTGTCTGCTGTCACAGGCCGATGGATGCAAGGGGCTGAAGCCGTGCATTCGGACCGGCATCCTTTCCGCAAATCGCTCGCCGAGCTGAAGATCGGCGATCAGCTGCTGACCGAATCTCGCACTGTAACGCTGGAAGACATCGAGCATTTTGCCGGTTTCACCGGAGACACATTTTACGCCCATATGGACGAGGAAGCTGCCAAGGCAAATCCGTTCTTCGAGGGTCGTGTCGCGCACGGTTACCTCATCGTCTCCTTTGCCGCAGGCCTGTTCGTCGATCCGGCGCCCGGTCCGGTTCTTGCCAATTACGGCGTGGACAATCTTCGCTTCCTCACGCCGGTCAACCCCGGAGATGCACTGAAGGTGCAGTTGACCTGCAAGGAAATCAATCCACGCATCAACGCGGATCATGGAGAGGTGAGATGGGATTGCAACGTCACCAACCAGACGGGTGCCACGGTTGCACAATATGATGTTCTGACCATGGTCGCCAAAAGCTGGAGCTGACGGCTATGCGCCAGATATATGCGTATGACGATGTCGTGCCGGTCATTCATCCCGATGCATTCGTGCATCCCGCGGCAGTGATTATAGGTGACGTGATCATCGGGCCCGCCTGCTACGTCGGGCCCGGTGCGGTGCTGCGCGGGGATTTCGGACGCATCGTTCTGGAACGAGGATCGAATGTACAGGAGACCTGTGTCGTACACAGTTTTCCCAATCTCGAGGTCATCATCGAAGAGGATGGCCATATCGGCCATGGCGCGGTGCTGCATGGTTGTCACATCGGTCGCAACGCCATGATCGGCATGAACGCGGTGGTGATGGATCAGGCCGTGATCGGTGAAAACGCGATCGTCGCCGCGATGGCCTTCGTCAAGGCGGGGGCCGAAATTCCGGCCAATAGTCTGGCGGTGGGATCACCTGCACGGGTCATCCGCGAACTTTCCGCCGAAGAAATCAAGTGGAAGCGTGAGGGGACAGGCGTTTATCAAAGGCTGGCGCTGGAAGCGAAAGACAAGCTGAAGCCGGTGGAGCCGCTGACGGCAATCGAGCCCGACCGACGCCGGATCAAGGCCCCGGAATATGATCCGCTTATTCTGGAGCGGCTGAAGCTGGAAGGCTGACTTGTGGCGCCTGAAGCATGCATTAGTGTACGGCCTTGACCCCTTCGAGGATCAACGTCGTTGCAATTTCCGCATATTGGTCTCTCGTAATCGGGCCATCGGGGCGAAACCACATATAGACCCAGTTCATCATGCCGAAGAGCGACATCGTAACGGGCATCAGGAGGGGGCGATCCTTGTCGAGATCAGGGTTGATGTCCCGGATGACATTGGAAAAACGCTTTACAATTTGACGCTCGATGGCTCGCAATTCGGCAAGTTGCTCTGCCGATAGAGCATTGGTGCCATTGAGCTGAACCTTATGCTCATTATCGCGGCCTTCGTAGTTTTTCAGAACCGCTTTCACCAGCAGGCGCAGACGGTCCTGCGGCGACACGTCTGTCCGGTCGGCGGTCTCTATTGCGCCGCTCAATTCCGTCAGATGCGTGCGCACGATATCGAAGATCAACGCGTCCTTGCTCGGATAATAATGGTAGAGAAGCGCTTTCGAGACACCGCTATGCGAGGCGATCATCGACATGGAGGCTTTCTCCATGCCCATCTCCGCAAACACTGCCGCAGCGTTTGATAGAAGACCACGCTGTTTTTCCTCGAAATCAACTGCGCGCGTGCGTGCCATGGTTCCTGCTCTGCTGATGTGTGCCTGGATTTGCGACGGGGAGGGTGGTTACCCTCCCTATACACAGTAAAGCCTGCGCCGTGCTATCCCGGCGTTTCATTCTTTCGGTCGATTATCCACCACGCGCTTCGCTTTGCCCTCCGAACGGATAATGCCACCCGGCTCGTGGACTGCAATTTTCGTGGAGACCCCGACGATGCTCTTGATGTGATGCGCAAGTTCCTTGATCGAACCGGCACGCGCAGTTTCATGCGCGGCATCCGGCGTGCACTCAACGTGAACCGTCATGTCATCCATACGTCCCGCGCGCGTGAGTTCGATCTGGAAATGCGGTGCCAAACCGCGACATTTCAATATTTGTTCCTCGATCTGCGTCGGAAAGACGTTCACGCCCCGCAATATCATCATGTCATCCGAACGCCCCGTCACCTTTTCCACGCGGCGCATGGAGCGGGCGGTGCCGGGAAGCAGACGTGTCAGATCACGCGTGCGATACCGGATGATGGGCAATCCTTCCTTGGTCAGCGTGGTGATCACCAACTCGCCGATCTCCCCATCCGGCAGCACTTCCCCGGTTTCGGGATGAATGATCTCGGGATAGAAATGATCCTCCCAGATGTGCAGTCCGTCTTTCGTTTCAACACATTCATTGGCAACACCGGGGCCCATGACCTCGGACAGGCCATAGATATCGACAGCATGCATGTCGAAAGCCTGCTCGATTTCGGCGCGCATGGCGTTCGTCCAGGGCTCGGCCCCAAAAATTCCGACAGCCAGAGAGCTTTCCCGAGGATCGATGCCGTGCTTGCGGAATTCATCGAGGATGGAGAGCATATAGGAAGGCGTGACCATGATGATCCGCGGCTTGAAATCCATCATCAACGTGACTTGCCGCTCAGTCATGCCACCGGAAATCGGCACGACCGTACAGCCCAGTTTCTCCGCACCATAATGTGCGCCTAGACCGCCGGTGAACAGGCCGTATCCATAGGCGACATGCACGATATCGCCGGGGCGACCGCCCGATGCGCGGATCGAGCGGGCTACCACGGTTGCCCAGGTATCGATATCGTTCTTCGTATATCCGACGACCGTCGGTTTGCCTGTGGTGCCGGAGGACGCATGGATACGGGCGAGTTTCTCGCGCGGCACCGCGAACATGCCGAAGGGGTAGGTATCGCGAAGATCTTTTTTCGTGGTGAAGGGAAATTTTGCCAGATCGGATAAGGTCTTCAAATCAGATGGATGAATGCCAGCCTGTTCGAAGCGCTGGCGATAAAAAGGTGAGTTTTCGTATGCGTGGTTCAAAGACCACTTCATGCGCTTGAGCTGGAGCGCGGAAATTTCGTCGCGCGATGCCGTCTCTATCGCTTCCAGATCTCCCGGACGGGGGGAAAGGTCTTCCATATGCTTGTCTCCTCCAAGTATACGAATGGGTAGTATCGCGCCTGCTCACTCCGGCAGGTGCGTGCCCTTTATTGTTCGCGAGTGGCCGCGAAATTCCGCGATCTGCTCGCCCTCCTGATTGGTGATACGGATGTCATAAATCCCGCTGCGTCCCTGTCGCAGAACCTCATGAGCCGTGGCCGTCAGCCTGTCGCCCTTCAAGGCGGGAGCGATGAAGGTCACTGAACAATGCTGCGCGACGGTTCGCTGGTTGTAGGTGTTGCAGGCAAATGCGAAGGCGGAATCCGCCAGCGTGAACATGTAGCCGCCATGGCAGGTGCCGACACCATTGGTCATGTTTTCGGTAATGGTCATGGTTATGGCTGCCTTGCCCGGGGCAACGGAGATGATTTCCATGCCAAGATGACGGCTGGCATTATCTTCGTCCCACATGGCTTTGGCGCAGGCTTCGGCAAGGGCTTGAGGGGAAAGATTCGACACGCTCATTTTCCCTTGAATTCCGGTTTGCGCTTCTGGAGAAATGCGGCAACGCCTTCGGCATAATCTGCGCTTCGGCCCGCTTCCCGCTGGAGGTCGCGCTCGAGATCGAGCTGTTGATCCAGTGAATTCGTTGCAGCGGCCTGGATGGCGCGTTTGGTCATTCCCAAACCGCGCGTCGGCCCGGCGGCAAGCTTCGCCGCAAGATTGTACGCCTCATCCAAAAGCTTGTCGTCATCCACGACACTCCAGATGAGGCCCCATTCCGCAGCGCGTTCCGCGCTGAGTGGCTCTGCGGTCAAGGTCAGTGCCTTTGCGCGCGCTTCGCCGATCAACCGAGGCAAACTCCATGTTCCGCCGGAGTCCGGCACGAGGCCGATTTTCGAGAAAGATTGAATGAAGCGTGCAGACCGTGCGGCGAGGGTAATATCGCAGGCCAGCGCAATGTTGGCGCCAGCGCCTGCGGCCACCCCGTTGACGGCGCATATGACCGGCTTCTCAAGGCTGCGGATGAGGCGCAAAAGCGGATTGTAATATGTTTCGATCGTATGACCGAGATCCGGTACGCCCTTGCTCGGGTCGCGGTCGCCTAAATCCTGTCCCGCGCAGAAGCCTCTTCCCGCACCGGTTAGCAGAACAGCGCGAACCTCATCGTCGGCATGGGCCCGCTCGAATTCGGTGCGCAGCGCAACGTGCATTTCCTCATTGAAGGAATTGAGTTTGTCCGGGCGATTGAGTGTAAGCGCGAGAACGCCATCGGCAAGCGCCGACAGGATCGTGTCGGAATCTGACATTTTACCTCCCTGCCGCCTTTCCCAATGGCGACGATAAAAAATCTCTTGCATAGACCGACCGGTCAGTCAATTATAAAGCTCCAGATGGGGAGGAGATTTTCGCTGAGAGCAGGTCAGGCGCCTTCACCGGGTGCCAGCCGCTACCAGTATAGGGGAGTTTTTGCCTCAGTCATCGTCGTTGTTTTTGGGAGGAGAACCGACATGAAACTTACGCTTACCACCACCGCGCTCGCGCTCATTATCGGGTGTGCTACGCCTGCTTTTGCCGAAATCAAGATCGGCGCTACGATTTCCGAAACCGGCCCGGCTTCTTTTTTGGGAGATCCCGAGGCCAAGACGCTGAAGATGCTCGTTGAAGACATCAATGCGAAGGGAGGCGTCAATGGCGAGCAGCTAAAGCTCGTGATCTATGACGATGGAGGCGATCCGAACAAGGCCCGGACTTTTGCCACACGTCTGGTCGAGGATGACGAGGTGGTCGCAGTCATCGGCGGTACGACAACGGGAACATCCATGGCGGTGATCCCGGTGCTCGAAGATGCCGAGGTGCCTTTCATCTCATTGGCGGGCGCGATTGAAATCATCGATCCGGTCCGGCCTTACACCTTCAAGACGCCGCACACCGACCGCATGGCCTGCGCGAAGATTTTCGAAGACATGAAGAAGAACGGTATCGGCAAAATCGGCATGATTTCCGGTTCGGACGGCTTCGGCGCTTCCATGAAGAAGCAGTGCCTGTCGATCATCGGCGATTACGGTATCGAAGTATTGGCCGATGAGACATACGGCCCGACGGACGCCGATATGACACCGCAACTGACCAACATCAAAGGCAAAGAGGGCATCCAGGCGGTGCTCAACCCCGGCTTCGGACAGGGGCCAGCGATCATTACGCGCAATTATGCTCAGCTGGCCGTCGGTTTGCCGCTTTATCAGTCCCATGGGGTGGCGTCGGACGGGTTCATAGATCTGGCAGGAAAGGAGGCTGCGGAAGGTGTTCGCCTGCCGGGAACGGCTTTGCTAGTCGCCAAGCTTTTGCCGGAAAACGATCCGCAACGGGCAGTCGTTACCGCCTATAAGGAGGCTTACGAGAAGGCAACCGGCAAGTCGGTTTCCACCTTCGGCGGCTATGCCCATGACGCCCTGTATATCCTGGTCGACGCCCTGAAGCGTGCAGGCAGCGCGGAACCGTCCGACATTCGTGACGCAATAGAGGCGACCAAGGGGCTCGTCGGCACCACGGGCACCGTCACCATGTCAGCCGATGACCATCTGGGTCTCGACCTCTCTGCCTTCCGAATGCTGCGGATCGAAAAAGGCGGCTGGACAATCGTCGAGTGATCGCCTGCTGGCCGCTGCCTTGAGCAGTGGCCAGCAGACACCGTCTTGCGCGAAGTGGAGGCCTCTATGCCCGAATTGCTGCAATTTTTTCTATCCGGGATCACTGTCGGTGCGGTCTACGCGCTGGTCGCGCTCGGCTTCACGATCATCTACAACGCTTCCGATGTGGTGAATTTCGCTCAGGGCGAGTTCGTCATGCTGGGCGGGATGATAACCTTTTTCGCCCATGCGGCAGGCGTGCCGCTTCCGATTGCCGGATTGATTGCCATCATCGCGACAGCCGCAATTGGCGTAGCGCTTAACAAACTTGCCATAGAGCCCGCACGGGGTGCGCCGGTCGTATCGCTGATCATCATCACCATTGGCGCATCTATCTTCATACGGGGTGCCACGCAGCTGGTTTTTGACAAGCAGTTGCATAGATTTCCCGCCTTTTCCGGCGATCAGCCGATCTCCATTGGCGGCGCGACAATTCTTCCGCAAAGTCTATGGGTCATCGTTGGCGCGCTTGCGGTTTTTACGGCTCTCTGGCTGTTCTTCACGCGGACCCTGATTGGGCGCGCCGTCCTGGCGACTGCAAACAATCGCGTGGCCGCTCAACTGGTCGGCATCAACACCAACTTCGTCATGACGCTGTCATTCGCGATGTCTGCCGCCATCGGCGCCCTGGCAGGTGTGCTGGCCACGCCAATCACGCTGACCAGCTATGATGTCGGCCTTTCCTTGGCACTGAAAGGATTTGCAGCCGCCATGCTGGGCGGCATGGGCAATCCCAAAGGCGCGCTGATCGGCGGCTTGTTGCTCGGCATTCTCGAAGCGATGACCGCTGGCTATCTCAGTTCGCAATACAAGGATGCCGCAGCATTCGTCGTCATCCTTGCCGTGCTCTTTGCCATGCCGCAGGGCCTGTTTGGCCGAACATCGACGGATCGGGTCTGACATGCGGCTATCAAGCAAAGCAATCACCCTTCTGCTTCTGGCTGCAATCATAGTCATTGCGCCCTTCCTGTTTCCCTCCTCCTATTATTACCGGGTGGGATCCTTGATCTTCGTGAACGGGCTGGCGGTCACCGGGCTCGTCATTCTCGTTGGTTATGCCGGGCAGATCAGCCTCGGCCATGCCGGCTTTGCGGGTATCGGCGCATATGCTTGCGCGTTGGCTCCGGTTCATCTCGGCTTGCACCCGGCATTTGCTGCCGTTCTGGGTGCCGCGCTGTCGGCGCTGATCGCGTATCTTGTTGGTCGCCCTATCCTTCGGCTCAAGGGCTATTATCTCGCGGTTGCCAGCCTTGGCTTCGGCATTCTGGTTTCGATGGTTCTGTCCAACGAGGCCCAATTGACCGGTGGCCCCGATGGTATCGCCGTGCCGGAACTCGGCCTGCGCGCCGCCTTAAAGACTGCCGGTATCGATCTCTCGAACAGTGAGTTCTGGTATGCATTTTCCGGTCTAATGCTACTGGTTGGCGCCTGGCTTGCTCTCAATCTTCGCTATAGCGCCACAGGAAGGGCATTGCGTGCACTGCACGGATCGGAAGTCGCGGCTCGAACTGTCGGTATCGATGTCGCGCGTTACAAGCTTGTCGCATTCGTCATTTCGGCAGTCTATGCCTCGGTTTCGGGCTCCTTACTGGCTTTGCAAAACAAGTTCATCACGCCGGATGTCGCGGGTTTCCTGCATTCGGTCGAGATGATCACGATGACCGTGCTTGGCGGCGCCGGTTCCGTGCTGGGGGCAATTTTGGGCGCGGCGATCCTGACCACATTGCCGCAGGTTCTAACCGTTTTTCAGGAATACGAACAGCTCATGCTCGGCCTCGTGATGATGCTTGTCATGATTTTCATGCGTGAGGGGCTGCTGCCATCCATCGCACGGCGCATTCGTGGGAGGGCGGAATGAACCTACTGCAAATTGAAGGACTGGGCATAGATTTCGGCGGCCTGCGAGCCGTCAACGATGTCAGCTTTTCCTTGAAGGAAGGAGAGATCGTTTCCGTCATCGGGCCAAACGGTGCCGGAAAGACCACGCTGTTCAACATGATCTCCGGTGTATACGCCCCGGGCCGCGGTCATGTGATGCTGGATGGCAAGGATGTGACTAGCTTGCAGCCGCATCTTTTGGCGAAACGCGGCCTGTCACGGACGTTCCAGAATCTCCAGATATTTCAAGCGATGAGTGTTCTGGAAAATGTCGTCACGGGCTTTCATCTGAGCGAAATAGCGTCTGTGTTCGCGGATTTGTTTTCCATTCCTGCCGCGCGTCGCCGCAGCAGGGCATCAGAGGAAAGCGCCCGCATATTGCTGGATCGTGTGGGCTTAGGTCGCGTCGCAGGGCAGGAAGCAGGCTCCCTGTCCTACGGTGCATTGAAACGGCTGGAAATTGCGCGGGCACTAGCGCTCAAACCACGTGTTCTTCTGCTCGATGAGCCTGCTGCGGGATGCAACGCCGTCGAAACGCAGGAGATCGATCATTTGATTGCGCAGGTCGCAGCCGCAGGTGTCTCCATCCTGCTGGTGGAGCATGACATGAAAATGGTGATGCGGATTTCCAACCACATCGTCGTGCTCGATCATGGAGAGAAGATTGCAGAGGGACGCCCTGAAACAGTCTCCCGTGATCCGCGTGTGATCGAAGCCTATCTCGGCGCCAATGCAGTGGAGGCGAACCATGTTGTCGGTTGAAGGGTTGCGCTCGCGTTATGGCCGTATCGAAGTCTTGCATGGCATCGATCTCGAGGTCGCTGCTGGCGAAATCGTCACTGTGGTCGGGGCCAATGGCGCTGGCAAAACGACGCTTCTGAAATGCCTTTCCGGCATCCAGCCGGTCACTTCCGGCTCAATTCGTTTTCGGGGCGAAAACCTCACGGCGGTATCGGCCCATGCGCGTGTCGCGCATGGTCTTTCGCAGTCTCCTGAAGGACGCCAGATATTCACCAACCTTTCGGTGGAAGAGAACCTGCGTCTCGGCGCCTATCTCTTTCATGACGATAGGGTGGACCGCGATATGCAGGATGCGTTTGCGATGTTTCCCATGTTGAAAGAGAAGCGCAGCCTCTCCGCCGGGGGACTTTCGGGCGGGCAGCAGCAAATGCTGGCTATCGCCCGTGCGCTGATGGGCCGCCCCTCCTGTCTGCTCCTCGATGAGCCCAGCATGGGTCTCGCGCCAATCCTTGTCGCTCAGATATTCGATGTGGTGAAGAGCCTGAAGGCGCGTGGAGTGACCGTGCTTCTCGTCGAGCAGAATGCATTCGGGGCATTGTCGGTCGCGGACCGGGGCTATGTCATGGAGACGGGGCACATCACATTGACCGGGCCCGCTGCCGATCTGATTGCGGACGAGCGTGTCCGCGAAGCTTATCTGGGGATTTGATACATGACGATTACCACGAGCCGCGAAGGCGCTGTTGCCATCGTTACCATCGATAATCCACCCGTCAACGCGCTGTCGCAGGGGCTTCGACAGGCATTGATCGAAACGGTGCGTGATCTTGACGGCGATGCGACATTGGACGCTGTCGTGCTCATCTGCGCCGGACGCACCTTTATCGCCGGTGCGGATGTCAGCGAGTTCGACAAGCCGCCGCAGCCACCGCATTTGCCGGATGTGGTGGATGCGATTGAAAATGCTAAAAAGCCCTGGATTGCAGCCATTCACGGCAGCGCGCTTGGGGGTGGGCTGGAAATTGCGCTCGGCTGTGCCTATCGGCTGGCCACGCCGTCCGCCAGCCTCGGCCTGCCTGAAGTGAAGCTTGGCGTCGTTCCCGGTGCCGGTGGAACGGTCCGTCTGCCGAGGTTGATCGGCGCGGGTGCCGCCGTCGATCTCGTCACAAGCGGAAGCCCGGTGACGGCAAAAAAAGCCGAAAGTCTCGGTCTTGTCGATGCGATCATTGACGGTGACTTGCGAGTTGGTGCGATTACATTTGCGCAAAGTGTTGCGCAAGCGGCTTTGCCACAGCCCTTGTCGGTTCGGGCCGCGCCCGCAGTAGCGGAAGGTTTCTGGGAAGATGCCGAGAAGTCCGTTGCAGCAAGGGCCAAGCGGGAGGTCGCGCCGATCCGCGCTTTGGCCTCGATACGCAAGGGGCTCGAAACGGATTTTTCCAGCGCCATGGCTTTCGAGCGCGAAACCTTTCTGAGCTTGCGCGGCTCTTTGCAGGCCTCTTCCCTCCGTCATGTATTCTTTGCCGAGCGAGCGGCTCCACGACCGCCTGAACTTTCCGGCATCGAGCCACGGGACATCCGATCGGTAGCCGTTATAGGTGGGGGCACGATGGGTGCTGGCATTGCTGCGGCGTTGCGCGATGCCGGATTGCCGGTGGTTCTGATAGAGCGCGATGCCGAGGCTGTCGAACGCGGTCTCAATAACGTGCGCAGCATCTACGATGGCTCCGTTAAGCGGGGTCGCCTTTCACAGGAGGCTGCCGACCAGCGTATCGCAGGGGTTACGGGCAGTGACGATTACGGAAAACTCGCCGATATCGATCTCGTCATCGAGGCGGTTTTCGAGGACCTTGCGGTCAAGCGTGCCGTTTTCGAGAAGCTGTCATCCGTGTGCCGTCCAGATGCAATTCTTGCGACCAATACGTCCTATCTCGATCCCAATGAGATGGGCGCGGCGGTTGTTCATGCTGAACGGTTTCTTGGTCTGCATTTCTTTAGCCCCGCGCATGTGATGAAACTTCTGGAAATCGTCCCTGCCGCCAAGACATCGCCGGAGGTTCTGGCGACCGGCTTTGCGCTTGCGCGGCGGCTGGCAAAGATTCCCGTGCGTGCGGGCATTTGCGATGGTTTCATCGGCAACCGCATTCTGAAGGTTACACGCACGCAGGCGGAAAGGCTTTTATTGTCGGGTGCGACACCATCTGCCGTCGATGCTGCAATGCGTTCATTCGGAATGCCCATGGGACCATTCGAGGCGCAGGATCTCGGCGGCCTGGACATCGCCGCCTTCCAGCGCTCCGCCGCGCGCAGACGCGGCGAGACGCCTTTCGCACCGATTGCGGACCGGCTTTGCGCGGAAAGCCGCTTCGGTCAGAAGACCGGCGGAGGCTGGTACGATTATGCGGGTGATCGAACGCCGCAGGAATCGCCTGTCGTGGCGAAGATCATAGCGGAGGAAGCCGGGAAATATCCGCAACGGAACTGGGATGAGACGAGCATTACCGACGCTATCGTTCTTCCGATGGTCAACGAGGCGACGCGTATTCTGGATGAGCGCGTCGCGTTGCGAGCCGCCGATATCGATCTGGTGGAAATCCATGGCTACGGCTTCCCCCGCTGGCGCGGCGGGCTGATGCATTACGCCAGGACAAGAGGACTTGGCGAGGTGATATCTATTTTGGAAAGGCTTGCGTCGGACGGACTTGCTGAAATGCCCAGCGAGAGTTTGCGTCTTGCGGCGCAGGCCGGAGATTTTTCGGTGTCCCCATCACAATAGCATTTCTGCTTATGAGATTTTGATCGTAATGTTTGCTCAAGGGACAAAAAAATATCCCAAACGCGAATGAGGGCGCGATGCAGCAACTGGTGTTACCGACGCACAGGCCGACGCCTGTCGAAGTCATGCGAAAAGAATTGCGCCGCGTTTGCGGCGTCTTCGATATTGAGCCATCTCACTCCAGTAATGGTATCATCTCCGGCGACATCAGCCTTCGCCACATGGGCAGCTTCGATGCGGCTGTCGTGGCACTGGATGCGAGCCGCGTCGTGCGCGACAGCCGAGCGATCCGCCGAGATCCCGGGGAACATCTGTTTCTTTTGCTTCAGGATGAAGGCCATTGTCGCATCGAGCAGAACGGTAAAAGCACGTTGCTCTCACCGGGCGACATGTTTCTCGTCGACGCGGGTAAGCCTTCCTGCTTCATCTATGATGGTGAAAGATCTAACCAGCTGTCCTTTCATTTGTCGCGAGACGAAATGATGCACCGTTATGGAGAGGTGTGTACGGGCGGGCTTGCGATTGAACGGCAGGATCCGCTCTGGTTGGCGCTGCGCGCCGTTATCAGCAAGATCGTGGCGATGCCGAATGCGTCCCTGCCGCTTCAGGAAGCATTATTCGGCCTGTTTGGCGCTTATTTCCATGACCTGCGCGCATCCGCCGGATCAAGAGATACGGTCCTTTCGCGTGCGCTGGCATTGATCGACCGGCATGCCATGGACCCATCCTACAGTGCTCGGGAACTCGCATTCCACCTCAATGTTTCCGAACGCACCTTGCAAAGGCACTTCGAGCCTTTGGGAGAAACGCCCAGCCGCAGGCTGATGAAGCGGCGACTGGAACTTGCACGCAGCCGGTTGATTGCGGACGGAAATGGCCGCGCGCCAAATGGCATAGCAGCCATCGCCTATGAATGTGGCTTCAACGATCTTTCCTATTTCTACAGGGAGTTTCGCAAACAATATGGCGAGACGCCCGGCAAGGTTCGTCATTGACGCAATAGTCCAATTCATGCGGCGGCTTTCTCCAAGCCGCCTTTCTCCATCGCTCCTATCCTGTGACGCAGGGATAACCGCATGCACGCATGCAAGGGTGAGGAGAGTATCGTGGAACATGTGGCAACGATCAGCGGAGAACCGATTTCCGCTTCCAGTCATTTCACAGTCATCAACCCCGCGACCGGCGAGGCTGCGGGCAGCGCTCCGAACCTCGGCGGCGCGGAGCTGGATGAAGCCGTCGCAGCAGCACGGCTGGCATTCGAAACCTGGTCGCAGAAGAGCGATAGCGAGCTGCAGGAAGCCTGTAACGCCGTTGCGCACAAAATCGAAGAGCATAGTGAGGAGCTGGCGCAGCTGATCACGCTTGAGCAGGGCAAGCCTTTGAACGGGCTCGGCTCGCGTTGGGAAATGGGCGGGGCCGTGGCCTGGGCTACCTATACTGCGGGGCTTTCCCTGCCGGTCAAGGTTTTGCAGGATAATGAGCAGGGGCGTATAGAACTCACCCGCAAGCCACTCGGCGTGGTCGGTTCGATAACGCCCTGGAATTTCCCTGTCATGATAGCCGTGTGGCACGTACTGCCCGCGCTGCGTTCCGGCAATACAGTCGTTATCAAGCCATCGCCCAACACGCCGCTCTCCACGCTCCGCCTTATTCAGATTATGAATGAAGTGCTTCCCCCGGGTGTCGTCAATGTCGTGACGGGCGATGATCGGACGTTCAATCTGGGCGGAGCGATGTCCGCCCACCCGGACATTGCCAAGATCGTTTTTACCGGCTCCTGCGCAACCGGGCAGAAGGTGATGCAGACGGCAGCCTTCACCATGAAACGGCTGACACTTGAGCTAGGCGGCAACGATGCTGGCATCGTGCTGCCCGATGCCGATCCTGCGGCCATTGCGGAGGGGTTGTTCTGGGGAGCCTTCATTAATAATGGCCAGACCTGCGCCGCGCTAAAGCGACTTTATGTGCATGACGCGGTTCACGACGCCGTCTGCGAAGCCTTGGTTGCCTATGCGCGCAACATTCCCGTTGGCGACGGACTGGATGAGGCGAGCATTCTCGGACCGATCCAGAACCGCATGCAGTTCGATAAGGTCTCACGGCTTGTCGAAGATGCGAAGCTGCGCGGCAAGGTTTTGCTGGGAGGGGCGCCGGGCGATGGCCTGTTTTTCCCGCCGACGATCATTTCCGGCCTACATAACGGCGATGCTCTGGTTGATGAGGAACAGTTCGGGCCGGTGTTGCCGATCATCCGCTATTCCGATGTCGAGGAAGCCATTCGACTGGCCAATGACAGCCCGAATGGTCTTGGCGGCTCCGTGTGGTCATCGGATATCGAGGCAGCGAAACGGGTTGCGAGCCGCATGGCATGCGGCTCGGTATGGATCAACAAGCACGGCGCCATTCAGCCGAATGCACCCTTCGGAGGTGTCAAGCAGTCCGGCATCGGGGTGGAATTCGCAGAGGAGGGGCTTGCAGAATATACCGATATTCAGGTGGTTTTTGCCTGAAAAAATAAAACAAGAGGGAACGATAATGAAACTGACGAAACTTATTGCAACAACGACCCTGACATTGGGCCTTGCCGCCTCAGCCGCACTCGCGCATCCCTTGGACGGGCTGACCGCGGATGAATACAAGAAGATCAATGACATCATGCGGGCCGAGAAGGTGGCTGACGATGCTACGCTCTACCCACTCATTGAATTGAAGGAGCCGCCGAAGGCGGATGTTCTGGCCTGGAAAGAGGGCGACAGCCTGGATCGCAAGGCGACCGTTTATCTGACCAGCAAGGACGGTTTCAATGAGGCCGTCGTCAACATCACCAAGGGCACGGTGGAAAGCAACACGAAGGCCGGGGGCCAACCCATGGTCCTTTTCACGGAGTTCATGAATGCGCTGGAGGGTGCGCTCAGCCATCCTGACATGATTGCAGGACTTGCCAAGCGCGGTCTGAAGCCTGATCAGGCTTTCTGCCTGCCGCTTACTGCCGGTAACTTCTTCACCGAGGAATATGAGAATTCCCGTTTGATGAAAGTGCCGTGCTATCAGGTGCCGGACGGCTCCAATTTTTACGCAAAACCCATCGAAGGCCTCTTTGCCCTTTACGATGTCGGCAAGAAGGAAGTGCTGCGGGTTGTCGATAATGGCGTGATCGACTTACCGAAGGATGGCTGGGGGTATACGGAGGAAGAGGTCGCGAAGCGCACGCCGCTGCGGCCCAAGACCAACCCGGTCAAGCTTTTGCAGGAGGGCGGCCCGAACTACAAGATCGATGGCAGCCATCTGGAATGGGATATCTGGCGCTTCAATTTTCGCGTCGACAAGCGCCCCGGACTGGTGCTTTCCAATCTGGATGTCGATGATGGCGGCACCTGGCGGTCTGTCATCTATCAGGCACATCTATCGGAAGTCTTCGTGCCCTACATGGATTCGGCGGAAGGCTGGTACTGGCGTACATATATGGATAGCGGGGAATATGGCTTCGGTCTTTTCATGACCCCTCTGCGTGCCGGTATCGATTGCCCGGCCAATGCGACTTTTCTTCCGGCCACCATTGCTGACGATAAAGGTAATCCGCTGGTCATTCCCGATGCGATCTGCATCTTCGAGCGCAGCAATGGCGATCCCGCCTGGCGCCATTTCGAAATCTTTGCCCAGACGCCCGACAAGCCGGTGCCTGCGGAGGGGCGCCCTGCAACAGAGCTGGTCGTGCGCACGGCGTCGGAAGTCGGCAATTACGATTATCTCATCGACTATCGATTGCAACAGAATGGTCAGGTCAACATCTATATCGGTGCCACTGGGCTCGACGCGGTAAAGGGCGTTGCCTCGACCTCTATGAAGGATAAGACCGCAAAGGCCGATACGGCCCACGGGACGCTGATCGCTCCCAATCTGGTTGCCATCAACCACGATCACTATTTCAATTTCCGTATCGATTTCGACATCGATCAGCCGATCAACCACTTCTCGACCATGGATATCGTACCGGCAAAGGTCGATCCTTCAAGCCCGAGGAAATCCATGTGGACGGTCGAGCATAATATGCCGATGACGGCAATGCAGGCGCGTTACAAACTTTCCGCCATGCAGCCACGCTACTTCCATATCTCGGACCCATCTCGCGAGGGATATCTCGGTCACGAGCCCGGCTACATGATCCACCACGGCGATGTGTCCTACGGTCCGTTCGATTTCGCCAACGACCCGCCGATGAAGCGTAATGCCTATATCGAATATTCCGTCTGGAACACTGTCTATGACCCGGAGCAACGTTATGCCGGAGGCAAGTTCGCCATGCAAAGCGATGGTTCCGATACGCTCGCGGAATGGGTGAAGAAGGATCAAAGCCTGATGGGCAAAGACATCGTCACCTGGTTTTCCGCCGGTTTCCACCATATTCCGCGCATGGAAGACTGGCCGGTCATGTCGACCGAATGGAAAACGATTCACATCATGCCGCATAACTTCTTTGCTCATAATCCGGCTCTGACGATCCGCAATCCTGAATGATCCAGCCGAGGCGCCGAAAGGCGCCTCGCTTCGCTTCTGGACGGAGCGGGACCGCCTTCGCAGAAGCGCTTTTGTATCAACCCGAAAACGAGACGTTCCGGCAATTGCTGCGGCATGCCGGTGGAAACTCTTTTTGAGAGAAGGAAAAGTCATGACTATTGTCAGGGATGATGCATCGGCATCACCATTGCGCTTGACCCGGAGAAGTCTGCTAAAAGGCGGAGCGGCTATGACGGCATTTGCGGTAGCGCGTTCCGTGGCCGGTGCCGCGCAAACGAAGGCGACCGGCGGTATCATCGATATGACCGCGGTCGATCTTCGTGCCGCCATAGCAAGCCGGAAGGTCTCTTGCCGGGAGGTGATGGAAGCCTATCTCGGTCGCATCGAGGCAGCCAATCCGACTTTCAATGCAATCGTTTCTTTGAAGGATCCCAAAGCTTTACTCGCCCAGGCGGATGACGCCGATGCCGTGTTGAAGCGCGGTGATGCGGTTGGACCGCTGCACGGGTTTCCGCAAGCGCCGAAGGATCTGGCCGCGACCACCGACATGCCGACGACCCAGGGCTCGCCCATCCTGAAAAACTATATGCCCAAAGCCGACGCCATCGTGGTGGAACGGGCAAGAAGAGCAGGCGCGATCCTGATCGGAAAAACCAATACACCGGAATTCGGCTTGGGATCGCAAACCTATAATTCCGTGTTCGGGACCACCGTCAACGCGTGGGACCCGAATCTGACAGCTGGCGGCAGCAGCGGCGGCGCTGCGGTCGCATTGGCGCAGCGAATGCTTCCGGTGGCGGACGGCAGCGACATGATGGGGTCTTTGCGAAATCCCGCTGGCTGGAACAATGTGGTCGGGTTCCGACCTTCCCAAGGCCGGGTGCCTTACGGGCCAACAGGGGAAGTCTTCATGCAACAACTCGGCTACGAGGGCCCGATGGGCCGAACGGTTGCCGACGTGGCATTGCTTCTGTCCGTGCAGGCCGGTTTCGATCCGCGTACACCCATGTCGATCAGCGAAGACCCTGCGAAGTTTCAGAGTTCGCTGAACCGCGATTTCAAAGGCGCGCGCATCGGCTACATGGCAGATTTAGGCGGCTATCTTCCGATGGAAGCGGGTGTCCTTGATGTCTGCGCGGCTGCCTTGAAGCACTTCGAAGCCATTGGCTGCACCGTGGAGACTGTCACGCCGAAATACGACATGGCGCAACTATGGCAGACATGGCTGACACTTCGCGGCTTCTTCATCGCGGGGATCGCAGGCGGTCTTTATGCCAAGCCGGAATTGCGGGAGATGATGAAACCGGAAGCAATATGGGAGATCGAAAACGGCCTGTCATTGACCGGCCCGCAGGTTTTTCAGGCAAGCGCCAATCGCAGCGCGTGGTATCAGGTCGTAAGAAGCCTGTTCGAGCAATATGATTTTCTCATTCTGCCGACCGCGCAAGTGTTTCCCTTCGATGCAAAAACCCATTGGCCGAAGGAGATCGCTGGCCACAAGATGGACACTTACCATCGCTGGATGGAAGTGGTGGTACCGGCAACTCTCGCCGGAGTGCCGGTTATAGGCGTACCGGCGGGCTTCAGCCCTAAAGGTTTGCCGATGGGGTTACAGATCATGGGACCGGCACAGGCCGATTTCGCCGTGCTGCAAATCGCTCACGCCTACGAAAAAGCCAGCAAATTCTCCAGCAACTGTGCGCCGGATGTGTGCGTATCACGGTGAGACGGTTGTTGGTGGAGCGGGGGAATGCAGCGCTGGTGTTGCGTGATATTAGATAGAACAACGGCGCGGCGGTGCATATTGCCGTCGCGCCGCAACAGCCGCCAGTTTTGACGCCCGGCTGCCAAAGGTCGCAGAAGGCTTCACGTTAGCAACCTCTGTCGGCGTCCCGACTTTGATGAAAGCCGACAGGTTGCAGAGAAGCGTCGATTGCGAAATCGATAGGCTGTTCACTTTACCTTATCGAGCGCCGTCATGGCTTGATCGAGGCCGCGCCAGGATAGGGGGATCGCTACGGTTTGTCCGCCGCCATCAACGAAGCGCAGCTGTCCATCTGTGCCGGCACGCAATAAAGTAAGCGTCGCTGCATCAGGCTTTCCACTCGCTGCACAGCTGCCCCCAAAGCAGCGGCTCCAGCTAAGTTCCAGTCTTCCTTTTTCTTCCGCGCCGGTTTTACCGTTACCGGAGATATGTACGTTTCCGGGCAGTGAGACGTTGACCGGCAGAAGCGCTGTCAAGAGAAGGTCTTTCTGATCTGGAAGCCGTCCAATGGCAATCTGGGCGATTGGTTGCTGTTGGCCCTGAACCTGTATGGTCTGCACGATTTCGCAGGTCTGCGCGCCCGGACGCCCGGTTTTGGCAGCATCCGATGCCGCTGCGCTTTGCGTTTGCAATTGAACGCAACGCAGCACCCAACTTCCGTAGGTTGCCGTTGTGCTGACAGGTTCGGTCGGTACGGGGCTCTCGGCTGGCGCTGCTTTGGTCTGTGCGAAGACGGGCAAGGCCGTTACCGCGCTGATGATGAGAGCGAAAGTGGAACGGGAGATGGACTGCATGATGGGCATGAATAAGAACCTGTCGGTGTTTTCTATCAGAAACGGGCGATGAAACGGAGATTGAAGCGATTGTCGCTTTCAATGTCGGAGGCGTTGCCGTGGGCGTATTCTAGGGAGAGGGTGCCGGAATGCGGCGTTGCCTTTTCGGACAAGCCAAAGCGGATACCGGCGCCGAAGGAGCTTGCCCGCGTCACATCCGCTTCCAGTGCGGTGGGCTGCTCAAGTCGCGTGATACCGGCGGCACCGAAAACATAGGGTGCAGCTGCGCTGCCCAATGTGTTGGACAAGCTGACTGTGAGCGGGAAGGCGAGTTCGGCACGCAACGCTGCACCGGCATCGCCCTGGATCTTGCCGCTATCGAAACCGGACAACCAGTCGAAGCCGCCGAGGCCGAATTGTTCCGATGATGCCAGTGCATCGCCGAAGGACGTTTGCGCTTTGCCCGACAGCGATACTCTCACCCGGTCATCGACCAGCGACTGGCTATAGCCAAAGGAAGCCTCCAGCTTGCGAAAGTCCGGTTCGGCACCATCGCGGGATAGCGGCAGATCGGCGGTTGCGCTGCGGGCGCCTAGCGCATCGAGACCAAAGGAAGCCGTTGCGCTGGCGTTCAGCTGTCCGCCCCAAGGCAGAAAAGCATCGCCGGTTTGGGTGAAGCGGAGAACGCGCAACCGGTCTTCGGTGAAAGCGGTGCGGGAGCCTCCAAGATCGAGCTCCTGCTTTTCCTGCATCACATCCAGTGCCAGAACGGAACCGGTGTTGAAATCGCGGGAGCGCACCCAGCTGTAACCCAACTTGGTGGAAAAGCGCTGGTAATGATCGACCATAGTGAAAGAAAGTTCGGACGTTGGGTGTGTGTGGCTGTCGACACCTTCCAGATTGAGCCATGCACCGTCGGTACCCAGCGGTACCGTCACACCTGCAACGATCTGGCGATTGCGGGGGTCGCTATCGAAGACCGCGTCGTTGAAACCGGGATAGCCTGACAGGCGCAGATAGCCGACTTCGCCGAAACCCAGAACGCTGTTGAAGTCTGCTCCCAGACCCAGCGTATAGGTGCCGAGGTTATCATCCAGGCCGTTGTCGAGTGTTACGGTTGTGGTTACGGCGTCGTATTTTCCGTCCACGACCACGATGGTCGAGCCGGGTTTCGTGCCCGCCTTGAGGGTGGATTTCAGCACCACGCCCGGCGTGTCGCCCGCCAGAAGCAAACGACGTTCAAGCTCCGCCTTGGTGAGGCTGGATTGCCCGACCAGTGGCGCAAGCACGCTTTCGATACGGGCTCTGACCGCTGGTGGCAGTGCCGATGTATCGACGGTTTCCACCGTACCTTGCGTTACGACAAGGCGTAGAGGCTTTCCGTTCTTGATGGTTTGCGCAGGCAGCGAGACGCGCACGAGAATGTACCCGGCGCGCGCATAGGCTTCCTCGAGCCTACGTGCAGCGGCGAAAAGATCGGCACCCGTGACGCGCTTGTTTTTCAGAGTGGCTTCGACGGAAGCGGTCTCCTTGGAAAGAGCGGGCAAACCGCCTTCAACCACGAGACCCGAAGGGGTGACGCCGAGCTTTTCAGCGCCTTTCGGAGCATCGACGCCTGTCGAGGCGGGAAGGGCGAGGCCGCCCTCCGCGGAACGAACGACGGGGGGAGCATAGCTTTCCTGCGTCAACTGGCCAGCGGTCTGGGCAGGAGCGGAGGCAGGCAGGGCGATGGCCAGAACAAGACCCGGAAATGCGGCTGCCAGCAGGGGATGTTTTTTCAAAATAATCATGATCTTACTCAAATATCAATTGCCGGAGCAGGAAATGGCGAAGTTGGGACCGAGGAAGCAGACCGCGTTGGAGAATTGCGGATTTTCGGTGGTCATTGCCCCATCGTTAGCCGCCGAAGAGTTGGCGGAATATTGAACCAGCTGGGCCAGCGACACCGGAACGAGCGTCGGCTGCGTGCTTGCCTGGAAGGTATTGCTGGGGCGCGGCGTGTAGGTGGCGGCCGGTGCGTGGCCGACCGTCAACGTCCCCGGACGATAATCGATGGTGTAGTTTTTCGAACCATAACCATCGACCGTGATCGTGTAGGTTCCGGCCTCCACCGCTTTCTGTGCCGTGCCGCCGTAATCGACGCCGCCATTCAGCACCGAGGCATCCTCGCCATTGACGAAGCCGCTGAAGGTAACGCCATTCCCGCCGGTATAAGCCTTGCCGTCATAGGTCTTGCTTGCGTCGTTTGCGGCGACGGTCAGCTTGGCCGGAGTGACCGTCAGGTTCGCGCCTTCGAAGCTTATGATGTAATTGCTGTTGGCAAGCGTGCCCTTTTCGATGACGTAAGTGCCGACACCGGCCGAGGCCGTATTACCCGTGCTTGAAAGCGAACCGGAAAGCACATCGCCCTCGACAAGACCTTCCACTGAGTATGACAGGTTCGCAATGTCATCAGCGTTAGAAGTAATGACCCTTGAATATACCTCTGTCGGGATATCCGTGACGAAGTATGTCAGATCCGCGACGTCACCATAGGTCTTGGAGATATCATCAGCCTTAACGAGGATGGCTTTTGCATATATTTCTAACGCGCCATCCTTATAGGAAATGGCGTAATTGTCCGAGCTGAGGCCACTGGCGGAGATGATATAACTGCCTGCATTCACCGCACCTTGAGCATTACCGGAATAGACAGTGTTCCCCCCAACACATCCTTGTTCTCACCCTCGATAAAGCCATTATAGCGAACCCCGTTGCCACCGGAATAGGCCGTGCCATCATAGGTCTCGCCATCGGCGTTCGCCGTTACGATCAGGGCTTTTTTATTAACGGTCAGCGTGCCGTCTTTGAATTCGATGATGTAATTGCTGTTGCCGAGGTCGCCCTGAGTGATGGAATATGAATCGGCACCGGCGGTTGTTGCCTTGCCATCGCTGGCCAGAGAACCGGAAAGCGTATCCCCCGTTATGAGACCATCCGCCTTGTAGGTCAGCGTAACGCTGTCGCCATAGGTCTTGGACTTGCTATCTGCCGTGACCGTGATGGTCTTCTTGTCTACCGTCAGCGTGCCGCCGACATAGGTGATCTCGTAATTGCTGTTGTTGAGCGTACCCAGCGTAATGCTATAGGAGTCGACATTGGCACTCGTTGCCGACCCATCGCTCGCAAGCGATCCCGAGAGTTCATCACCGTTGATAAGACCATCCGTACTGTAGGTAAGCAAAACGGTGTCACCATAGGTTTTCGTTTTGCTGTTAGCCGTTACGGTGAGTGTCGCTTTTTCAACCGTTGTAGTGTGAGTTCCGTAAACGAGAACACGATAGACTGTGCCATTGGAGCTCGTTATGGTTGTGTTCGCTGTCGACAGCGTTTCTGGTGAACTGCCCGCAGCGGTGGTCGGATCGACAGAAATAGTCTCTTCTGAAAATAAGAGCTTATCCCCATCCGAAGCAAAAACGTACGATGACGTGCCGCCGTATGTTGTGCCCACGCTTGTAGTAGCGGTGCTGTCACCATATTTGGATGAGGTCGTGACTTCTTTCACCCAGACAACTGTCGAAAGGGCGTAGAGTTCGGGATAATGGCCGCTTGAGGATGGTGCCCATGTGGTGTTGAAGTCCCACGCTGATGCCTGCTGCATGAAATATTGCGTGTTTTGGAACTGACTGGTCGTAAAGCCGCTTACGCTACCCGTCATTCCACTTTGCGTTTGAACACCATAGGTGACGCCTGTGGTCGTTATGTCGAAGTAAGAGTTAGTAACAGATCCGTTAACGAAGGTGCCCACCAATCCACCGCTCGCCCACGTCATAATGGTTTGAAATTTTACTGCCCCGGTCGCATAAGTGTTGGTAAGCTTTGTATCAGCTGAATATCCTAGCAGTCCACCAGCATACGACTGGAGAGCTGCTATTGCAGTATTGATTACGGAACTGCCTCCGGTCGCATATGCGTTCGTTACTGTAGAAGAAGACGTATATCCTATTAGGCCTCCCACATAAAAGACTGGCTGGAGAACCTCGTTGCTGACTGTTACATAACCGGTTGCATATGCTCCGGTAATAGTGGAACCTTTATCGTAACCAATCAGGCCGCCGCCGTAGTTCGTGACAGTGGTGGCGCCGCCGGTACTGGCATCGGTACTGGTTACAATGCTAGTTGAATAGGAATTCTTGATTGTGGTTGTATCTGCATTACCCACCAGACCCCCAGCGTACGTACTGTACGATTTAGTTCTTGCACTCGTGTTGTTTGCTGTAACGTCACCGGTGGCGTAACCGTTCGTAATCGTTGCAAAATAGGCCTTTCCTATCAATCCTCCAGCTATGGTGTCATTGCTTCCGCTGCTTGTGCTGTTTATATTACCCGTCGCGTAGGAATTTTTGATCGTTGAAGACTGCCCAATATAACCTACAAGCCCACCGGCAAGACTGTAATTGTTGGATTTGACAGTGACGTCACCCGTCGCATAAGCATCCGTGATTGTCACAGACGTATCTACGTATCCTATCAGTCCTGCCGCTTTGGCCACGAATGATCCTGTGGCAGTAACGTTGCTGGTACTGTAGACATCGTTGATGACAGCTTTGGAACCTGCGTAGCCGATCAAGCCACCTACGTTAACGTCAGAAGCAGTCGTTGTGACTTTAACAACGCCTGTTGCATAGGCATTAGAAACAACTGTCGAGGCAGCGGTAACGCCAATGAGACCGCCAACGTAGCTGGGGCTGCCGGTTATTGAGATGAGATTATCTACGAGGCCTACGTCACGGATCGTGGCGCCAGACACATATCCAAACAAACCGTAATAAGTGCCTGATGCCGCGCTGTTACTGATTGTCAAGCCGGAAATCGTATGACCGAGACCGGCAAAGGTGCCAGTAAAGCCTGCGCTCGAAGTTAAGCCTACAAGCGCCGATGTGTAGGTGGTATCTGAAGCATCAAGGTCTCCGGCCAGCGCGTAACGTCCGCTCAGGTCGGTGGTGTCGATTGCATCAAGTTCGCTCATCGAATGGATCAGCGTGTAATTATTGCCGTTGATGGCGAGAGTAGCGTCGTTCCCGGAAAGGGTTATCGAAGCGCCGGAGGCAATCGAGTAATCCGTGCCGGATGTTGCCGAGCCTGTCGTTGCATATCCACCATAGTATAGCGTCAGCCCGGCGCTGGCACCCGTAGCGGTGATATCAGCGTTGATGTAGATATTGTTAGAGGCAGCTAACACCAGTGTCGTGGCGTTCGACCATTCAATATCAGATGCGACGGTGATGTTGCCCATCTGGCTGCCGGAAGAGCCGGTGCTGATAACGACATTTGCATTAGCTAGCGCGGTTTCCAGCCTCGAAACGCTAATGACACTATTCTCGCCGGTGGCCGTAAAGCCGGAAGAATTCGAAGCCTCACCATCCGAGATCGTAATATCATAAGGATCAAGCAGCAGCGTTCCAAACCCGCCGGGGCCGGAGAGGTTGGTGAAGCCGGTGTAGGACAGCACGGCCTTGCCAGACACTTCAGCATCGCCGCCCGTTCCCGTGCCTGCGCCGTGTGCGGTAATCAGGCCTGCGAATGTGGTCAGATCGTTCGACCAGACGACGACGGAGCCGCCATTGCCGCTTTCGCTTGCATCGGCGCGGATGACCGTATCGGCATCGACGCTTACGGTATCGGCGGTTTGCAGGCTGCCCTTGCCTTGATAATCCCCGCCGATGCGGACCTTGCCGCCGCCGGTCTTGCCGGAAGCGTCTATGGTCGCACCCTTCAGCGCAACGGATTTGCCGGTGACCGTGACCTTGCCGCCCTTGCCGGTGGAAGACGTGGTTTTGACCTTGCCCGACACCGTGACCGCGCCGCCCTCTCCGCCGCCGATGACGATTTCGCCATCGCTGCCTGAGATGCTGTCTGCTTCCACCACGCCGGAAAGGTTGACTGCGTGACGCGCGGCATTGCGCGCGGTTGCGGCACTCATGACCACGGTTCCGCCATCGGCCTTGATCGTGCCGTTGTTTTCAACGAGCGCGCCGTTGCCTTCGGCACCTTCCTTGGTGGGAAGTGCGACTTGCAGGAAGCCATCGCCGGAAAGATCGAGCGTGGCCTGTTCGCCGGAGCCGAGGCCGACTTTGCCGACCGGAACCGCGATCAGCCCGTCATTCTTCACCGTGCCGCCGATGAGCGCGGCATAACCGCCGCGACCGACGGTGATGATGCCTTCATTCTTGACCTCGCCGGAGGCGCCGTTGCCGGCAAATTTGTAATTACCGTTCAGGAAGTCTTCGTTGGAGATATCCAGCGTTGAGGCAACAAAACCGCCGCCGACATCAACTGTGCCCGTCGAGGTGATGGCGATGCCGTTGGGGTTGATCAGGTAGACCTGTCCGTTTGCGGTAATCGAACCTGCAATCGTTGAAGTGGTGTTGCCCGTAACGCGGTTGAGAATGGCCGAGGTGCTTCCCGGCTGTACGAAGGTGACACTATTGCCCGAGCCGACCGAAAAACCGTTCCAGTTGACGATGGCCTTATCCGACCCTTGGGTAATCGTCATGCTCGTGCCGGACGTGCCGACCGAAACCGCGCCCGATACGACCTGCGCGCCCGTCGGCAGGTTTTCTGCTGCCATCAGCGGCGTCACCGTCAAAGCTGTCGAGGTGAGAAGTGCCGTGGCGAAGCGACCACGCCGCACAGACCGCGCCGTACTGGATGAGGACCGAATAGGGTGAGAACCAGCCGATGACATGAAAAGTCCTTTGTTTAAATTCCTGCGCCACTCTTGTTCGGAGCTTTGAATAAAGCCCGGTTGCAGGCGCCGAGGGAAAACATCATTTATATATTCTCAGGACGTCATGTCCTGAAAAAGCGGGGGCGAGAGCTTGGCATCCATGGTGAGGTCACGGATGCAGGCTGCTCAGGCGTCTGGCGATGGAAAAGGTTGCAGGTTCAACAGACACCCGCACCACCAACCCAGATATGCTGCAAAATTTCCAAGATTGCCGTCCCCCGTTTCGCAAACTGAACGGACCGCCATCCGTCAGGGCGTAAGAATCTTTTCGCCGGAGACGATCATTAAGCCGACGTAACGGAAGGTGTTAGCGCTGAAATGTAACGAATGTTGCAAGTGTAACGAGTGTTGCGAAATAGCGTGACATTTGCGCAACTGGCTTCGAAAACCGTGAAACCGGGGAACAACCCTGCGATATGAAAAATGGATTGGCGGTCTATATGGGTGCAACGTTTATGCAACGAGCCGCATGTGCGACCCGATGAGACGTAATTTTTGATCGCTTCCAATTATCGAAAAACATAATATATAAATGAGAAAAAAACTAAACGAAGATAGTGGAAAAGCCAATTTCCGTGCTAACCATATTGGCGTGTTGATTGTTGAGGACGACGATCTTCTTAGACAAAGCATCGCGGATTACCTGCGCCAGCGCGGTATGACCGTTTCAGAAGCTGAATCCGGTTCTGAATTTCGATCCATGCTTAAAACGCGATCTCATGATGTTTTGGTGCTCGATATTAATCTACCGGATGTTTCCGGTTTTGAATTGGCCGAATTTGCCCGATCGCGCAGCGATATGGGCATTATCATTTTATCGGCGCGTAGTGGTCGAGATGATAAATTGAGCGGGTACGGCAAAGGCGCGGACCTTTATTTGACCAAGCCCGTGGATAGTGAAGAGCTGACCTTGGCGATTGCCAATTTGGCCAGAAGGCGTCAGTCCTCACGCGGTTCCGTTCCGTCGAAAGCACGTCAGAGCGATGGTTCGAGCTTGACTCTCGACCGCCACCGCCAAACCCTGACGACGCCTGATGGGGTCGTACTCAAACTCTCTGCTCGGGAAGCTGCCTTTCTCGAATATATTGCCGCTGGACCAAACGCGATCATCTCGCGTGCAGAGGTTGCTGAAATCTTTGGAGAGGATTTGTCTTCACCCAGCAGTCGGCTCACAGATGTGGCGCTTGCGAGACTTCGGGCGCGCTTACGCAAGGCAGGGGTGGAGCTCCCTCTCCAGGTCGTGCGGAATGCAGGCTACCGCCTTCATGGCATATTGGATGTTGTCTAAATTTTTTTAGTGGTACTGGCTGCTCCGTGGGGCGTTCTCGATCCATCTAAGTTTACGCAGACAGGTTACTGTTTAGCCCGATGAAATGAACAAATACAGAGCGAATTGCGGAAACGTTTTCCTAAATCTGTATCGATCTTTTTAAAATATGCTCTAGCAAAGTTGCCCCGATTAATGTCGATTTTTCGTTTTGTTTTATCAACATGCCTTGCCCTTTTTGCGGGCGTTACGATGGTAATGGCGAATGATGATGATCAGTCATCTCCCGTCCTTCAGCTTCATTTGCCGCTTGAAAAGACAATATCGCTGGATGGCTTTATCGATGTCGCTTTTGTCGATGAGCCTTCCGAAAACCTCCTCCTGGACTCAGCTACTCGTTTCAGGCACTTATCCGGTCACGATGTGAATTTGGGCTTTGTACGGACCTCTGTATGGATGAGATTTCGCATTGCTCTCCCGCCTGAGGCCGTTGAGGCGGCGGACCTACTGCTATCGATCAAACCAAACTTTACGGATGAGCTGAACGCGTATGTGGGCAAGCAGAAAGCGCACATGACAAAGCAAGACTTCGAGCGGTTTGAACTCGGTGATCACGCTCCGCGCGAAGAAACGATCTCAAACACTCTCGCAAATATCCTGCCTCTCAAACTGTATCCAGGTGAGACGACGGTTGTATATTTGCGTGCCCGAAACCATGATGCGAGTCTGAACGTCTCCGCCGAATTGATATCTCCTCAGCATTATCTGTATTGGACACTCATCCAGAACACCGTGCAAGGCGCGTGGTTTGGTGGGATGACTATCCTTCTCGCGATCCAGTTCTTCTTCTACTATTTCGATAGGAAGAAATTTTATATTCTTTTGGCAGCAGACATACTCGCTGTCAGTTGCACATATTTTGGAAGTCTCGGCTTTGCGCGATTCCTGCTTTTCAATCAGGGAGGTTTGGGAAATGACTTCTTCACAAGCGCATCTTCCTGGTTTGGTTTAACTGCAGGATCGCTATCCTTTTCCGCTATACTTGAACTGCGGAAACGTTATCCGCGTCTGCATTACTTCTTTTGTTTCGCTGCTCTTGCCGGGATAGTTGGCGTCTTTTGCGTTTTCGCTGGCGTCAACCGCTATTTCATTCTGTTGGCAGGGCCGCTGATCCTACTGTTGACGACGTTTGCAATGTCGGTGGCGCTGCTAGATTTGATTCGAACGCCTGGAGCACAGCAAGGTCTTAATTTCTCGGCATTCGTCCTGTTGTGGGCGGGCCTTATTGCGACGAACGGGCAGCGCTACGGTGTTTTATCGTTACCCAGTTGGGTTGCCAGTTTTTACGCTATCACGAGTATCATCCACTTCACTTTATTGACGGGTTCATTGGCAGTGCGTCTGAGAAACGCTGAAACTTCAGCTCGAGACGCAGATCGACGTGCGCTACTCGCTGCTGGTGCGGCAGAACAACACGCTATTGATCTTGTGACTGAGCGAACAAAAGAGCTGCGCGCAGCAACGTTGGTGGCGGAAACGGCGTTGCGCGCAGAGTTGGAGGCACAAGAACAACAGGTTCGTTTCATGGAGGTAATATCCCATCAATATCGGACACCGCTGGGCATTATCAGGACAAATCTGGAGAGTGTACGTCTCACATTATCGAAAAAGGATGCCGCTAACCGCCAAAGGCTGGACAGAGCCAACATAGGTATCACCCGCCTTGTTGAAGTTCTTGAAGTAAACCTGACCAGAAGCCGGGTTCAAGGTCTAGCGTACAAGCCCTCTTTCAAGGAAACCTCCGTATCAGATGTGATCAATAGTGCTGTCAGCAGCGCCACAGATTTGTTTCAGGGCGCAGAACTGACCGTGACATCGGAACCAGGCTCTGAGCGAGCCAAAATCTATGCAGATGCGGAGATGCTTAGGCTTGCAATCCTCAATCTCCTGGAAAATGCCTTCAAGTTCTCAGCTCCAGTGGGCTCTACATCCATATGGCTTGAGGTTCGAGTGATAGATGATCAATTGCAGGTTCAAGTCAGAGATAGAGGCATCGGCATCGAGCATGAGGATGTCGAAAAACTTATCCTTGAACGAACGCGAGGGAAAAACGCCTCGCATATACAGGGAAGTGGGGTCGGACTTGCACTTGTCAAGCGTACCGTAGATGTACACAGAGGCAAGGTCGCTTTCGCCAGTCTGCCTGGCGGCGGAACCTCAGCGACAATTTCATTGCCATTGACGGCGGCGCATCGACCACCGTTTTGAACGTTGGACGGTTGGAACAGCACAGCAGTCAAGACGGGGAAGTGGGGCGTCTGAAATGGGCGTTCGGAGCTTCGCTCATGACGGCTCAAGTATCAAATCGATCCTGATAAGACAGTCGGGGCCGCACCGTCGCCCGAATTATTTGCGTGATGGTGGTTCGCTTCTATCTGAGCCGACATAATTTGCACCTCTCTGCGCGTTCAGGCCCCCGCAACCAACGATAATTGCGATAGCAAACTCCGCGCATCAGCGGCCCAACCGGAGACTTTTTGCGTCCGCAAGTCTTGATGGTTGCGCCCCTCTCGCAATAGCCACAGCTCGCGGCTGCTTGTTCTGCGGCTCAAAACTGGCGACGCATAGCAACTCGATACGACAGGCTTGCTGCGGACTATTCGATCTGCAATTGCCATTGTTTCAGCAGTTACCGCATGAATTTGAATGAATACCGACCCTAAAGTTCCGTTGATCTTGCTGGTGCACTCAAATCTAACGTCGATACTCCTGGATGCAAGTATGCCACTCGCGGTCCCGCTGTTCCATAGCTTGGACCGGTGGTCCACTGTAACGGTCTTCAAGTGTTCCACGCCCGGATGACCGGTTCTTGAAGATTGTGCTCGTACCCGAGCGTGCTGATACTTGCGGTGTCGAGCACGAAGCTTTGTCCGCGGTCGGGTGGAAGGCCGATCCATCTCGCTGCCAGCACCCGCAGGAAATGGGAGCTTGAGAAGATGAGGATCGTTGCGCCGCTGTGCCTGATGTCTTGGATGATGCGATCTGCTCGTTGTCCCACCTGTTCAACGCTTTCGCCGCCCGGAGCGCCATCGCGGAAAAGCTGCCAGCCGGGTGAGGTCTTATGAATTTCTTTTGTGGTGATCCCCTCGTACTGTCCGTAATCCCACTCCTGAAGATCAGCCTTCACGGACATTCCGGAAGCAAATCCGGCAAGTTCGCATGTCCTTCGCGCTCGCAGGGAAGGGCTTGACCAGACGATATCGGCGGTCATTTCTTTCAGGCGTCCGGCAAGTGTTCTTGCAGCCGCTTCTCCGTTGGGCGTCAGGTCGATATCCGACCTTCCGGTATGGCGACCCGATACCGACCAGGCGGTTTCGCCGTGTCGAACCAGAAAAATCTGCGGCAACGATGTCGGCATGGCTCATCCCTTCCATAAGTCTCGATCCTATATAAGATAAGCCTGTTCTCTTTTCGGGAAAGCCCTCTTCGTCGGAGAGCGACTGATCCGGGCCTATGCCACTTATCTCTGCGATTTTCATAGAAGGAAGCCAAGTTTGATGGTCTCAAAATCAGCGCCGCCAGTCACTCTCGTCATTTTCGGTGCCACCGGCGATCTGACACGTCGCCTGCTTATCCCCGCGATTATCAACCTGACCCGAAGCGGTCTCGTGGGAAATGACCTCACCATTCTCGGCGTCGGCATCGATCAGGGCGATGACGAATTTCTGCGAGGGCGCCTCGATCAGTTTTTGAGCCAGCTCAATCCTCACCCGGATGAAAAGACGACGGAGGATGATGCCTGGAAAAGCTTGAAATCCCGGATTTCGTATATGGGCGGCGATTTCACGAAGGACGACATTTACGATGCCATTGGAAAACGGCTGGGACCGACGGCGAACGCCGCTTTTTACCTTGCCGTGCCGCCTGTCTTTTTTGGTTCGATCGTTGAGAAGCTTGCCGCTCATGGCCTGATGGAGGAAACGGAAAGCCGCTTTCGGCGCGTCGCAATCGAGAAACCGTTTGGTACGGACCTTGCCTCTGCGCGGGCTCTCAATTCCCAGATACTGGCGAAGGTTTCTGAGACGCAAGTCTATCGGCTCGATCATTTCCTTGGAAAGGAAACCGTGCAGAACCTGATGACGGCGCGCTTTGCCAACATGATCATCGAAGGCCTGTGGAGCAACAATTATATCGACCATGTGCAGATCACGGCGGCTGAGATTGTCGATGTCGGCAGTCGCGGCAAGTTCTATGACGCGACAGGCGCGCTCAGGGACATGGTTCCAAACCATCTGTTTCAGTTGCTGGCGATGATCGCCATGGAGCCGCCGAACAGTTTCGATGCCGAGGCGGTTCGCAACGAAAAAGGAAAGGTGCTGAAAGCTCTTCGTATCTATTCGACGGAGGAGGCGGCTGCAAACAGCGTGCGGGGTGCGTATGGGTCCGGACATCTCAATGGGCAGCAGGTGAACGCATATAGGGAAACGGCTGATGTGGCATCCGATAGTCGAACCGAGACCTATGTCGCCCTCAAGCTCTACGCCGACACATGGCGCTGGGCGGGAGTGCCATTCTATCTGCGAACGGGCAAAGCCTTGAAAGCGCGGGACACCGAAATCGTCATCACCTTCAACAAGGTGCCGTTTGCCCAGTTCCGCGATACCGAAGTGGCAAAACGCCTGCCGCCAAACCGTCTTGTCATTCAGGTTCAGCCGGATGAGGGCATGAGCATGGAGATATCGATCAAACGCCCTGGTCAATCCGTTGAAACCGTGCCCGTATCGCTTGATTTCCGTTATGCCGACAGGTTCGATATCGGGCACACGACCGGCTATGAATCCTTGATCTACGATCTGTTCATAGGCGATCAAACGCTGTTTCAGCGCGCAGACAGCATCGAAGCGGGATGGGCGGCGGTCCAGCCGTTTCTTGATGCCTGGGCAGGTAACGACACAACCCCGGAAATCTACGCGCCCGGCAGCATGGGACCGGCCTCCGCGGATGACCTGATCCAAAAGGACAAGCGGGAGTGGCACGAGCTCGGCGTCGTTTTGCACCGGTAATTTGGTGTTTACGAGCAGAAGCGCTCAACGGGCTACGGGCGCGTGCGTTGACCCGTGGCTCGAAGAGGTGCGTCAACCGGGGAAACTTACCTGTCCATGTTGATGAAGAACCAGTGCGACGGCTCCCATAACGGTGTCGTCGTTTCCCGTGAATTTCCCGGTGACGAAGCGAGGGGATCTCAATTCGGGTGCGTAATTGGGCGGGCGCAGGCTGTGCCTTGCAAAGTTGCGCCTTAGGGCAGCGACAAAAGGTTCCCCTGCCAAGGCAAGCTTGCCCGAGATGACGAATAGAGGGGGGCTGATGATAGTCGAGGCTATTCCCATGCCCCAGCCAGCCATTTCGGCAGCATCTTCCATAAGCCTCACGTAAGAGGGTTCGCCCTCCTGTATCAGCTTGACGAATTCTTCCAGATTCACCTTTTTGCCCGTCGCCTGCTCGGCGATGCGCATCAAGTTGAATCCTCCGGCATAGGTCTCAAGACAGCCACGGTTGCCGCAACGGCATAGCGGGCCATGGGGATTAAGAGAGATATGGCCGAACTCGGCTGCGTTACCGAACGCCCCGCGTTGCACGGTGCCGTTGATGACGATTGCGCCACCAATGCCGAGATCGAATTTGAACAGAACGAAGTTCCGCTCTCCCACGGCGGCACCCCATGTCATTTCTGCGAGTGCGCCGCAATGACTTTCATTTTCAAGAAAAATCGGGCACTCGATCCGGGACGAAAACACGTTTGCAACGTCTATGCCCGACCATGTGGGCAATATAGAGCCGTTGAGAATTCTGCCATCGAAGGACACGGGCGCGGAAACGGCAAGCCCCAGTCCAATCAGTTTGCTCGCTTCGATACCAATCGCGTCGCATTGCTCCTTCAGATGTAGGGCTACCTGCTCGGCAGCGAATTCCGGCGTATAGTCTGGCGGCATTTCGAACCAGCAATCGGACAGAACGGTGTGAGCTAGATCGCAAACGGCGATCCGAAGCTCGTTCAGGCCAAGCAGAACTCCGGCGCAGAAACCCTTGTCAGGATTGAGGGATATCAGACGTGTAGGGCGCCCGAACCCTCCGCTCCGGGTTTCGCCTTCCAAAACTATTCCGCGCTCTTTCAGATCGGTCAGCAATGTAGACACCGTCGACCGGGCAAGGCCGGTCGAAGAGACCAGTTCCGTCGCGGTCACGGACCCCGAGCTCGCAATTGCACGTACTATTTTCCCGGCGGGCGCGTCTAAGCTTCCAAAAAGTTCTCTGAATTCATCCATTCCGATCTCCTGAACGATGAATAGCGGTTTCATCGACGGGCACAACATTTTTCTTATTAGAAAAATATAGCGGGAAATTTCCATGGATTTCACGCTTTAATCGCATCCAGAAAGCAACTTATTTCGAAATTGAAAAAAGTCTTGACAGATTTCGATGGCTGGGGAAGAAATGTCGGTGGAGGAGCACGAAAGAGACGGAGGCGGACCTGTGGATCGTCGGACGATCATTCAGGCGGCGCCTGCGGTCTATAAGTGTCGGAAAGTCCAACTGGATCTTGGCTGAGTGGAGGAGCAAACATGCCGAAAATCTGGAATAAGCTTGGATTGATTGGTGCAGCAGCGATTGCTGCCGGTACGGCGTTCACATCCGCACAGGCGGAGACCCTTACGCTATGGACGCTGAATTTCGATAACAACGCCGCAAACATCGCACTGAAGAAAGTCGCGACCGATTTCGAGGCTGCAAATCCCGATACGAAAATAGAGATCGTGCAGCGCGGCATCGATGAGCACAAGACGGCACTGCGCGTTGCCGCTGGCTCCAATCGCGGGCCTGATATTTATTTCAGTTGGGCAGGGCTGGGGCTTGGCGGCGAATACGTCAAGGCTGGTCTCTCGCTACCGCTCGATAAATACTACACCGAATATAAGTGGAATGACGAACTGCTTCCTTCTGCGGCGGCATTCGCAGACCTTTATCCGGGTGGCAAGCACGGGGTTCCATTCACCTTCAAGGGTGAGGCCGTTTATTATAACAAGAAGCTGTTCGCAAAGGCGGGCATTACCGAGGAGCCGAAAACCTACGAAGAATTTCTTGCCGATGCACAGAAACTCAAGGATGCCGGTATCGCTCCGTTCACATTCGGCGGCACGGTCAACTGGCACGTGATGCGCCTGATGGATGTCATTCTGGAGACGAAGTGCGGCGCTGAGAAGCATGACGCTTTGAAGTCGATGAAACTCGACTGGACGAAGGAACCATGCGCGACGGATTCCTTTACCGAATTCGCCAAGTGGACCAAGGACTATACCTTGCAGCCATTCATGGGCATCGACAACAAGCAGTCCTACAGCCTGTTTACCGCCGGGCGTGCAGCGATGATGCTGGAGGGGGACTGGCTGGTGAGCCAGCTTTCGGGTTCCAAGGTCAATCTGGATGACTACGGTATCTTCCCGTTTCCGACCAACACGAACCGTCTCTATGGCTTTGCCGAATATAATTACGTGAGCACCAAGAGCAAAAACCCGGACACAGCCGCCAAATTCCTCGATTATTTCCTGTCTACGAAGGTGCAGCAGGATCTTCTGGGTCAGTTCAGTTCGATCTCGATCAACAAGAACGTCAAATACACCGACCAGAAGCCGCTTGAGGCGGAGTGGCTGGACATATTCAACAAATATGGACAGGTCTACATGAATGGCGATCAGGCCTTCCCGCTCGATGTTACGACGGAATATTTCCGTGTCATCAACGGTGTCGCCTCCGGTGGCGTAACGCCTGCCGATGCCGCCAAACAGCTGCAGACCTTCATATCCAGCAGAAGCTGATTCCTCTCAAGATGAAGGCCGGTTGGCGAAGCGACCGACCGGCCTCGCCTCGAACATGAGACTGGCAGCATTTGCGCTGCCCGGAGGAAACGATGTCATCCAAGCAACTGTCGCATGATACACGCGTACAGGCAGCCATCCTGCTTGTCCCGGCACTGGTGATCTATGCCATTTTCGCACTGTATCCCATGCTCAACGTCGTGGTCCTGAGTTTCCAGAAATGGGACGGGCTCTCGCCGGATCGCCAGTTTGTCGGGCTGGCGAATTATGTTGCCATCTTTACGCGCGATCCGGTTTTCTGGATGGCCTTCAGCAATACCGTGCTGTGGACGGTGATGAGTCTTATCTTTCCCCCGGCAATAGGGCTTCTTCTTTCGCTCAGCCTCAACCAGAAGATTTTCGGGCGAAACAGCCTGCGCGCGATATTCTATCTCCCTGTTATCATTGCGCCTATCGCCGTCGCGACCATGTGGAAGTGGATGTACGATCCCTTCTTCGGTCTGTTCAATCAACTCCTGATCAACTGGGGAATGCAGGACTGGATTCAGGACTGGCTGGGCAACAAGGACATTGCGCTCTATTCGGCATTCGTCGCCTATATCTGGCAAACCGTCGGCTTTTCGATGGTGCTGTTTCTGGCAGGTCTGCAAAACGTATCCCAGACCCTGGTCGAAGCCGCCCGCATCGATGGTGCCGGTCGCTGGGCCGTTTTCAAGCACGTCACGCTTCCTGCCCTTCGTCCCACACTGACGGTGGTGCTTGTACTGTCGATCATCTCGTCGCTCAAAGCCTTCGATATCGTCTATGGCCTGACCGGTGGTGGGCCAGCGCAAAGTACGCAGATGCTGGCGCTCTGGGCCTTTACCCAGTCCATGCAGATTTTCGACTTCGGCAGGGGCTCAGCAATTTCCGTCGTTCTGCTCATGATTACCATGGTGATCGTCATTCCCTATCTGCGCTGGATGCAAAAGAACGAGGAGCACGAACAGTGAGCCACCTTTCCGCAGCAGACGCACATATCCCACCCCGCAATACAAAGCGTGATCCGGTTCTGATCGGGCTCTGGATCGCCCTGTTCGCCGTTGCCCTTGTCTGGGTCGCACCCTTCATCTTTATTGTCTTCACGTCCTTGAAGAGCCCGGCGGATGTGACGAGTACGGGGGCCTTCATGCCGCCTGTCGATGTTGCGTGGGATAATTATTCGAGCGCGTGGAACCGGGGCAGCTTTGCGCGCTCTTTCGTCAACAGTGTCATCATCACCATCGTCAAGGTTCCGCTCGGTCTGGCGATCTCGGCAATGGCGGCCTATGCGCTTGCGAAGATGCGCCTAAAGTTCGGGAAGGCTTTGTTGCTGCTCGTCGTGTTTGGCACGATGATCCCGTTTCAGGTCATGCTGGCGCCGCTGTTTACCCTGGTGAATTCGTTCGGCCTGATCGATACCTATCCGGGCGTGATCCTGCCCTATATCGCCTTCGGCGTGCCCTATCAGGTCTTCATTCTGCATGGCTTTTTCAAAGGCATTCCGAAGGAGTTGTCGGAGGCCGCGCTGATCGATGGCGCGTCGCATTTCACGATCTTCCGGCGCATCTTTCTGCCGGTATGCCTTCCGGTGCTGGCGGCCCTTTTCATCCTGGATTTCGTTTCCACCTGGAACGAATTCGCCATGGCGCTGGTGCTTCTGCAAGACCAGAAGATGTGGACCCTGCCACTGGGCCTGATGTCTTTCCAGGGTCAGTTCTCCAGCAATTACGGCGAACTCAATGCGGCCATCGTCATGACCGTGCTGCCAGCCACGCTCGTCTACCTCATATTCCAACGTTACTTCGTGTCGGGCCTCACCTCCGGCGCGGTCAAGGGCTGAGCCCTGCATTCATCTTCGAGGAGAAAAACATGTCCGATGCAACAGTCGAAAAATGGGGTTTGTTCGAGGCCTCCTTTACAGGTCCTTCAAACGGCAATCCCTATCTCGACGTGGCATTCGATGCCATCTTCACGCATAAAAGCCGTAAGGTTCGCGTTCCAGGCTTCTATGATGGAAACGGTGAATACCGCATTCGCTTCATGCCTGATGTGGAAGGCGAATGGAGCTTCAAGACCCGCTCCAAGACCGATGAACTCAATGAAAAGACGGGTTCGCTGATCGCGACACCCGCCACCGGAAACAACCGCGGTCCGGTACGCGTGCGCAACAAGTTCCACTTTGCCTATGCGGATGACACGCCGTTCTTCCCTTTTGGCACAACGTGTTACGCCTGGACCCACCAGCCGCCGGCCATGCAGGCCCAAACGCTGGAAACGTTGCAGAAGACGCGTTTCAACAAGATCAGAATGGGCGTCTTCCCGAAGGATTACCCATACAACACCAATGAACCGCTTCATGCGTGCTTTGAAAAAGGCGCCGACGGAAAGGAGGATTTCGATCGTCCAAATCCGCAACTCTTCCGTCATTTTGAGCGTCAGGTCGCAGCTCTCTGCGAATTGGGGATCGAAGCGGACATCATCATGTTTCACCCCTATGACCGATGGGGCTATGCGGATATGTCCGCCGAGCAGGATTACCGCTACGTCGCCTATCTGGCGGCACGCCTTTCGGCTTACAGAAATGTCTGGTGGTCGCTTGCCAATGAATATGACTTCCTGCTGGACACGAAGCCGTTGAACCAGTGGGACCGTTACTTCCACATTCTGGAGGAGAACGACCCGTACCAACACCTGCGGTCGATCCACAATGGCGATGTTACCGCCAATTACGACCACCGCAAACCATGGGTCACCCATGTCTGCATCCAGAATCCGGACGTGAAGCGCACGCAGGAATGGCGCGACACCTATGGAAAGCCAATCGTCAACGACGAGCCGGAATATGAAGGCGACATTCTGGAATCCTGGGGCAACCTCAGTGCGCAGGAGCTGGTTCATCGATACTGGATTACGGTCACTCGCGGCGGCTACATAGGTCACGGTGAAACCTATTCCAATGCGGATGATCTGATCTGGTGGGCAAAGGGCGGGGTTCTGCACGGGGAAGCCTGGAAGCGCATCGGCTTTCTTCATGATCTTCTGAAAGACGCCGGGCAAGGACTTGATCCGCTCGGTCCGGTAACGCAATGGCCGTGGTCGCGCGTTTCCGGGGCGCGGGACGGGAACGGCGATTTCCGCCTCATCTATTTTGGCGAGCACCAACCCGTCATCTGGTCATCGGGACTTCCGCTCGATGACGGTGATTACGATGTCGATCTGATCGATACGTGGAACATGACTGTTTCACCGGCAAGGAAAGTCGCGGCACCGGTGACGCACCCCGTAAGGCACGGTGCGATTACCCGGGGAGGAAAAGCCGACGCCGCTTTTGGCGTCGAAATTCCACGCAAGCCCCATCAGGCTTTGCGCGTGCGCAGAAAGCGATAATCAGGGGAGAGCGGCTATGGCCGGGCTAAGCATCAATAATGTCAAAAAGTCCTTTGGCGCGGTCGATATCATCCATGGCGTCGATGTCGAGATCGGCGACGGAGAATTCGTCATTCTCGTCGGACCTTCGGGATGCGGTAAATCCACACTTTTGCGGATGATTGCCGGTCTCGAAGAGATCACGGCTGGCGAGATCAGCATAGACGGCAGGGTGGTCAACAACCTTCAACCGAAGGACCGGGACATCGCCATGGTTTTCCAGAACTATGCCCTGTATCCGCAGATGACGGTTGCCCAGAACATGGGGTTTGCGCTGGAACTCGCGGGCGCGAAGAAGCCGGAAATCGACCGCAAGGTTGGCGAGGCCGCAGCCATCCTCGGTCTTCAGTCGCTTCTCGACCGCAAGCCGGGGCAACTTTCCGGCGGTCAACGCCAACGCGTCGCAATGGGGCGCGCCATCGTGCGCAACCCCAAGGTCTTTCTCTTCGATGAGCCGCTTTCGAACCTCGATGCAAAATTACGGGTGAAGATGCGGGCCGAGATCAAGGCGTTGCACCAACGTCTCAAAAGCACCATCGTCTATGTCACGCACGATCAGATCGAAGCGATGACCATGGCGGACAAGATCGTGGTCCTGCATGGCGGCATCGTAGAGCAGATCGGAACGCCTATCGATCTCTATGATCACCCGAAAAACATGTTCGTCGCCGGTTTCCTTGGTTCGCCAGCCATGAATTTCATTGAGGGTACGCTTCAGGATGCGCAGACGCTCGTCACGGAAAAGGGTGGACGGCTTCATCTCTCCGGAGCGCCACAGGAAGCTGTGGGTCAGCAGGTGGTGCTCGGTATCCGCCCGGAAGACATCGTGATTGGCAGTGAGAAGGGGATCGATGCCGTCGTCAAGCTTGTCGAACCGACAGGCTCCGAAACGCATCTTGTCGTGGACCTTGAGGGGCAGGAAATAACCTGCCTCGTTCGAGACCGAACGGACTTCAAGATCGATCAGTCGATCAGGCTGTCCTTCCAGTCGCCGAAAGTCCATTTCTTCGACAGGTCCACGCAGGAGCGTCTGGCTGCCGAGGCAGGCATCTCAGCGCGCGGCGAAACTGAAATCTAAAATTCCGAGATGTGGGATGGGCGCAACCGCGGTCTCATTCTACACTTATTCGTCATCAGAGAACTTGGAGGAGACACATGGGTACACAACGTTTCGGTGCCGGAATCTGGCACTTCGCCACCTATCTGGATCGCTATGCGACCGACGGCTACGGCACGCCTCGCAGCGTGATCGATGCTATCGACCTTGCAGGCCAGGTGAATGACCTTTCGGTGGTCGATATCAACTATCCTTTCTTCGGCGGGAATTTTTCCAACGCCCAGGTGAAGGAGGCGCTCGACCGAAACAAGCTTGGCGTCATCGGCATCACGCCGGAAATCTACACGCGTGAATTCGTCAAAGGCTCGTTCACCAATCCCGATGCCGGGGTGCGCCGCCGCACCCACGAACTGGTAACGGAAGCTTGCGAACAGGTGCGTTACTTCGGCGCCGATTACGTGAAGCTGTGGCCTGGCCAGGATGGCTGGGATTATCCCTTCCAGGTGGATTACGGAACGCTGTGGAAGCACTCTCTCGATGGCGTCGGCCAGCTTGCCAGCGAAAATCCCGATCTGAAATTCGTGATCGAATACAAGCCCCGCGAGCCGCGCGTGCGCATGAGCTTTGGTTCGGTGGCGCGGACGCTGCTGGGTATCGAGAAAATCGGCTTGCCGAATGTCGGCATTCTTCTCGATTTCGGCCATGCGATCATGGGCGGGGAATCGGCTGCCGACAGCGCCCAACTGGCAATCGATTATGGACGGCTTTTCGGCATGGACGTGAACGATAATTATCGTTCCTGGGATGACGATCTCGTCGCTGGCAGCTTGCATCCCATCGAACTGTTCGAATTCTTCCATGTGCTGAGAAAGAACAAATGGGAAGGCGTATGGCAACTGGACCAGTTCCCGTTCCGCGAGGACAGCGTCGCAACCGCCAACCACGCCATCGACTTCCTGAAAGCCGCAGCACGAGGTCTCGATGCTTTGGATGTGGACGCCCTGAAAGAAGCGCAGTCGCGTCACGACGCGATCGGCGCGCTGAAAATCGCTCAAAAAGCTTTGTTTGGAGCCATGTAGACGCCTGCCACGACGCAGTCATAGTTTGACTGCGTCGTGGCCAAAATTAGATAGTGTTAAAGAATATCAACGACGCACCCCAGCCAGGGTGTCTTGGCGTCAACCTTGTCCAATAGTTACATCGTGTAGATCGGAGAGGATCATAGGTGCGCAGCCCGCGCTCTGGCTGTTCTTCGCATGGTGGTCTTTAAGGATCTTAATATCTCTGTCTGCCCTAGGCGAGCTTGGAGCGGAGCGGGGCCACGTCGCCTGAGGAAGAAGGGATCAACTTAGCGCGGAAAGATGTTCGACATCGCCCAAAAACGCTCGTTGTGATGGTGCCAACAACGCTGCGACACAAATCTAAATTATTGAATTACAGTGAAAATTGGCTGGGGAACCTGGATTCGAACCAAGATTAACGGAGTCAGAGTCCGCCGTTCTACCATTGAACTATTCCCCAACTCGAGAAGCGCGTGGCGCTTTCGTTTGGTGGGTCGTGATATAGATGATTTGTTCGGCTATGCAAGTCGAAAAATGCATTTTTTGCTTCTTGTTTTCGATCACCCTCAAAGTCTGGCCTTTGTGGAGCGTGGTGTGGAGAGGATGAGGCTGGTTTCGCTGCCGGTTATGCCGGGAACGAGGCGGATGCGGCGGAGTATGGCGTCGAAGTCGGTGAGGGTGGCAGCGCTGAGTTCTACGATGAGATCCCAGCGACCGTTCGTGGAGTGGATTTCCGAGATTTCGGAGAAGCCGCCGAGGGTTTTGATGACCCTATCCGTCACATGACCTTCGATTTCGATCATCATGACACCTCGCACCGCCGCCTCCACTGCATCTGCACGCAGGATAACGGTGTAGCCGATGATCGTGCCGGTTTGTTCGAGACGCTCCATTCTGGCTCGGATGGTGGCGCGTGAGGCGCCGGTTTCGATGGCGAGATCGGAGATGCTTCGGCGCCCGTTGTGGCGCAGCAGGGTGATGAGTTTTTCGTCCAGATTATCCACGTATCACCATTTTGGCAGATCGATTGATCAAAACGATAAGTCAATTGGGAAAATTTGCCAATCGTCCTTGTTCATTCCTCCAGTGCTTTGTGGTGTCATGGTAGGAAATTCGTTGAGATGGAGGATGGTATGAACTGCACGTTGATCGGGGTTCCTTTGCAGATTGGTGCGGGTCAGTTGGGCTGCGAGATGGGGCCGAGTGCGCTGCGCATTGCCGGGCTGAAAGCATCGCTGGAAGAGCTTGGGCACAAGGTGACCGATCTTGGCAATGTATCGCCAGCGCCGTTGCGCGAGATCAGCCATCCCAATCCTGCGGTTCACCATCTGCCGGAAACCGTGGCCTGGACGGAGACGCTGATCGATGTCGCTTATCGTGAAAGCGCAGACGCGCTGCCGATTTTTCTGGGCGGGGACCATGCTATTTCCGCCGGAACGGTGGCGGGGCTTGCGCGCCGCGCGGCAGAGCAGAAACGACCGCTTTTCGTTTTGTGGCTGGATGCGCATACGGATTTTCACACGCTCGAGACGACGCGCAGCGGCAATCTGCATGGGACGCCGGTGGCCTATTATACGGGGCGCAGCGGATTCGAAGGCTATTTTCCGGTGCTCGAACATCCGGTCGATCCGAACAATATCTGCATGATCGGTATAAGAAGCGTCGATCCCGCCGAGCGTGCGGCGCTTACCGATTCGGGCATTACCGTGCATGACATGCGCTCGATTGATGAGCATGGCGTGGCGGTGTTGCTGCGGGAGTTTCTGGCGCGGGTGGAGGCGGCGAACGGGCTTTTGCATGTGAGCTTCGACGTGGATTTTCTCGACCCTTCCATCGCGCCCGCCGTTGGAACGACCGTTCCGGGTGGCGCGACATTTCGCGAGGCGCATCTGGTGATGGAGATGCTGCATGACAGCGGTCTCGTCAGCAGCCTGGACCTTGTGGAACTGAACCCGTTTCTGGACGAGCGCGGGCGCACGGCGACATTGATGGTGGACTTGACGGCGAGCCTTATGGGCAAGCGCGTGATGGACCGTCCGACAAGAGCAGGCTGAGGAGGAAAGCCATGACATCCATACCGAAGCTGAACGTGGTGCCCTTCGTCAGCGTGGACCACATGATGAAGCTGGTGTTGAAGGTTGGCATCGACACGTTTTTGCGCGAACTGGCTGATGTGATCGAGGAAGATTTTCTGCGCTGGGAGACATTCGACAAGACGCCACGCGTGGCTTCGCATTCGCAGGAAGGCGTGATCGAGCTGATGCCGACGAGCGATGGTACGCTCTATGGCTTCAAATATGTGAACGGACATCCGAAAAACACGCGCGAGGGGCGGCAGACCGTGACGGCGTTCGGTGTTCTTTCCGATGTGGGCAATGGCTACCCCATGCTGCTATCGGAAATGACGATTTTGACGGCGCTTCGGACCGCTGCGACTTCGGCCGCTGCCGCCAGGCATCTGTCGCGAGACGGAGCCCGCTCCATGGCGATTATCGGCAATGGGGCGCAGAGCGAGTTTCAGGCCCGCGCCTTCAAGGCGATTCTCGGTGTCGATCAGTTGAGGCTTTATGACATCGATCCTTCGGCCAGCCAGAAATGTTACGCCAATCTGCAAGGGCTGGGTTTTTCCATCACCATTTGCGACAGCGCGGAGCAGGCGGTGGAAGGCGCGGATATCATCACCACCGTTACGGCTGACAAGCAGTATGCGACGATCCTGACCGACAATATGGTTGGCCCCGGCGTGCACATCAACGCGATCGGCGGGGATTGCCCGGGCAAGACAGAGCTTCACCGCGACATTCTGCTACGCTCCGATATTTTCGTGGAATACCCGCCGCAGACGCGGGTGGAGGGCGAGATTCAGCAACTGGATGAAGACCATCCGGTGATCGAGCTATGGCAGGTCATGGCGGGCAAAGTGAAGGGCCGCAAGGACGAGCGGCAGATCACGCTTTTCGACAGCGTGGGCTTTGCCATCGAGGATTTTTCGGCGCTTCGTTACGTTCGCTCGAAACTTGTCGAGACAGGGCTGTTCGAAGAGCTGGATCTGCTGGCGGACCCGGATGAGCCGCGCGATCTATACGGCATGTTGCTGCGCTGTGAAGCGGCCATGCAGGCGGCACCAGAGAAGAAGCCGGAGGGCGTTCTATAGCTTTTCGAGCCTTTGCTTTCTCGCCTTGACCTGTTCACGCCATATGGTGAAGAGGCCCGCCGCGATGACCACCATAGCGCCGATGACCATGTGGGCTGTCAGCACTTCGCCGTAGATCGTAACCCCGACGATGGAGACGAGAACGAGCTGGTAATAGGAGAATGGCTGCACGGTTGCGGCATTCGCCAGCTCGAAAGCGCGAATGAGCAGATAATGGCCGCTCATGCCGGTGATGCAGAGCGCCAGCATCCACAGCCAGTCCGTCGGCGCCATGTTGACCCAATAAAAAGGGCCAACGAGCGTGAGTGCTGCGGCACCTGCAACGCCGGTATAGAAGAAGCTGGTCATGGCAGTATCGGTTCGGCTGGCAAGGCGGGTCAGCACACCATAGAGCGCCAGCATGAAAGCGGCGGTGAAGGTAACGAGAAGCGTGAGATCGAACTCGGTTTCGCCCGGCTTTAGAATGATAAGTACGCCGAGAAAGCCGACAAGGATGGCCGACCAGCGCCGCCAGCCCACTTTTTCTCCAAGCAACGGCACGGAAAGCGCCGCGACGATGAGGGGGATGGAGGCGAAGATGGAGTGCGTATGCGCAAGGCCGACCCATGCGAAAGAAAAGATCGAGAGCACGATCTGAACTGCCAGAAGAACGCCACGGCTGATTTGCAGCCACAGCCGGTTGGCGCGCATCGTGGCTTTCAAACCTTCGCTGGAGCGCATGGCGAGGATGATGGCGAAGACCGCGAACGCCCAGTAGCGAAGCATGACGACGAAAACCGGCGGGTAAAGCTGGCCGAGATGCTTGGAGATGCCATCCTGCACTGCAAAGATGGTGAACGCCATGAGGGCGTCAATAAGTCCTGTCGATTGGGTGGGCATGAATGTCTCGCGGCAGACCAGCGCAAGCTACACGCCGATATTCTAATAAAAACGCAATTTAACGGAAAACACACGGGGCGAAAGGCCAGAGGGCCGCTTATTCCGTTCCATTTGCGAATAACTGCCATGCATTGGCGGCGGTTCGAGAAAAAATCGAAAACGACATTTTTGCTCTTGTAGCTCTAGTTGCTAGAGGTCGTAAGACATGCTCAACATAAAGAGGAACCTCAGATGAGCATGGCTTCACAGACCAGATTTCGCGTTGGCGGCATGGATTGCGCATCCTGCGCCAGCAAGATCGACACCGCCGTTCGGCGCATGCAGGGCGTGGAAGATGTTTCCGTTTCCGTGACCGCAGGAACGATGAGCGTGAAGCATGATGAGACGAGCGATCTCGACGCCATCGGCAAGAAGGTGAAGGGGCTGGGCTTCACGGTGGAGCGGCTTGTGGGCCGTAAAGAGGCGAGCCAGCCTGTTCATGCACATGGCCCTGACTGCAATCATGACCATGATAGCGGTCATAACCACACCGGCGCCAGCCACGATCACGCGCATGGTGTCGAAGGTCTTCACGGGCATGACCATGGTCCGAACGAAGGGCCTTGGTGGAAAAGCAGGAAGGGCAGGGCGACCATTCTGGCGGGTGGCGCGCTTGTGGTTGCCTATCTTGTCGGGCATCTCGTGCCCGCGATCCAGCTCTATGCCTTCGCAATTGCCATGTTGGTTGGGCTGGTGCCGATCGCGCGCCGCGCCATCATGGCGGCATTTGCCGGAACGCCTTTCTCCATCGAGATGCTGATGACGATTGCGGCGGTGGGTGCTTTGGCAATCAATGCGACGGAAGAGGCGGCAGCGGTCGTTTTCCTCTTTCTGGTTGGCGAGTTGCTGGAAGGGGTGGCGGCTGGAAAGGCGAGGGACAGCATCAAATCTCTCTCCGCGCTCGTTCCCAAAACGGCGCTGCTTGAAGAGGCGGGCAAGACCCGTGAAGTGCCTGCGGAGACGCTGCAGATCGGCGCGACCATTCTGGTTCGCCCGGGCGACCGGATATCGGCAGATGGCGTCATTCTCTCCGGTGAAAGTGCCATCAACGAAGCGCCCGTGACGGGGGAAAGCGTGCCGGTACAGAAGAATGCCGGAGACAGCGTTTTTGCCGGAACGGTAAACGGCGATGCTGCGCTGCGCATCCGCGTGACCGCCGCCGCCGCCGACAATACGATTGCGCGCGTGGTGAAGCTGGTTGAGGAGGCGCAGGAAAGCAAGGCGCCGACAGAGCGCTTTATTGACCGCTTTTCGAAATATTACACGCCGGGTGTCGTGGTCGTTGCTGCTTTGGTGGCCGTTCTTCCGCCGCTCTTCATGGGTGGGGATTTGGGCGAATGGATCTATAAGGGCCTTGCCATTCTCCTGATCGGCTGCCCCTGCGCGCTGGTCATTTCCACACCTGCGGCAATCGCCGCCTCGCTTTCCGCCGGTGCACGCCGTGGCCTGTTGATGAAGGGCGGTGCGGTGCTGGAAGGGCTGGGCCGCTTGACGGCGGTGGCTCTGGACAAGACCGGCACGCTGACGGAGGGAAAGCCGAAGGTAACGGATCTCGTGCCGTTTGGAAAATCCGGCCCGGAAACCCTGCGGCTTGCTGCAGCCCTAGAAGCCGGCTCCAGCCACCCGTTGGCGCTCGCCATTCTTGCGATGGCGCAGGAGGATGAAATCGATGTGCCGACCGCCAGCGATGCAAAGGCGCTGGGTGGCAAGGGCGTATCGGCAACAGTGGAGGGACAGTCCGTTTTTCTCGGCTCCGCTAAGGCTGTTGCCGAAATTGTGGCTATTCCCCCGGCGCATCAGCGCATGATGACTGCGCTCAACGATGAGGGCAAAACGGTGTCTGTTCTCGTCGTGGATGGCAAGCTGGGCGGTGCGATTGCCATGCGCGACGAGCCGCGTGCGGACGCTGTCGAGGGGCTTACGGCGCTTAAAGATGCGGGCGTCAAGGTGGTGATGCTGACGGGCGATAACCAGCGCACCGCCCGTGCCATCGGCGAGACGCTTGGTATCGAAGTGCGCGCCGAATTGCTGCCGGAAGACAAGCAGCGCATCGTGGGCGAGCTGAAGCAACAGGGCTTCGTCGTCGGCAAGGTGGGTGACGGTATCAACGACGCACCGGCCCTTGCCGCAGCCGATGTGGGCATCGCCATGGGTGGCGGGACGGATGTCGCGCTGGAAACCGCAGATGCCGCAATTCTGCACGGGCGCGTCGGCGATGTCGGCAGAATGATCGCTCTTTCCAAGCGGACGATGCGCAATATCTATCAGAATATTGCCATGTCGCTTGGGCTGAAGGCGGTGTTTCTGGTGACGACCATCGTGGGAATTACTGGTCTATGGCCTGCGATTTTGGCGGATACGGGGGCGACCGTGCTGGTGACGATGAATGCGCTTCGGTTGTTGAGAGGGGTGAAGTAGTGTTTGATGTACGTTCGCGAGAACAGAGGTTTAGTCGCGAACCCCTCTACCCGAGAAAACCTAGGACTTCGCTTTGCGAAGTCGAGGTTTTCTATCCTCTCCCACAAGGGGACCGTTGCGTAACTTCCGACATAAGCTGATTGCCAAACGACAAATCACCTTGGCCACCGCCCTTCCTATCGAGGGGCGGTTCTAGGTTCGTGTAGGCTGGTTGATGGGTGATATGGCTGAACTGCGGACACAGTTCTCCCCTCGGCTCACGCGCTCAGCGTCACCCAGCGGCGCATGTTGAACGCCATGGCCGCAAGCAGAACCTGGGCGGATGCCTTGGCAAGACCGATGTAGCGAATGTGGCTCAGCCCCATGCGGCGCTTGAGCGTGGCAAAGGTCGTCTCGACCGCAGCGCGTCGTCTGGCCACGGCACGGTTGAAACGGCGGGCTGCGGCTTTGAGAACAGGGTGATGCTTGTTGGGGCGCTTCATCAGACCGCAGAAAATCCCGCGCTCCTTCAGCATCGCGGCCCGTTGATGTGTGTGATAGGCGCTGTCGCCCAGAACCCGCGTCTCGTCGCCCACGATCAGCAGATCGGCAGGCACGGTATCGTTGATATTGGCCGGCGTGGTGATCACCCGCCGGATCAGGCCCGAACCTTCATCCACGCCCACATGGGCCTTGTAACCATAGCTCGAACCCTGCCGACCCTTGCGCCGGGTAAACGCCGCATCCGGATCGCGTGCGCTCGTCTGCACCTTGTCTTCTTTGTCTTCAGTGCCTTCGGCACCGTTGTTCGTATCTTGAGCACGCGGCGGGCGAGCAGCTTGCGTCTCGATGACAGTCGCATCCAGCATCGTGCCGCGCCGCAGGATCAGGCCTGCGGCATCGAGCTGCCTGTCAAGCTCGCCAAACAGCTTCTCCAGAAGTTTCCGTTCCACCAGCCGGTTGCGAAAGCGGCACAGTGTCGTGTGATCGGGAACAGCCTCATCGAGGCCAATGCCACAAAAGCGGCGAAAGGAAAGGCGGTCATAGATCGCCTCCTCCAGTTCCGCATCGGACAGGCCGTAAAGCTGCTGCAGCATCAAAGCCTTGAACATCGTCAGAACAGGATAGGCAGGCCGACCGCCAGTCTCCCCATCAGGTTCAAGCGACCGCAGCACCTTCTCGAAGCGATACCACTTCACCACCGACAACAGCTTGCCCAACCGGTCCGGCCCACTGCGCACCGTCACAAGCGCATCCGCAAAGCTGAACTGAGAACCGCTCTTCATCGCCATCCAAACACCCCTTCGATCGCTCACGAACAGAGTGAATCATATCCGTAGGGTTTTGCAACAGGCCCACAAGGGTAGAGGAAAAGACGGCACCGTTCTCGCCCCTCTCGACGTTCAACAGAGAGTGAAAATAGAGAAGCTGGGTTTACCTCTACCCCATTATCCTGAGCCTGTCGAAGGAGTGGGAGAGGAAGAAAAATCATGGTCTTAGCGAAGCTAAGTCATAGATTTCCAGGTGAGGGGTGTCGCTTTCACGACCGCCACTTATCCTTGGCACTCTCATCCGCATCCTTTGCCGAAATCCAATCACCGGCTTTCCCGTTCTTGCCGTGCTCCTTCTTCCAGAAGGGGGCGGCGGTTTTCAGGTAGTCCATGACGAAGTTTGCGCCGTCGAAGGCGGCCTGTCGGTGGCGGGAGGCGGCGATGACGAGGACGATGTTTTCGCCGGTTGCGATTTTGCCGTAGCGGTGGATGGCGGTGAGGCCGAGGAGGGCGAAGCGTTCGATGGCGAGTGTCGCGATGCGCAACATTTCCGCTTCCGCCATGCCGGGATAATGCTCCAGTTCCAGAGCTGAAAGCGTGCCGCCGTCATCCCGGCAAAGACCGGTAAAGGTGACCACGGCACCGATGCTCAGGTCGTTTTGGGTGAGGAGGCGTGCTTCCTCAGCGGCATCGAAATCCTCCGCCTGAACGCGGATGGTCGGGAGGATCGCCATAGTCTCAACCGCCCGTCATGGGTGGAAAAATACCGATTTCGCGTGCGCCGACAATGCTCTCATCGTGCTCCACATGTTCCTGATTGACTGCCACACGAATGACGTCGGGGAATTCAAAGGCGGCTTCGTAGTCTTCGCCTAACGTCTTGAGATAGGCGATCAACTGGCGCGGTGTCGTCACGTCGGCTGGAATGTCGAGGACTTCTTCGGCCTTGCCGATCTTTTCACGAACCCAGGCGAAGTAAACGAGATGCGTCATCACTCTTCATCCACGATGTGCTTGAGACCGGCCTTGAAATAATCGTAGCCCGTGTAGATCGTCAGCGCTGCTGCGATCCAGAGAAGGCCAATGCCCATTTCGGTGGTGTAGGGCAAGATCTTGTCACCTGCCGGACCTGCCAGAAGGGTTGCGATGGCAACCATCTGGATCGTCGTCTTCCACTTGGCAATGCGCGTGACGGGCACGGACACTTTAAGCGCCGCCAGATATTCGCGCAGGCCGGAAACGAGAATTTCGCGGCACAAAATGGTGATCGCGGCCCATAGCGACCAACCCGCAATCGTGCCATCTGCGGCCAGAAGCAGCAGGATGGAGGCGATCAGCAGCTTGTCGGCAATCGGGTCCAGCATCCGTCCGATATTGGAGGTCTGGTTCCAGATACGCGCGAGATAGCCATCGAGAAAATCGGTAATGGAGGCGATGATGAACAGCCAGAGCGCGGTCCATCGCGCAAAATCCGAACTTTCCAGTTTGCCCTCGATGAAGAAGCAGAGGACGATGACCGGCACGGCAAGAATGCGGCCATAGGTCAGGAGGTTCGGGATGTTGTACGTGCGCGAAGCCATGGAAAACCTGTCTGTCGATATCTAAGAGCCTGTTTGAAAACTCGGACGGGTCGATCCGGCGATGCTTTTCGCGCCCCGCTGCGTCGAAAATCTTGTCGATATCAAAGGATATCGGCTACGATCTTCTCCTTACAGGACACAAAATCATTCTCCGGCTTCCGCCGCCGAGTTTCCAAACAGACTCTAAGCGTTGATGACGCCCCGAGGTGCAAGCGTCAACACCTCATTGTGTTTTTTTAGCGAGCAACCGCGAAAGCCGCCGCGTCACTCGCGACCGCTCTCATGGAAGTGATTGTAAATCTGTTTTGCAACAGTTTCAGAAATACCGCCCACCGCCATCAGGTCGCTGAGTGCCGCGCGGGAAACTGCTTTGGCCGTGCCGAAATGCTGGAGAAGTGCGCGTTTGCGCCCCGGCCCGATGCCGCTGATTTCATCGAGCGGGTTCTTGATCATTTCCTTCTTGCGGCGCGCGCGATGCGAGCCGATTGCAAAGCGGTGCGCCTCATCGCGCATGCGCTGGATGAAATAAAGAACCGGATCACGCGGCGGCAGGGAAAAGTCGCTGCGCATATCGGCGAAAAACCGCTCGCGGCCCGCGTCGCGGTCAACGCCTTTCGCGACACCGATCGCGGTGACGCAATCGCGAATGCCGAGTTCATCCAGAATGGTGCGGACCGCCGTCATCTGGCCCTGACCACCGTCGATCAGAATGACATCCGGCCAGGACGGAAAGGGCATATCCACCGCATCTTCCGGCGAAACGGGCTGGCTGCGGTCCGGCCTGCCTTCTTCTTTCAGCAGGCGAGAGAAGCGGCGGGTCATGACTTCCCGCATCATGCCGAAGTCGTCTCCGGGCGAGATGTCGGTCGATTTGATGTTGAACTTCCGGTACTGGTTCTTGACGAAGCCATCCGGCCCCGCCACCACCATGCCGCCAACCGCATTGGTGCCCATGATGTGGGAGTTATCGTAAATCTCGATGCGGCGCGGAATGTAAGGCATGCCGAATGTCTCGGCAAAGCCCTTCAGCAGCCGCGCCTGCGATGAGGTTTCGGCCAGCTTGCGGCCATGCGCTTCACGGGCATTGCCCAGAACGTGGTCGACAATGTCCTTCTTCTCCCCGCGCTGCGGCACGGAGATCGTTACCTTATGGCCCGCCTTTTCCCCCAGGGCAGCGGAGAGCAGTTCCTGTTCATCTACCGTTTCTGACAGAAGAATCTGCTTCGGCACCGGCTTGTCATCATAGAACTGGGCCAGAAAGGCGTTGAGGATTTCAGAGCCCGGCAAGGCCGGATCGGCCTTTGGAAAATAAGCCCGGTTGCCCCAGTTTTGACCGGTGCGGAAGAAGAAGACCTGAATGCAGGAAACGCCGCCTTCGTGATGAATGGCGAAAACATCCGCCTCCTCGATACCGGCGGGATTGATGCCCTGATGGCTCTGGACATGCGAAAGGGCTGCCAGCCTGTCGCGATAGACGGCAGCGCGCTCGAAATCGAGGTCTTCCGAGGCCTCGTTCATCTGCTTTGCAATCGTCGATTTCACGCTCTGGCTTTTGCCGGAGAGAAAGTCCTTCGCCTCGCGAACGAGTTCGGCATAGCCCTCATCGCTGATTTCATGCGTGCAGGGGCCGGAACAGCGTTTGATCTGGTAAAGCAGACAGGGCCGGGTTCGGGTTTCGAAAACGCTGTCCGTGCAGGTGCGGATGAGAAAGGCGCGTTGCAGCGAGTTGATGGTGCGGCCAACCGCGCCCGCCGAGGCAAATGGACCGAAATAATCGCCCTTGCGCGCCCGCGCGCCGCGATGCTTGAATATGGCCGGAGCGCGATTATCCGCCGTGATGAGGATATAAGGAAACGACTTGTCATCGCGCAGCAGCACATTGAAGCGCGGGCGGAAGCGCTTGATGAGATTTGCTTCGAGCAGCAGGGCTTCGATTTCGGTGCGTGTGGTGACGAATTCCATATGGGTCGTCAACCGCACCATCTGGCCGATGCGGTTGGAATGGAAGCGCCCCTGCGCATAATTGCTGACACGCTTTTTCAGCGAGCGCGCCTTGCCGACGTAAAGAACGTCTCCCGCCTCGTTGAACATGCGATAGACGCCAGGATTGTTGGGCAGGTGTTTGACGAATTCGCCAATCAGGTCCATGCCCTTCAGGCCGGATTCGTTCTTCCAGCCCGCATTCCAATCCATGCCCGCATCGTCCCGCGCCACGGCAGTCTCGCTGGTGGAGGGGGCGACATCGTCTTCATCGTCGTCGGTTTCATCGAAGAGAACACCGCCATCCGGCAGCTTCTTTCCGTTCATTCATTAATCTCCGCATCCGGGGTTTCCCAGCCAAGGTGCTGGCCCCCGTCGAGCGCGATCATCTGGCCGGTCATCGACGGGGTGTCATAAAGAAAGCGAATCGTCCGCCCGAACTCATCGGGCTTTGGACCTCTCTTTAATATAAGGGCGTCGATCTGCGCCTGAAAGTCCTCGTCAAGCTGTCTATCGTTTTTAAAGGTCGGGCCGGGGCCAATGGCATTCACCCGAATGCGCGGTGCAAAGCTTTGTGCCAAGGTCTGCGTTGCCGTCCAGAGCGCGGCCTTGGAAAGAGTGTAGGAATAAAAACGCGGATTGAGCGCCAGCACCCGCTGATCGATGATGTTGACGATCAGGCCGGAATTCTCTTTGGGCAACTGTTCTGCAAAGGCGGCAGCCAGAATGGTTGGCGCGCGGACGTGGACGGCGAAATGCGCCTCGAATGTCGCCGCATCGAACTGGCTGGCCTCATCCTTATGGAAAACAGACGCATTATTGACGAGAACACCTATGGGGCCAAGCGCTTCCGTGGCCTTGTTCATCAATTGCGATGTCGAAAAAGAATCCTCGAGATCGGCCTGCACAACGGCTGCACGACCACCTTGTTGCCGTATTGTGTTAGCGAATTCCTCTGCTTCAGCGATGGAAGAGCGAGCGTGAATGCCGATCGCAAAGCCCTCGGAAGCAAGATATTCGGCAATTGCCCTTCCCACACGGCGGGCAGCGCCCGTTATCAAGACGGTCTTTGGTATAGTCTCTGTCAAAGCTGGCCTGTGCTCTTTTCAAATCACATTCTGCTTTAGATATAGATCGAAAGCAGCAGCTTTGCACGTTGGGAAGGCGTTTTATACAGGCTTGTGGAAAGAGAGTCTAAAGCGCGTAATTTAATGTAAATACAAGTAAAAACGCGCGTTGCTTAAATTAACGATCCATTATCCTTAATAGATTTTTGTGTCATTTTAGCAACGTCCCATTTCCGTCACGTCGCTGCCCCAATCAATTCACATTTTGGCTGTGTGATTTCCTCATTCGCCCATCATTTTGCATTTCCAGAAGGGCAGGGAACTAACTGTTTTATACCGCGTTTGGGAACCTAGTGTGTGAGCACCCCGCGGGTTTGAAAGGAGAATAGCATGCGTACTATCGTTGCAACACTTATGGCTACCACAATGGCGGCAGCCGCTTTCTCGGCAGCCAAGGCGGCCGACGCTGTCAATGAAGTGCCGCAGGCACCTGTTGCCGTGGAACAGCCAGCACCTATCAAGGACTGGTCCGGTGCATACCTCGGTGGTACCGTGAACTACGACTGGGGCCGTTTCAGCGGCAGCAATAATGGTCGTGACGCGGACGGCTTCGGCGGCGGTCTCTACGGCGGTTACAACTGGCAGAGCGGCCAGATCGTTTACGGTGCGGAAGCAGACATCGCTTATGGCGATGAAAAAGGTTCTGCTGGCACTTTCGCTGGCGAATCGCTGCAGGGCAAGCAGAAGCTTAACGGCTCGCTGCGTGCTCGCGTCGGTTACGACATGAACCCATTCCTGATCTACGGTACGGGTGGTTTGGCTGTCGGCAACCACGAGATCAGCAACCCAGGTTCCAAGGACGATGCGACCGCACTCGGTTACACGGTTGGTGCCGGTGTTGAAGCCCTCGTAACGGACAACATCACCGCTCGTCTGGAATATCGTTACACCGATTACCAGAACAAGGACTTCACGCTTGACACCGGAACCGTATCCCGCGGCTTCGACGATCACAGCGTCAAGGCTGGTATCGGCGTAAAGTTCTAATCCGTCACGGATTGAATGCAAAAGAAGGCCGGAGCTCACGCTCCGGCTTTTTTTGTTTTGCCCTGAATGCACCAACTGGCAACGGCCAGAGGATAGCCACCTTCGAGGCATTCCCAGCCAAATATATGCGTCGACCGTCCATTTTTGACGCGCCGCCGGTTTCCCCTTGCCGAAGATAAGGGGCCATGAGATTTCAGTTTCAACAACGTTTGCGTTGGAACGTGAATCATCGGGACACTACATCGGCTGCAATTTTGCCGGTGCGCAGGGATTTTGAACAATGAGACATTTTAATCTGCCTCTGTGCGGAACGGCGAAGCTTTGCGCGCGCAAGCGTGCCCTAGCAACGGCTTTCATGACCGGCGTTTCGACGCTTGCGCTTTTTGCCGCGATGCCGGTGAAGGATGCTGCGGCTGCGGATTGTACCGTTTCCGGCAGCGCCATCTCCGGGCAGACAGATTGTACGGTCACGAATTCAGGGGAGATGACGTCTCCCGAAGGTGGCCTCATCATCAATCAGGGTTCGGAAAACATTACGGTCAACAACGAGGCTAGCGGCACTATTTCAGGCACAGGTGGCTGGTCGGGGATAACGATCAACACGTCGGACAATACAGTCATCAACAATGCCGAGGGTGCGACCATCAGCGGTGAGGGTTCGGGTTCCGCTGGTATCAACGTTACTGACCCGGATTATTCAGGGTCTTCTCCCGCAGGAACAATTATCAACAATGCAGGATCCATCGCTGGGGAAAACGCGGGTATCGATCTCAGATATTTCTATGGAGCCTCAATCGTCAACCAGACGACAGGTTCTGTTGAGGGCGGCTACGGCATATATGCCTATTCATCTTCCGGTATTCTGGATATCCAGAACGATGGTACGATAACCGGAGACTCCAATTACGGTATCTACATCGCCAATATGGTCGGTGCCAATATAAGCAACGCCGGTTGGATTTACGGCCTCAACACGGGTATAGACATCAATGGTGCAACGGAAATAGCTATCACCAACAGTGGTACCGTCTCATCGAACGCACATGCCATATATGCTGGTTCCATAGGCGCTTTTTCGCTTATCAATAGCGGCACGATCTCTTCAACCGGGACCGACGACCTCTATTATGGCGTCAATCTCGACATCGTAGATGTTGCCACCATCGTCAACAGTGGCACCATCTCGTCTTCCCTTGCAGGGCAGGATCGCGGCCTCCGCCTAAACGAGGTGGATAATGCCACGATCGTCAATAGCGGAAGCATTCTTGGCGGCTATTTTGGCATCGAATTCCTTGGAGACGACTCTTCGGCGACGATTACCAATACCGGCACTATCTCCGGCGGCGTGTTTGGTATCTGGGCTTCCGACACTGATCTGACCCTCTCGAACGCAGGAACGATCAGCGGTGGCGTGCGCTCGACCTATGCCGAAAGTCTGAACGCGACAAACAGCGGCACAATAACCGGTGGTTTTGATCTTGCTGCCCTGAACGAAGCCATCATTTACAACAGCGGTACGATTTCCGGCGGTATTAGCACAAATGAGGTCAATACTGTCGATATCACCAACAGCGGTACGATCTCCAGCGCTTCGGACGGTGTTAGTGTAACGAGTGCGGCATTCTCGCTTATCAATAGCGGGACTATTTCCGGCGAGTCCGATGGCGTCTATGTTCGAGAATCAAATGGATCCATCATCAACAGCGGAACGATTTCCGGCGGTGATTACGGTATTAACGCCGATCGTTTGTCTCTGACCATCACCAATAGCGGTACGATTTCCGGTGGAACGGCTTCCGTTTTGTTTTCAGAGGATGGCAACACGCTGAATGTTCTACAGGGCGCGCTGTTCAACGGTGTCGTGGATTATAACGGCACCGTGGATAACACGACGACCTTTGGCACAGGCAGCTATTTGCTTGGCGTTGCCAATTACGATCAGACCGACAACACGATCAATCTGAACAATGCCCATCAGACATTGATCCTGACGAATACGAATACAGGCAGCGGCACGGTCAACGTTGTCGATATTGGCTCCACCTCGATGGACTCTGCCGTGCGTGGTTATACCAACTCGGTCGGCAATGTCCTCGGCTCAATCCTCAGCATCGATGTGGGCTCTTCTGCCGGTGGTTCGAGTGAGCCGACCAGCTCCGGCGCTCTCGGTTATGCGGAAGAAAAGAAGCCGACGGGTGCCGCCGCTGCCGTGAAGAAGGGGGGTGACGACACGGCGGTCGACCGTTACGGCAACCTTTTCTGGATCCGCGCCTTCGGCGGCCAGACCTTCGACAATGCCAAGGACACGAGTTCCACCAATTATGGTGTCGCAGCCGGTGTGGATCGCCAGTTCGATGAAGGCCGCTTCGGTGTGTTGGCAGGCTATGGCCGCATCATCAACAAGGCGGATGATGGTTCCGGCAAGACAACAGGCAATACGGGCTTCGGCGGTGTTTATGTCCGCAAGGATGTGGGCTCGGTAACGCTGGATGCCTCGTTGATCGCCGGTGGCATCGACAATGACAGCCGTCGCGAGATTTCCGGCTCCGATCCGGCGCGTGGTTCCTTCACCGGCTGGTACGTTTCACCCGAAATCGCGATTTCGCAAAAACACGAATTCGCCCCCGGCTGGATTTTCACGCCATCTGCCCGCCTGCGCTACACGGCTGGCTTCTATGACGGTTACACCGAAACGAGTTCGACGCAGAACATCACCTATGATGACCGCACTTCGAACACGCTGGAAGGTATTCTGGAAGGCAAGATCACCAACCGCAACACGCTGGCAAACGGCATGAAGGCCAATGTCTCCTTCAGTGCTGCGCTGGTCGATACGCTGAACCTCGGCTCTTCCAACATGAATGCCAGCCTGAGCGGCACGGACTTCACCGTCTCGGCCATCGGCAACCGCAACCTGATCGGCACTCGCTTCGGCCTTTCGGGCGACGTCCAGCTTAACCAGCAGACCACCATCTATAGCGGCATTACGCTCGGCACCTATTCCAGCGATATCGGCTCCTGGTCGGCCAATACAGGCGTGAAGGTCAAGTTCTGATCACCGCACAATTACAGCAAAAAGCCGGGGCATTGCTCCGGCTTTTTGTTTTGCGCTCACGCCGCAGACTTCATCTCGGCATATTGCTTGAACTTCTTGCCGAATTTTTCCGGCCAGTCGGCCAGCGTCTTGCGGCCATCGGCCCATTCTCCGGCAAAGCGCAGATCGAGATAGCCGATCATGGCTGCAAGCGCGAAGTGGCCGCCGTGGAGTTTTTTGCCGGTTTTCGGCAGATTGGCGTTGAGGTAATCGAGACCCTTCACCACCTTGCGCCACTGCTTGTCGATCCATGGCTGATGGACCTTTTCCTCCGGTCTCAGGCGCCGCTCGTAGACGATGGCGAGAAGGCAATCCATGATGCCGTCGCAGAGCGCTTCCAGGATTTCGGCTTCCGTGCGCTTGCCGTGCTTCTTCGGATAGAGCTTCCCGCCGGATTCCCGGTCGAGATAGTGCATGATGGCGACGCTGTCATAGACCGATCCGCCGTCATCCAGCAGCAGAACCGGGATTTTGCCGAGCGGGTTGTTGTCCATCAGCGTGGCAGGTTCGGCACTCGTATCCACGCGAACATCCGTGATGCCGATATCGAGGTAGCGCGCGGCCATGCGCACCTTGGCGGAATAGGGGGAAGCGGGAGAATAAAGCAGTTCCATGGGCTTTTCCTGTTGAGATTATCGAATTGGAATGATGTCGGTGGCGTTGGCGCGGCAGCCCTGACGATCCACCTCCGCGCAATTGCGGAAAGTGAGGTCCCGGTTCAGGCAGATGCGGACTTCCTCCAGCGCAGCGCCGTCACAGCTGATGGCAATACCCTGCTTCGTCATGCCGGGATTGGCGGTAACGAATGCGGTCTCGATTGCATCCGCCGATAGCCGCTTGTTCTGGCTGCCCGAAGCAATATCGGCGGGCAGGGCGATGCGGTTGTAAGCGGCGCGGGTGGTGTCGAAATAATCCTTCTGCGACAGGCCGCTGCATGAGCCGTGTTTGCGCCATTGATGACCGATCAGGCCCATCGAGGGCATGATGTCGAACATACTACGACCGAGATTTTCCGGCACCCGCTCGCTTTTGTCGTTTCCGCAAAATTCCGGATAGCCGCGCTCGTTCTGCGGCCACAGGCCGTGTACGACGAAGCCGTATTTTTGGTCCGAGCCGCATTGCTGTCGGCTGTTTTTGCCCGCATCGCTGGCGCAAAAGGCCGGTGACCAGGAAAGCGACAGAACGTAAAACTCAAAGCCCTGACCTTGGACGGATGGCGGATTTGCCGATGGCCGTGGCGAGGACGAGGGAACTTTGGCAGGCTCCGCGGGTCTTATTGACTGAGACTGTGGAAGGACTATCCACGCCGCTGCTGCCAGTGAAAGTGCCGCCAATGCGATAAAACCGAAATATTGTTTCATCGAACGGGCTGTCTTTCTGCACAGGGATGACGATTTGTTGAATGGTTGTTGGGTTTTATACCATCTTATGCCTGTGGCAAACAGGCCGCCGAAAAATGACGTATCCATCATGCTTCGTGTTGAAACGGAGCTATTATAACGAATAAGCTTGGCGAATCCGGTATTATGCAAATGCCGGAGGGAGGAGTGAGCCTGGGCATGTCCGCATGAACATGAAAAAGTATCTTTGGCCCATCATCGGGGTTGCCACGATCTGCTTTTCCGTGTGGCTGCTCTATAAGGAATTGCGCCATCTTTCGCTCGATGACGTCTGGGATAGCCTCGCCGCCATCGGCACGCATGACTGGATCATGTCCGGCCTGTGTACGCTGGTGGCCTATGCGGCTTTGGCTGGTTACGACCGGATTGCCCTGCAGCATTTGAAGCGCAAGGTGGGCTGGCTTTTCATCACGCTGACGTCCTTCACCACTTACGCGCTGTCTCACAATGTCGGGGCTTCCGTGTTTTCCGGCGCGGTGGTGCGTTATCGTGCCTATACGTCCAAAGGCCTGAGCGCTTCGGAAGTGGGCATTCTCGTTGCGCTCTGCACCTTCACCTTCGCCATCGGCACGATCATGCTGATCGGTTTCATTCTTGTCTACGAGCCGAATATTACCGAGCGTTTCGTCGATATTCTGCCGGTAGAGGCGTCTACCACCACCGGCATTCTGCTGCTTGCCATCGTGGCCCTCTACGTCATCGGAAGTCTGTTGAGGCTGAGGCCGCTCAAGATAGGCTCCTTCACCCTGTTTTACCCGGCCCCGAAACTGGTGGCGCAGCAGCTGGTGATCGGTCCAATCGAGCTTATCGGGGCGGCGGGCATCATCTATTATGCGCTGCCGGATGTCGGAAATCCCGGCTTCATGGTGATCCTGGGGATATTCCTCATTTCCTTTTCAGCGGCGTTGATTTCCCATGCGCCGGGCGGACTTGGCGTGCTAGAACTCGTCTTCGTCATGGGCCTGCCGGAAATGAACCCGGCAGACGTGATTGCCGCGCTGCTCGTCTTCCGCCTGTTTTATCTTATCATCCCGTTCGTCATCGGGCTTTTCATCATCCTCTTTTTCGAGCGCTCGCAACTGGCCGCAGCCGAGCGGGAGGAGAGGCGGTTGCAGGGGAAGTAGCTATTCCCCTTGCAGCCAGAAGGCGCGGTGCGAGGCATATCGATCCTGCGCCATGACCGACTTCAGGACCGGCAGCAGAATATGCAACTCGTCCTTCAGCGTGTAGGGCGGGTTGACGACGATAAGCCCGGAGCCGCTCAAGCCTTCAAGCCGGTCGCTTCTGACCGAAAGCTCGGTGCAGAGCATTTTCGGGATCTCGTATGATTGCAGGAGTTCGTGAAACTCCTTGATCGGTGCGCCTTTTTTCAGAGGATACCAGAGACAGTAAGTGCCGGTGGCAAAGCGGCGATAGGCTTTGTGCAGGCCCTCTGCCAGCCGCTCATATTCGTTTTCCTTCTCGAAAGGCGGATCGACCAGAACGAGGCCGCGCTTCTCCTTAGGCGGCAGGTGAGCGCCGAGCGACAGCCAGCCATCGAGTTCCGTTATCCGTGCCTGATAATCGCCTTCGAATAGACGCGAGAGCGCGCGAAAATCATCCGGGTGCAGTTCCATAGCGGAAAGGCGGTCCTGCGGGCGAAACAGCATGCGCGCGAGTTTTGGCGAGCCGGGATAATATTGCAGCCCGCCTTGCGGGTTCAGTTCTCTGACGGCGGTCAGATATGGCTCCAGCAATTCGGCGACTTCGGCGGGAAGGTCCGCTTCCAGCAGCTTGCCGATGCCCGTCTGCCACTCGCCGGTTTTCTGGGCTTCCTCGGAGGACAGATCATAGAGGCCGATACCCGCATGCGTATCGAGCACCCGGAAGGCCTTGTCCTTGTTTTGCAGATATCGCACGAGCCGCGCCAGAACGGCGTGTTTCAGAACATCGGCGAAATTGCCTGCATGATAGATGTGCCGGTAGTTCATTCGGGCCGATGCCTCGTGAGATATGTTGCTATGAATAATCTTGATAAGCGTCACTTCGGCCTTTTGGCGGCCTTGGACATGCCATATACAAAACTCATGAACGTTGCGACCCCGATTTCCGCCAAAGCCGTGACCGACGCCACCCGCATCGGCCACACCGTCTGTCCGCATGACTGTCCGAGCGCCTGCGCGCTGGAGGCCGATATCAATGTCGATGGCCGTATCGGCAGGGTGCGAGGCGCCAATGCCAACACCTATACGGCGGGCGTGATCTGCGCCAAGGTCGCGCGTTACTCCGAGCGCATCTATCATCCCGGACGCCTGCTGACGCCGAAGCGCAGAAAAGGCGCCAAAGGCGCTGGCGACTGGCAGGAAATTGGCTGGGACGACGCGCTGGACGAAATTGCCAATGCCTTCGTTAAGGCGGAGGCCGCGCATGGCGCGGAGGCGATCTGGCCGTATTTCTATGCGGGCACCATGGGGCAGGTGCAGCGCGACAGCATTGAGCGGCTTCGCCATGCCAAGAAATATTCCGGCTTCTTCGGTTCCATCTGCACCAACATGGCATGGACTGGCTATGTGATGGGCACCGGCGCGCTTCGCGGGCCCGACCCGCGAGAGATGGCGAAGGCCGATGTCGTCGTGATCTGGGGCACGAATGCGGTTGCCACGCAGGTCAACGTCATCACCCACGCAATCAAGGCGCGAAAGGAACGGGGCGCGAAGATCGTCGTTGTGGATATCTACGATAACCCGACGATGAAGCAGGCGGATTTAAAGCTTATCGTAAAGCCGGGCACCGATGCGGCGCTGGCCTGCGCAGTAATGCATATCGCCTTTCGCGATGGTTACGCCGACCGGGCCTATATGGCTAAATTTGCCGATGATCCTGCCGGGCTCGAAGCGCATCTTGCCACTAAGACCCCGCAATGGGCTTCCGAGATAACCGGGCTTTCGGTCGAGGAAATCGAGGCTTTCGCGCAGCTTGTCGGCACCACGAAGAAAAGTTTCTTCCGTCTGGGATATGGTTTCGCCCGTCAGCGGAATGGCGCGGTTGCCATGCATGCGGCACTCTCTATCGCGACTGTGCTTGGCTCCTGGCAATATGAGGGCGGCGGGGCGTTTCACAACAATGGCGATATCTTCCGTCTGAACAAGGCGGAGCTGATGGGTACGGCCTATGCCGACCCGAATGTTCGCCAGCTGGACCAGTCGCAAATCGGGCGCGTTCTGACGGGAGATGCCGAGGCACTGCGCGGTGGCGGGCCTGTGACGGCGATGCTGATCCAGAACACCAATCCCGCCAATGTCTGTCCGGAACAGCGGCTGGTGAGGCAGGGTTTTCTGCGCAACGACCTGTTTGTCGCCGTGCATGAGCAATTCATGACCGAGACGGCAGACATTGCCGATATCGTGCTGCCGGCGACGATGTTTCTTGAGCATGACGATCTCTACCGTGCGGGTGGCCAGAATCACATTCTGCTTGGGCCAAAGCTTGTCGAGCCGCCGGAAACTGTGCGCACCAACCTTTTCGTCATCGAGGAACTGGCGAAGCGCCTCGGTATCGATCATATGCCGGGTTTTGGCCTGAGCGCGCGGGAGCATGTGGAGCAGATTCTCCAAACGAGCGGCTGGGGCAGCTTCGACAATCTGGCCGATGAAAAATGGATCGATGCGCAGCCCGATTTCGAGGTCGCTCATTATCTCGAGGGCTTCGGTTATGCGGATGGAAAATTCCGTTTCAGCCCGGATTGGCATAACGGCCCGTCGCCCAACAAGCCGCCGAAAAATATCGGTGTGATGGGCCCTGCCGACGCATTTCCCGAATTCCCGGATCAGGTCGATGTGATCGAACTTGCGGACGAGGCGCACCCCTTCCGTCTGGCGACGTCTCCGGCCCGAAACTTCCTGAATTCCACTTTTGCGGAAACCAAGACATCCGTGCAGAAGGAAGGCCGCCCGGAACTGATGATCTCGCCGGTTGATGCGATCCGCCTCGATATTGCCGATGGCGATGTCGTGCGGATCGGCAATTTGCGCGGCGATCTCCGCATCCATGCGAAGATCGTTGAAGGTGCGAGGTCGGGTGTGCTGATCGCTGAAGGGCTGTGGCCGAACAAGGCGCATCTGGATGGTGAAGGCATCAACGTGCTGACGGGTGCCGATGCTGCTGCGCCCTATGGCGGCGCGGCGTTCCACGATAACAAGGTTTGGCTGAAAAAGGCCTGATAGGAGTGTCCATGGATCGGTCCAACGCGGTTCAACTGTCGCAGCCGGATGACGAGGCCCGCGTCAAACTCGTCGAGAAGCAGACAGTCTGGAAGCGTTTCATCCATTTGCAGACGATGGTTTTCGAGCAGCAAACCCGTGATGGGCGCACGATCCGTATTCACCGCGAAGTGCATGATCACGGCGTTGCCGCTGCCATTCTTCTTTTCGACCCGAAGCGGGAAGAGATCGTCCTCGTCCGCCAGTTCCGCCCCGGCGCCTTCGCCAATGGCGATGCAAGCTTCATGCTGGAAATCCCTGCCGGTCTGACCGACGGTGACCAGCCCGATGAGGCAATCCGGCGCGAATCCATGGAAGAGACGGGCTATGCCGTCAGCGCCCCGCGTTATCTCTTCGATACCTATGCCAGCCCCGGAACGCTGACGGAGAAGATCAGCCTATTTTATGCCCGCGTCGATCTTGCTAAAAAGGCAGGGAAAGGCGGCGGGCTGGAGACGGAAGGTGAGGATATCGAGGTTCTGACCGTGCCGCTCAACGAGGCTTACGGGATGATCGCATCTGGTGAGATTACCGATTCCAAGACGATCATCATGCTGCAATGGGCGATGCTGAACCGGGCGAGTTTGTAAGCAATTCTTTGCCTTAGGCGAAAGCTACGTTTTCTGCTTTCGCCGCCGCGACAAGTTTCTTGTCCATCGTGGCGAGCGGCATGCTTCTCCCGATGGAGAGAGCGAGATAGGCTGCGTCGTAAGCAGATAGCGCATGCTGGCGTGCAAGTTTTACGATTGAAACGGCATCGTCGCCGGACACGAGCGTAATCGGCAAACTGTTGAAGCGCAGAAGAATGGAAAGGACATCTTCCGGTTCTATGCGTTTGCGCCGCTCTGCCATGACCAGAATATTGCGGAGTTCGTGTGCCAGCAGATCGGGCGCGAAAGCATCTTCGCTTTCGAGACGCTGGAGCGCCTTTTCAGCAAGTTCATTGGCCTCATCCGGCAAAAACCATGCAGCGACGACCGATGCGTCAACGACAAAGGACATCAACGTCGTCCTTCATTCTTCCAGTCAGCGATTTCGTCTGAGGTTACTTGCGCCCGCAGAGCGCGTTCAGACCGCAACGTATTTATCAATTGTTTGCGTGCCTGAGCATCGTTGGTCCTGACGAGCCGCGCAACGGGTTCGTTGCCGCGTGCTATGACAACATCCTCGCCAGCTTCAACCTTCGCAAGAAGCTCTGAGAGATGCGTCTTAGCTTCGCCCACTTTGACGGTCAGCGTCATGGTCTATTGCTCCATTCGAGCAAAATAATACCAGTACGCAAACCGCTTGGTCAAGGCTTGGCCAAGTCGTGTATCAGGCCGATATCAGCTGCTGGGACGCTGGTTTCGTGTCGCTGTTACGCACAGCCTTGCCGTCCGCCATCCGAACTTTACCCTCCGCCAACAGCTTCAGAGAAAGCGGGTAAAGCTGATGCTCCACCATCAGCACACGGGCGGCGAGCGTTTCGGCTGTATCGTCGGCAGTGACGGGAACGGCGGCCTGGCCGATGACGGGGCCTTCATCCATGCCTTCGGTGACGAAGTGGACGGTGCAGCCGGTGATTTTCATGCCGTTGTCGATGGCGCGCTGGTGGGTGTGGAGGCCCGGGAAGAGCGGCAGCAGCGAGGGGTGGATATTGATGATCCGGCCCTCATAAGGCGCGATGAAATCCCCGGAAATCAGGCGCATATAGCCTGCGAGGCAGATGATGTCGGGTGCAATCTCCCCAAGCGCGGCGAGGATTGCCGCTTCATGCTCGGCCTTGCTCGCATAATTCCTGCGCTCGAAGACGAGGGTTGGGATGCCGAAGCCCTGCGCCTTGGCAAGCCCGCCTGCTGTCGGCTTGTCGGAGATGACGCAGACGATTTCGGCGGGGAAGTCCGGGGTTTGGCAGGCCTCAGCCAGCGCCACCATGTTGGAGCCGCTGCCTGAAATGAACACCACGACTTTGCTGCGGGCAGAGCCTGTGCTCATAGTGCGAGCGTGCCCTTGTAGATCGTGCCATGTGCACCTTCTTCGCGGGCAACCATGCGACCGAGCGGGAACACGGTTTCACCTTCCGCCGTCAGCGCGTCGGTCACTTTCTGCGCATTTTCTGCCGAAACGACGACGATCATGCCGACGCCGCAGTTGAAGGTGCGCAGCATTTCATTGGCCGCAACGCCGCCGGTTTTGGCAAGCCATGAGAAAACAGCCGGTACTTCGATGGATGCGAGATCGATTTCCGCCGCCAGATGCTTTGGCAGCACGCGCGGAATATTTTCAGGGAAGCCGCCGCCGGTAATATGCGCCAGAGCCTTCAGGGCACCCGTCTCGCGAATGGCCTTGAGAAGCGGCTTCACATAGATGCGCGTTGGTGTCAGCAGGGCTTCGCCGAGCTTCTTGCCGTCTGCGAAAGGCGCAGGCGCATCCCAGCCGAGGCCGGAGAGGGAAACGATCTTGCGCACCAGCGAGAAACCATTGGAGTGGACGCCGGAGGAGGAGAGGCCGAGGATGACATCGCCTTCTGCGATGTCGCCAGCGGGCAGAAGCTGTCCGCGTTCGGCAGCGCCCACGGCAAAGCCCGCCAGATCGTAATCGCCATCGGAATACATGCCGGGCATCTCGGCGGTTTCTCCGCCAATCAGCGCGCAGCCGGATTGAAGGCAGCCAGCGGCAATGCCGTTGACGATGGCCGCGCCCTGATCCGGATCCAGCTTGCCGGTGGCGAAATAATCTAGGAAAAACAGCGGCTCTGCGCCCTGAACCACCAGATCGTTGACGCACATGGCAACGAGGTCGATGCCGACCGTATCGTGGAAATTCGCGTCAATGGCGATCTTCAGCTTCGTGCCGACGCCATCATTGGCAGCAACGAGAACAGGGTCCTTGAAACCAGCGGCCTTGAGGTCGAACAGGCCGCCGAAGCCGCCGATCTCGCCATCCGCGCCCGGACGGCGCGTAGAGCGAACGGCTGGCTTGATCTTCTCGACCATCAGGTTTCCGGCATCGATATCGACGCCTGCATCGCTGTAGGTAAGACCGTTCTTGCCCGACTGGCTCATGGCTCTCGTCTCCGCTGGTTTTCTTGGCGTCGCCATTCGCATGAGATGGGTGCCGATGCAAGGGTGAGAGCGCCGGAACGCATGTTTTTCATGCCTTTTCGCCCCGAAGTCGGTCTGTGATCCCGACATCCCCCACCTGAGGGCGTGAGCGCTATCGCCCTTGACCAGTCCCGCCTGCGCATCCTATCTCCTAGGACTGGCGTTATCACGGGCTGACGCGCACGAGGAAAAAACGATGCAACCACATATCAGAGGCATAAATCTGAGGCGCCAGATCTTCTTCTGGTTGGGCGCGCTCGTGATTTTCGTCGTGTTCCTCATGGTGTTCAGCTCCATTCTGCTGCCCTTCGTGGCGGGCATGGCGCTAGCTTATTTCCTCGATCCCGTAGCGGATTGGCTGGAGCGGCGCGGCCTCAGCCGCATGATGGCCAGCATTTTCATTCTCATTTCCTTCGTGCTGCTGTTCGCGCTTTCGCTGATCATCATCATTCCGCTGATTGCGGCGCAGGCATCGGAATTCATCAGCCGCATTCCTCAATATATCTCGTCTCTGCAGCAATTGATCGCGGGCACGGATACGAACCTGCTGCCCGGCTGGGTCAGTTCGCAGATCGATACGGTGAAGGAAAACTTCTCCAAACTTCTGACGGAAGGCGCAGGCTTTATCGGCACGCTGCTGACGCAGATATGGAATTCCGGCAAGTCGCTGGTGGATGTGATTTCGCTGCTGGTGGTGACGCCCGTGGTCGCATTCTATCTGCTGCTGGACTGGGACCGGATGATCGATAAGGTGGATAGCTGGATTCCGCGCGACCACGTAACGACTGTGCGCCAGATTGCGCGCGACATGGATGCGACGATTGCGGGCTTCATCCGCGGTCAGGGTTCGCTTTGCATCATTCTCGGCGTTTATTACGCTGTCGGCCTCTCGCTCGTCGGCCTGAATTTCGGTCTTCTGATCGGCATGTTCGCAGGCGCCATCAGCTTCATTCCCTATATCGGTTCGATGGTGGGTCTGGTTCTTGCCGTCGGCGTGGCGCTGGTTCAGTTCTGGCCGGATTATATCTATGTGATCCTGACGCTTGCCGTTTTCTTCTCCGGCCAGTTCATCGAAGGCAATATTCTTCAGCCGAAGCTGGTTGGCAGTAGCGTGGGTCTTCACCCCGTCTGGCTGATGTTTGCGCTGTTTGCCTTCGGCGCTCTCTTCGGCTTCGTCGGTCTTTTGGTGGCGGTTCCCGCTGCCGCTGCGGTCGGTGTGCTTGTTCGCTTCGCTCTATCGCGCTATCTTGATAGCGATCTCTATCATGGGCGTGCAGCCAATCTTCCTTGGGAGCCGCCGGAGGCTGGACAGCTGGAAGCCCTGCCGCCGCAGAAGATCGATTCTCAGAGCTGATCGATGAACGAAAACAATAAACCCGGCCCTGCCCGGTCCAAGGCCGAGCAGTTGCCGCTTGCCTTCTCGCACCAGACGGCGACGGGACGTGAAGACCTTCTGGTCGCCGCTCCGCTGGATGCGGCTGTCAGCATCGTGGACGAATGGCCACGCTGGCCGTCCCCGGTCGTCATTCTGGCCGGTCCTCCCGGTTCGGGCAAATCGCATCTGGCGTCCATCTGGAAAAATACCAGCGGTGCCAATGAGATAACGCCGCAAAAAGGACAGGATGCCGCGCGTGTTGCGGAAAACGGCCCGGTGCTTTTCGAGGATGCGGACCGCAATGGCTTTGACGACACCGAGCTTTTCCATGTCATCAACAGCGTGCGCGAAAACGGAACCTCGCTGCTGATCACGACGCGGCAATGGCCTGCGGCCTGGCCGGTAACGCTGCCGGACCTACGCTCCCGCCTGAAAGCGGCGACCGTGGTAGAAATCGGCGAACCCGACGAGGATTTGCTGGCGCAGGTGCTGATGAAGCTCTTTGCCGACAGGCAGCTTTACATGGATGACAAACTTGTCAGCTATATCGTTGCAAGGATGGAGCGTTCGCTGGATACGGCGCAGTCCCTTGTCGAGCGGCTGGACCGGCTGGCGCTATCGCGCGGCACACGGATCAGCCGGGCGCTTGCGGCAGAGGTTCTGACCGAGATGGGCAGCACTCTGGAAGACGATTGACTGTCACAGTTCCGTCGTCAAACTGTTATACGGGCAATGGCAGATTTAGAGGTGGAGTATTAGATGGATACGGCTGTGCAGGATGAGTTCGAAAAGGGCGGCTTGGCTCCGGCAGCAGAGGTGGAAAACCTATGGGATAGCCCCGCGCGTTTCGTCAACCGGGAATTTTCCTGGCTGCAATTCAACCGCCGCGTTCTGGAAGAAACGCTGAATACATCGCACCCGCTGCTGGAAAGGCTGCGCTTCCTCTCCATCTCCGCTGCCAACCTCGATGAATTCTTCATGGTGCGCGTTGCCGGTCTCGAAGGCCAGGTGCGCCAGTCCATCACGGTAAAGACACCGGATGGTCGTACTCCCGCAGAGCAGCTGGAAGATATCCTCAAGGAAATCGATAATCTCCAGATGGAGCAGCAGGCTTCGCTTGCCGTTCTCCAGCAGTATCTCGCCAAGGAAGATATCTATATCGTTCGCCCGGCGGCGCTTTCCGATGAGGACCGTACATGGCTGGAAAACGAGTTCGAAGAGCGCATCTTTGCGGTTCTGACGCCGCTTTCCATCGATCCCGCGCACCCGTTCCCCTTCATTCCCAATCTCGGCTTTTCCATGGGCCTGCAGTTGGAGAGCGTGAACGGGCGCGAGCCGATGACGGCGCTTCTGCGTTTGCCGCCAGCGCTGGACCGCTTTATCCGCCTGCCGGATGACAAGACGGCGATCCGCTACATCACGCTGGAAGATGTCGTTGGCCTTTTCATTCACCGGCTTTATCCCGGCTACACCGTCAAGGGCTTCGGTACTTTCCGCATCATCCGCGATAGCGATATCGAGCTTGAGGAAGAAGCCGAAGATCTGGTGCGTTACTTCGAAAGCGCCCTGAAGCGCCGCCGTCGCGGCTCGGTCATTCGCATCGAGACCGACAGTGAAATGCCGCAGTCCCTGCGTCAGTTCGTGGTGCATGAGCTTGGCGTGCCGGATAACCGCGTTGCCGTTCTGCCGGGTCTTCTGGCGCTCAACACCATTTCGGAAATCGTGAAAGCGCCGCGTGAAGACCTGAAGTTCGAGGCTTACAATGCCCGCTTCCCGGAACGCGTTCGCGAACATATGGGCGATTGCCTCGCCGCGATCCGCGAAAAGGACATGGTGGTTCACCATCCTTACGAAAGCTTCGACGTGGTCGTGCAGTTTCTGCTGCAAGCGGCGCGCGACCCGGATGTTCTGGCCATCAAGCAGACGCTCTACCGCACCTCGAATGACAGCCCTATCGTTCGCGCGCTGATCGATGCCGCCGAACTTGGCAAGTCCGTGACGGCGCTGGTGGAGCTCAAGGCCCGCTTCGATGAAGAAGCCAATATTCGCTGGGCGCGAGATCTGGAGCGCGCTGGCGTGCAGGTCGTGTTCGGCTTCATCGAACTGAAGACCCACGCGAAGATGTCGATGGTCGTGCGCCGTGAAGATGGCAAGCTGCGCACCTATTGCCACCTTGGAACGGGCAACTATCACCCGGTCACGGCAAAGGTTTACACCGACCTGTCCTTCTTCACCTGCAATCCGAAGATTGCGCATGACATGGCCAATATCTTCAACTTCATCACCGGCTATGGCGAGCCGGAAGAAGGTATGAAGCTGGCGGTTTCGCCCTATACGCTGCGCGCGCGCATCTTGAAGCACATCAATGACGAGATCGAGCATGCCAAGGCCGGTGCACCGGCGGCGATCTGGATGAAGATGAATTCGCTGGTCGATCCAGAAATCATCGATGCGCTCTACAAGGCGAGTGCGGCGGGCGTCGAGATCGATCTGGTGATCCGCGGCATCTGCTGCCTGCGTCCGCAGGTGCCGGGTCTGTCGGATAATATCCGGGTGAAATCCATCGTCGGTCGTTTCCTGGAACACAGCCGAATCTTCTGCTTCGGCAATGGTTACGGCCTGCCATCCGATAAGGCGCTGGTCTATATCGGCTCTGCCGACATGATGCCGCGCAACCTCGACCGCCGCGTTGAAACACTGGTGCCTCTGGTCAATCCAACCGTGCATGAGCAAGTTCTTTCACAGATCATGCTGGGCAATCTCATTGACAATCAACAGAGCTACGAGATACTTGCGGACGGAACGTCCAGGCGCATCGAAGTGCGCAAGGGCGAGGAACCGTTCAACGCGCAGCACTATTTCATGACCAATCCAAGCCTGTCCGGACGTGGTGAAGCCCTGAAATCCAGTGCGCCAAAACTGATTGCGGGGCTGATCTCGGCCCGCAAGAAACAGGCTGAATGACACGATCAGAAGCACAGGGGCGGCTGACCGGCCTTGCCCCCGTTTCCGTCATAGATATTGGTTCGAACTCGGTTCGTCTCGTCGTTTATGAAGGTCTCTCGCGCGCACCTGCGGTGCTGTTCAACGAAAAGGTACTGTGCGGTCTCGGCAAAGGGCTTGCCCTTACCGGGCGCATGGATGAGGAAGGCGTGCGCCGCGCGCTGACCACGCTCAAGCGCTTCCGTGCCCTTTCCGCGCAGGCGCAGGCCCAGCAACTGCATGTCCTGGCAACCGCTGCCGCGCGCGAAGCCGAAAACGGACCGGACTTCATTCGCGAAGCGGAAGAAATTCTGGGCTGCGAAATCGAGGTTCTGTCCGGTGAAAAGGAAGCGCTCTATTCTGCCTATGGCGTGATCAGCGGCTTCCATGAGCCGGATGGCATTGCGGGCGATCTCGGCGGCGGTTCGCTGGAACTGATCGATATCAAGGGCAATAAATGCGGCACGGGCATCACCCTGCCGCTCGGCGGTCTGCGCCTGTCCGAACAGGCGGGCGGCTCGTTGGAAAAAGCTGCGGCCTTCGCCAAGAAGCAGGTCAAAAAGAGTGCAGCACTTCTCGCTGCCGGTGAAGGGCGCACCTTCTATGCGGTGGGCGGAACGTGGCGTAACATCGCCAAGCTCCATATGGAAATTACTCATTACCCGCTTCATATGATGCAGGGTTACGAGCTTCCGCTGTCGGAAATGCTGAGCTTTCTGGACGAGGTTGTCGCCTCCAAGGATAGCAAGGACCCAGCCTGGCAGGCGGTTTCGAAAAACCGCCGCTCGCTTCTGCCGTTCGGCGCCATCGCCATGCGCGAAGTGCTGGAAGCGATGAAGCCCGCCAGGATCGCCTTTTCCGCACAGGGCGTGCGTGAGGGCTATCTTTATTCGCTTCTCTCGGAAACCGAGCAGGAAGCCGATCCGCTGCTGGTTGCCTCCGATGAATTGGCGATCCTCCGTGCCCGCTCGCCGGAACATGCACGTGAACTGGCGGACTGGAGCGGGCGGACTTTCCCGGTCTTCGGCATCGATGAGACGGAAGAGGAAAGCCGTTACCGGCAGGCTGCGTGCCTCGTTGCGGATATCAGCTGGCGCGCGCATCCCGATTATCGCGGGCTTCAGGCGCTCAACATCATCGCGCACTCCTCCTTCGTGGCCATCACCCATCCGGGTCGCGCCTATATCGCGCTCGCCAACTACTATCGTTTCGAAGGCCTGAACGATAATGGGACGACCGATGGTCTGGCCAAGATCGCGACGCCCCGCATGATCGATCTGGCCAAGCTGCTCGGTGGCCTGCTGCGCGTCGTCTACCTCTTCTCGGCCTCGATGCCGGGGGTTGTCGACCACCTGCGTTTCCGCAAATCGGAACAGCAGGATTTCGATCTCGAATTCGTCGTTCCGCATGAATATTGCGATTTTGCCGGTGAGCGTCTGGAAGGGCGCCTGCAGCAGCTGGCGAAACTGACGGGCAAGCGACTGGCCTTCGTTTTCGAATAGTCCGAAGCCGAACCGGAACAAAAACCCCTCCCTTATGCTTTGACGCTAAAATATAAGGGAGGGTTTCATGATACCACAGTCATTTGCGGAAGAGTTCGATTTCGCGCTGGTTCTTCCGATCAGCGTCCTGCTTGCGCGCATCGTGGGCGCGCTTTTCCTCTGCGGTCTGATCGGTCTTGAGCGCGAGTTTCGCAACAATACGGCGGGCATTCGCACCAATATGCTGATCGGGCTGGCCGCCGTCGTCTTCAGCGTTGTGACGCTTGAACTGATGCATGCCTATCAGCAGACGGGCGATTCCGCCCGCATGGACCCTATACGCCTTGTCGAAGCCGTGACTGCCGGGATCGCCTTTCTTGCTGCAGGCATGGTGGTTTATCAGCGGGGTGATGTGAAAGGCCTGACGACCGGCGCCAGCATGTGGCTTTCCGCCTCCATAGGTCTTTCAGTCGGCCTCGGGCTCTGGCCGCTTGCCATATTCGCGACCTTCATCGGCATCGCTGTGCTGTGGCTTTTGCGCAAAGCAGAGATCGCCACTGGCATCAAAGACGAAGCTGGCGTGCGAAAGCTCGGCGAGTAGGGACAAGCGCCGCCCGAAGACGGCGCTTGCAATCGGTTACTTCGCGTCGAGGAAGTCCTTCACATCGAGAACGACGAACTCGTTATCGTCTGCCTTGCCCAGCGCGCGGCCTGCCGAGAAGGGCAGGTTGTTGTCGTTACCGACGATGATATGGTTGGCGTCGATGCGGTCCACATTTTCGATGGTGACGAAAGGCATGGTGTAAATGCCGTTTTCAGAGCCCTGGCTGGCCTTCTTGTCAGGATCGGCGATCTTCATCAGGTCGATATAGCCGATCTTGCGGGCGGCCTTGCCGACATTGGCGTCGCTGAATTCGATCTTGTAGATGCGCTTCAGCTTGGCAGGCACGGCAAAGCAGTTCGGCTCAGGCTTCTTCGGGTCGGCGCAGGCCTTATCGGACAGACCGGCACCATTGTCGCGCTCGATGACAAGGGCGGTGGTGTCGTCCAGCATGTTGAAATCGCCAATCGCTTCGCCGCCTTCCGCCAGCGGGTAAAGCCATGTGCGGCCGGTCCATGCCTTGGAGGCAACATCGAGTTCGATGATGCGCAGACCGGTTGCGCCATCTTCGGTCTTTTCGACCTGGCCCTCGGCATTGTAAAGCGGGCCTTCAAGCAGGCCGTAAAGCTTGGTTCCGTCCTTCGACATTGCCATGCCCTCGAAGCCGCCGGAGCGCTTCAGGTTGAAAACGGGCATTTTCTGCGTCGGGTTGCCCGGCAACGCAAGCGTCGGATGATCGGGCGACTTGACCTCGATATCGCCTGCCTTGGTGGAAATGACGTCCGTCAGCTTTCCATCGCGTGTGAACTTCAGAATGTAGGGGCCGAATTCTTCGCCCACCCAGAAACCGTCCGCAACGGGCTGGATCGATTCGACATCGAAATCCGCGCCCGTGAGGTAACGCTTTTCCGTGCCTTCAAGCACGATTGGGAAGGGTGCCTTCTTGTCTGGGTCCGACAGGAAAACGGTTTCGAGCGCGTTGACCTTGCCTGCATCCCAATCGAATTTCAGGTGGTGGAGCATCAGCATTGCATCGCTGGAGTTCAGCTTGGAGCCGAAGCCATTGTCGGACAGGCTCCAGAAGGTACCGTCATCCATGGTCTTGATGCCGGAGAAGCCCTGCATGGCCTGACCATCGAACGGCATGGAAAGGCCGGTGGGGCGCACGCCATCCTTGCCGGGCACGGTGCCAAGCCCTTCCGCGCGCTTGCGATCCGCCGTCGTGAACTTGGCCGAGGTCTTCAGATGGTCCGGCGCATCCGAAGGTGCGGCGATGATGGTGTTGGCTGGAAGCACCGCCTGCGAGACGAGCTTGGCCGGAAATTCTTTCTCTGCGGCAAAGGCATGAAGGCTGCCGAGCATCAGGAAGGCCGCGGAGGAAAGAAGAAGCTTTTTCATGAAACATACCTGTCGGTTTGCGTTGTGGCGCATGGACCGATAGGTGCCGTTTGTGACAGCTTCGTTATGGGGTTTTGAACGTTTGATGAAGCTTTTTTAGCGAGCTTGAATCAGAGGGCTGCCTGCCGGGTAAGCGCGCAGACGCCAAGGGTCTGACCGCGACCCTTTACGGCATGTTCGCCCAGATATTCGCTCTTCACGCCCTTTGGCAGCAGTAACTGGTGGGCGAGATCGGACGAGATGAGAATGGGATGGCCCAGCATCTTGCTCAATGATTCCAGACGCGCAGTGGTGTTCACCGTGTCACCGAAATAGGTGATCTTGTGGTGGTCCACGCCGATTTCCGCCGTAATGACAGGCCCGCCGTGAATGGCGAAGCGCAGCTTCGGCACGGTGCCGAAATTGGCGAGCCAGGTGGCGCGGCTGCTTTCTATTTCGGAGAGAATATCGAAAACGCAATTGATGCAGGCTGCGCGCCGGATGGCCAGATGATAGGGCCATGTGATGATGGCAGCGTCGCCGATATAATCATCGATCACCCCGCCATGCTTGCGCACCGGGTTTGCGTAAGTCGAAAACAGCTCGCCCAGAAACTCCTGCGCCTTCAGGTCGCCATGGGTTTCGGCAAAAGAGGTGGAGCCGACCAGATCGATGAAGAGAAAGACGCGCTCTTCGCTGACCGGCCTGCGGTATCGCCCCAGAATGAGGTCGATGAAGATATCGCGGCCCAGCAATTCTCTTACGCGCATGATGAAGACGATGATGGCGCAGACGCCGAGCGTGAAGACCATTGTCTGCATTTCTGCATGCACGGCACGCCGCCAGCTGGTTGGGAGCACGCCCGTTGCCCATAAAATGGTGCCGCCGAGACCGAAACCGCAAAAGACGAGAATGACATAAATGAACATGCCGACGGCGATATAGGCGGGTGTGGGAAGCATGCTGACGCGCTTCGACAGGCCGGGCATGATATAGCCGCGTTCGAAGGCGAGGATGGGGGCGCAGGCAAACAGCGCATAGGTGGCGCCGATGAATGCGCCGCCGCCATACTCAAGAAATGCGTAGACGACGCCGCTGCCGGCAACTGCCAGAAACAGCACGACATAGTCCAGCATCGCCAGAATTTTTCTCATCTTTGACCTTTGCGTCAGCGAACGATGCCGCTTCCCCCAAAGCGAGCTCTCCTGATTCCTCGTGGCCCGGATACTAGTTCGGAACCCTCAGCGTCAAAAGTGACGATTGAGTAAGGTTGGACGATGGCCGGGGCCTGTGACAGATTTGCATATGAGAGCCAAATCCAAGCCTTTGGAATCAGGCTGGCAGTTCGACAGCCTCGACCTTTTTGCCTGCAAAGCGCAGAGCGACCTCACCACGGATGAGTTTCAGCGCCGGTTCACCGAAAAGCTCGCGCCGCCAGCCGGAAAGTGCTGGAACGGTCGCCTTCTCACCCTCGGAGGCAATCTTGTCCAGATCGTCGCTATTGGCGATGACCTTCGCGGCAACGCCATGTTTGTCCGCCGTCAGCTTCAGCAGAACCTTCAGCAATTCCACCGCAGCACCGGAGCCTTCCGGGGAGTGGCTGTGCCGGGGGGCCTGCGGCATCTCCGACCTTGGCAGTTCGAGCGCCGCATTGACGGTTTCAATGATTGCCGTGCCGGAGGAGGAGCGTTCCCAGCCCTTCGGGATAGTGCGAAGACGCGATAGCGCCTCGGTATCCTTTGGCTGCTGCTGTGCGATCTCGAAAATCGCGTCGTCCTTCAATACGCGCGAACGTGGAACGTTGCGCGAGCGCGCCTCGCGCTCTCTCCATGCCGCAACGAATTTGAGAATAGCAAGCTCTGTCGGTTTGCGCAGGCGCGATTTCAGCCGCAGCCATGCATCATCGGGATGCATGTCGTAAGTATCGACCGATTCCAGAACATCCATTTCCTCCTTCAGCCAGGAAGAGCGGCCTTCACGCTCGAGCTGGCCCTTAAGTGACAGATAGACGTCGCGCAGATGGGTTACATCGGCCAGTGCGTAATCCAGCTGCTTTTCGGACAGCGGACGGCGGCTCCAGTCGGTGAAGCGCGAGGATTTGTCGATCTGGACGTTCTTGATCTTCTGGACGAGCTGATCGTAGGAAATCGAATCGCCGAAGCCGCAGACCATGGCTGCAACCTGCGTATCGAAGATCGGGTGCGGAATGAGCCCGCCCAGATGGTGGATGATTTCGATATCCTGCCGCGCTGCGTGGAAAACCTTCACCACATTCGTATCGGCCATCAGCTCGAACAGCGGGGTCAGATCAATGCCCTTGGCAAGCGGATCGACCAGCACTTCAAGAGTTGGGCTCGCCATCTGCACAAGACACAGCTCGGGCCAGAAAGTCGTCTCTCGAAGGAATTCAGTATCGATGGTAATGAATTCTGATTTCGCCAACTCCTTGCAGGCATCGGCGAGTGCTGCTGTCGTGTCAATCATTGCGTTCGGCCAGTCCAGGAAAAGTATCCGTCTTACTTTCCCTTTGAACGGCACATGTCAATATGAACAGCCGGTTTCTGCGTTCTTTGACGCATCTTTCCTCTCTTCTCTGGTCTATTTGCCGGTGATTTCGCTTCTTTCATCGCAATCCGGCACGCGAGACAGGATTGCGATGCAGCGCGTGGAAAAGCCCTTCGGTTGCGCTTTTTCTTGACAAATCGGGCCAGCCATGCGCTTTTCCGCCCAATTTCGAAAGTGCGGCCTTCTATGGCCGCTGCATGCTTCAGGATATCACTATGCATCGTTACCGCAGCCACACCTGTGCCGCTCTCCGCAAGTCGCATGTCGGCGAGACCGTTCGTCTTTCCGGCTGGGTTCACCGCGTGCGAGATCATGGCGGCGTTCTCTTCATCGACCTTCGCGATCATTACGGCATTACCCAGGTCGTAGCCGATCCCGATAGCCCTGCTTTCAAGACTGCCGAAGTTGTGCGTGGGGAATGGGTCATCCGTATCGACGGTCTCGTCAAGGCGCGTTCGGAAGACACCGTCAACAAGAACATGGCAACCGGCGAAATCGAGCTTTACGCGCAGGAAATCGAAGTGCTGGGCGTTGCCAAGGAATTGCCGCTGCCGGTTTTCGGCGAGCCTGATTATCCGGAAGACGTTCGCCTGAAGTATCGCTTCCTCGATCTTCGCCGCGAAACGCTGCACAGAAACATCGTCAAGCGCACGCAGATCATCTCCGCCATGCGCAACGGCATGGCAGAAGCCGGTTTTGCCGAGTACACCACGCCGATCCTGACGGCATCGTCGCCGGAAGGCGCGCGCGACTTCCTCGTGCCGTCCCGTATTCATGAAGGCAAGTTCTTCGCGCTGCCGCAGGCGCCGCAGCAGTACAAGCAGCTGCTGATGGTTGCCGGTTTCGACCGTTACTTCCAGATCGCACCGTGCTTCCGCGATGAAGACCCGCGCGCAGACCGCCTGCCGGGCGAGTTCTATCAGCTCGACGTGGAAATGAGCTTCGTGACCCAGGAAGACGTCTGGGAAACCATGGAGCCGATGATGACATCGGTTCTGGAACAGTTTGCCGAAGGCAAGCCGGTGACCAAGCAGTGGCCGCGCATTCCTTACGATGAGGCGATCCGCAAATACGGTTCCGACAAGCCTGACCTGCGCAACCCGATCGTCATGCAGGCCGTGACAGACCATTTCGCCGGTTCGGGCTTCAAGGTCTTCGCAAACATGATCGCGTCCAACCCGAAGGTCGAAGTCTGGGCAATCCCGGCCAAGACCGGCGGAAGCCGTGCATTCTGCGACCGCATGAATGCCTGGGCGCAGTCCACCGGCCAGCCTGGCCTCGGCTACATCTTCTGGAAAGAAGAAGAAGGCAAGATCGCAGGCTCCGGCCCGTTGGCGAAGAACATTGGCGAAGAGCGCACCGAAGCTCTGCGCGCACAGCTCGGTCTCGAAGCTGGCGATGCCTGCTTCTTCGTGGCTGGCGATCCTGCCAAGTTCTACAAGTTTGCGGGTGAAGCACGCACTCGCGCCGGTGAGGAATTGAACCTCGTCGACCGCGATCGTTTCGAACTTTGCTGGATTGTTGACTTCCCGTTCTTCGAATACAACGAAGAAGAAAAGAAGATCGACTTCGCGCATAACCCATTCTCCATGCCGCAGGGCGGAATGGAAGCGCTGGATGGTCAGGACCCGCTGTCGATCAAGGCTTACCAGTATGATGCGGTCTGCAACGGCTTCGAAATCGCTTCCGGTTCGATTCGTAACCAGTCGCCGGAACTGATGGTCAAGGCCTTCGAAAAGGTTGGCCTGTCGCAGAGCGACGTGGAAGAGCGTTTCGGTGGTCTCTACCGCGCGTTCCAGTATGGCGCGCCTCCGCATGGCGGTTGCGCTTTCGGCATCGACCGCGTCGTCATGCTGCTCGTTGGCGCCAAGAACCTGCGTGAAATCACGCTGTTCCCGATGAACCAGCAGGCGCAGGACCTTCTGATGAACGCGCCATCGCCAGCAACGCCAACGCAGCTTCGCGAACTGGCCCTGCGCGTCGTTCCATCGCCGAAGAAAGACTGAACACGATGATCAAGGAGGTGATCGAGCGCGTTCGATCATCCTTCACGCGTGCGCTTGCGGCAGCCTTGGCTGCCGCTTTTGCATTCTGGGCCTCGAGACAGTTACTGGGCCATGAACAGCCGGTCTTTGCTGCCATCAGTGCTCTTATCTGTCTCGCGCCGGGTATTCCCAGCCACATCCGCCAAGGATTTGGGCTTATCGTCGGTGTGACGCTCGGCATTCTGATCGGCGAAATCGCACTGACGGTGCCGAATGAATATGCCGAAATCAGGCTCGCCTCGGCAACCTTCATCGCCATGATTATTGCCTGCACCTTCGGCATGCCACCGGTCGTGCCTATTCAGGCTGGCGCGTCGGCAATGCTTGTCCTTTTGATGGGGCCGCAGACGGCAGGCTTCGTCCGGTTTCTGGACGTCGTGATCGGCGTTACCACAGGCCTGGTCGTGGCCTTCGTCTTCTTCCGCGAGCGCTTGAAATTCTAAAGCTTGCCCCATTCTTAAACTCGTTTTATACAGTCCGTACTCACCACGGACCCGGTGAAATTCCGGGTGGCTCTTCTGGCCGCCGATCCGCCAGACAACGCAAAGCACCTTTCAGTCATTCTTGAACTCCCGGATCATCGTCCGGCCGGTGCGTTATTCTTTGCGAAAAAATTCAAATGAACAGACTTCAAGTTTACAAACGTGAGTGGTTTTCCAACATCCGTGCCGATGTGCTGTCGGGTATTGTCGTGGCGCTCGCGCTCATACCCGAAGCCATCGGCTTTTCCGTTATTGCCGGTGTCGATCCGAAGATCGGTCTCTTTGCATCCTTCGCCATTGCCTGCGTATCCGCCTTCACGGGTGGGAGGCCGGGTATGATTTCAGCCGCCACCGCCGCTACCGCGGTTCTGATGGTGACGCTGGTGAAGGAGCATGGGCTGCAATATCTCTTCGCCGCCACCATCCTCATGGGCGTTTTACAAATTCTGGCAGGATTTGCGAAACTTGGCCGCATCATGCGTTTCGTTTCGAAATCCGTCATGACGGGCTTCGTCAATGCACTGGCGATCCTGATTTTCATGGCGCAGTTGCCGGAGCTTATCGGCGTGCCGTTCGAGACCTATGTGATGATAGCGGCGGGGCTTGCGATTATCTACCTGCTGCCGCTGGTGACCAAGGCAATTCCGTCACCACTCGTCGCTATTGCCGTTCTGACCGCAGTCGCCTTTTATAGCGGCATGGATATCCGCACCGTCGGTGATCTCGGCGAACTTCCTTCTACCCTGCCAATATTGGCTTTGCCGCAGGTGGCGCTGACATTCGAGACGCTGCAGATCATCTTTCCCTATTCGGTAGCGCTCGCGGCGGTAGGCCTTCTGGAATCGCTGCTGACGGCGCAGATCGTTGATGAGATGACTGATACGCCAAGCAATAAAAGCCAGGAATGCATAGGGCAGGGCGCCAGCAACATTGCATCCGCCATGATTGGCGGCATGGGCGGTTGCGCCATGATTGGCCAATCCGTCATCAATGTCAGCTCCGGTGGGCGCGGGCGGCTCTCGACATTCGTGGCTGGCGCCTTCCTGCTGTTCCTCATCCTCGTGCTGGACGATCTCGTCCGCATCATTCCCATGGCCGCACTCGTGGCGGTGATGATCATGGTGTCCATCGGAACGTTTTCCTGGCGCTCGATCACCGATCTGCGGAAGAACCCGCTCTCTTCCAGCATCGTTATGCTGGCCACGGTCGGCACGGTTGTCGCAACGCATGATCTCGCCAAGGGCGTTCTGGTCGGTGTGCTGCTTTCCGGCGTGTTCTTTGCGGGAAAGGTCGCTCGGCTCTTCCATGTCCGCTCCGAATTGAGCGAGGATGGCAAGATGCGAAACTACCGGGTGGATGGCCAGATATTCTTCGCCTCGACCGAGAGTTTTATCGCTGCCTTCGATTTTGCCGATGAGGTAGAGGGGGTGACAATCGATGTCAGCCAAGCGCATCTTTGGGATATCTCAGCTGTGGGCGCGCTGGACAAGGTGGTGCTGAAATTCCGTGCCAGAGGCAAGATCGTGCATGTGAACGGTGTCAACGCGGCAAGCGCCCACATGATCGACCGTTTCGCGCAGCATGACAAACAAGGCGCTTCAGCCCCGTCATTGCATTGAAGTGAAAAAAGCCCCGGAACATCTCTGCTCCGGGGCTTCTCGATTATTCGTTGGCCGTAACCGTTACGCCCAGAACCTTGGGAAGCGTGTTCGGCGCGCCCATGGCCGCACCCATGATCATGGGGAACGGAACGGGCTTTTCCGGAGCGGCGGAGACGGTGAAGTTCTTCGGGTCATCGATATAGGTGTTGACCGCTGCCGAAACCGCATTCTGCAATTCGGGAACATTGAGCTGGGCCATCATCAGCGGAACCATGCCCTTGATCGTCTGGGCCAGCTGGTCGCCAGTCATGCCCTGTTCGCCAGCGGCGTAATCGATAGCGCGCTTGGTGATGCTGGCATCATCGAAGCTGATTTCGGCATTGTTGAAGCTCAGCTGCTGGATGAGGCCCAGCATGGCAAGGCCGAAGGCCTGGTCAGCCTGTTCCTTGTTGGGGTTGGCTGCCTGCGCCTTCACTGCGTCCTGCATGGACTTGATGAAATCCAGCGTATAGCCGGAGAAGCTGACGCTCATGTTGAGGCGGCCGACATCCTTCAGGTCGAGAGCATATTCATCGATATTGACCGTGCCGGGGGCGATTTCCCAGGAACCGCTCATGTTCAGCTCGCCAGCAATGGACTGAAGCTTCAGCTTGTCGATGGCTTCCTTGGTTTTCGGGTCCTGAATCGTGGTCAGATCGCCCTTGAAACCGGTGGCGTTGACGTCGAAACTGACCGTGCCTTCGTCTTCGCTCTTGGTCATCGTCGCGGTGCTTTCCTCGACCGAGAACGTCTCCTTGCCGTCGATCTTGACCGAGACGGGGCCGCTATGGGCTTCATCGTAGAACAGCATGGAGTCCAGCTTGCCGGTTGTTGTATCGGCAGGGACAATGACGCCGGACATGTAGATGTCGCTGACGGTGAAGGAGACGTTCTCCTGAGAATAGTTGATATTCTCGAAAGCCATCTTCTCAATCGTGTAGCCGCCATTGTCTTCTTCGACGCCGTCCAGCGTGACGGTGCCGACCGGGATCTGCTGTGCTGCATCCGCACCTGAACCGAGGGTGACGCCCGTCAGTGTCACCGTATCGCCATTGACCGCGATGGATTTAGCCGCGATCTCAGCGCCCTGCACATGATAGGCCGCATTGATTTTCTTCAGAACATCCGCGCCATCCAGTGCGAAGGCCGGCGAGGAAAACGCGACCATTGCCGCGCTGGCAAGCAGAAAATGCCGGGTCGTTTCGAGTCTCATTCTGTCTCTTCCCTTGTAGGTACGAAAATCTGCATCAAAAATAGGAATCACGCATCTATATCCGCAGCATAGGCGCGGTCTATGGCATTGGTAGTTTGCAACGAATGGCTGAATTGCGGCATAAAAACAAGATTAACGAAAAATATACGCATGGCTCCCGTCATCCACAGCCGAAAAAGCCCGGATTTCTTGCCGCAATCCTGCATTTCCGCTAGTCAAGCGACATGGGTAAAAATTCTGTTCCTCCGTCTGGCGGAGATGACGATCATATTGTTCCGGTCGACCTCAAGGCGGCGCTCGAGGAGCGCTACCTTGCCTATGCGCTTTCGACCATCATGCACCGTGCCCTGCCGGATGTGCGCGACGGGTTGAAGCCGGTTCACCGGCGCATCGTTCACGCCATGAGCGAGATGGGAATTCGACCCAATTCGGCCTTCAAGAAATGCGCCCGTATCGTTGGTGACGTGATGGGTAAATTCCACCCGCACGGCGATGCATCGATTTACGACGCACTTGTGCGCCTCTCGCAGGATTTTGCCATTCGTTATCCGCTGGTCGATGGCCAGGGTAATTTCGGTAATATCGACGGTGACGGCGCAGCGGCGATGCGTTACACCGAAGCGCGTATGACCGATGTTGCTGCGTTGCTGCTGGAAGGCATCGAGCAGGACGCGGTGGATTTTCGCCCCACCTATAACGAGGAAGACGAAGAGCCGGTGGTTATGCCGGGCGCGTTTCCTAACCTCTTGGCAAATGGTGCCTCCGGCATCGCCGTTGGCATGGCGACCTCCATTCCGCCGCATAACGCCCATGAAATCTGCGATGCCGCGCTTCACCTGATCAAGCATCCCGATGCGAGCGTCGAGACGCTGCTGGAGTTCATTCCCGGCCCCGACCTGCCGACTGGCGGCATCATCATCGAAAGCCGCGAGAATATTCTCGATGCCTACAAGACGGGTCGCGGCGGTTTTCGCGTGCGCGCGAAATGGGAGACGGAAGATCTCGGTCGCGGTGGCTACCAGATCGTCGTTACCGAAATTCCGTTCCAGGTGCAGAAGTCGCGGTTGATCGAAAAGATTGCCGAACTGCTGCTGGCCCGTAAGCTGCCGCTTCTTGAAGATGTGCGCGACGAATCTGCTGAAGATGTGCGCATCGTATTGGTGCCGAAGAACCGCACCGTTGATGCGACGCTGCTGATGGAATCGCTGTTCCGTCTCTCGGATCTCGAGAGCCGCATTCCGCTGAACATGAACGTGCTGTCTCTCGGTCGCGTGCCGAAAGTTATGGCGCTGAATGAAGTGCTGACGGAGTGGCTGGCGCACCGCAAGGATGTGCTCGTTCGCCGCTCGAAGTTCCGCTTGGCCGCCATCGACCGCCGTCTGGAAATTCTCGGCGGCCTGCTGATTGCCTATCTCAATATCGATGAGATCATCCGTATCATCCGTGAGGAGGATGAACCGAAGCCGGTGATGATGGCGCGGTTCGGCCTGACGGATAATCAGGCGGAAGCCATTCTCAACATGCGTCTTCGCTCCCTGCGCAAGCTGGAAGAGTTCGAAATCCGCACGGAATTCGATGCACTGACGAAGGAGAAGGGCGAGATCGAGTCGCTGCTGGCATCCGACGAGAAGCAGTGGCAGGCGGTTTCCTGGGAGATTGGCGAGGTCAAAAAGAAATACGCCAAGGCCACAGAACTGGGTCGTCGTCGCACACAGTTTGCCGATGCGCCCAACGCCGATGTCGAGGCCATTCAGCAGGCCATGATCGAGAAGGAACCTGTCACGGTCGTCATCTCGCAGAAGGGCTGGATCAGGGCGCTTAAGGGCCATATGTCGGATACGTCGAGCCTCACTTTCAAGGAAGGCGATGGACCGAAGCTGGCATTCCCGGCGCAGACGACCGACAAGCTGCTGCTGGTCACGACCGGCGGCAAGGTCTACACGCTCGGTGCCGACAAGCTTCCGGGTGGCCGCGGACATGGCGAGCCGGTCCGGATCATGGTCGATATGGAAAACGATCAGGACATCCTGACCGCCTTCGTCCATGACGCGACACGCAAGCTCCTCATCGTCTCGACGGCTGGCAACGGCTTCGTCATTCCGGAAACCGAAATGGTCGCCAATACCCGCAAGGGCAAGCAGATCATGAATGTTTCCATGCCGGACGAGACCAAACTCGTGGTGCCGGTCACCGGCGATCACGTCGCCGTCGTCGGCGAGAACCGCAAGATGCTGACTTTCCCGCTATCGCAGGTGCCGGAAATGTCCCGTGGCAAGGGCGTTCGTCTCCAGCGCTACAAGGATGGCGGTATTTCCGACGTGAAGTGCTTCGCGCTGGCAAACGGTCTGACATGGGAAGACAGCGCCGGTCGCTCCTTCTCCAAGGTGGGTGATGAGTTGCTCGAATGGATGGCAGACCGTGCCACCGCCGGACGGACTGTACCGAAGGGCTTTCCGCGCAGTGGGAAGTTTGGTGGTTAAAGGCTGAAGCGTTTCGTTAAAAGGAAACGCTTCACCTCATTCAAAGGTGATTGGCTTTATCGACCGTATCTTGGTGTATGCTCTTCGCCAATTGCCTGCGCTCTGACGACAACCGGCTCCGGCGGGATTTTGCTATTCCACAAAGAGACGCTCAAGGCAGGCCCACAACGTGATCCTTGAGGAAGCGGACTATCCCTTCCTCATCAATCTCACCTGCGGCAACGGCCATGACAAACGCATAAAGTTTTGCCTCATCTGTTTCCAGCATATGGCCATTCTCCATGAGGAAAACGCCTGCGGTGACGATCGCTATTCTCTTGTTGCCATCTACGAAAGGGTGGTTTCTCGCGATACCGAAAAGGTAGGCGCCAGCCAATTCGCAGGCGTCCATACAGCCATAAGCAGCCTTATTGACCGGGCGGTTGAGTGCTGAATCCAGCATAGCTCTGTCGCGCAGCCCATGACTGCCGCCGAAGTGCTCGATCTGCATCTGATGTAGTTGTTCTACCAGTCCGACTTCGAGAAAAATGAAATCAGTCATTCGGCCAGCTTCTTCAAGGCGGTCTTGTATTTGTCCATAAAGACCTGGGCATGTTCAAGCTGACGGGTAAAGGCTTCGTCTGCGGCGCGGAGGTGCCACTCACCTTCTCTTTTATCGAGGCTGACCATGTCTCCAGCTTTCACGCCGAGGCTTTCCAAAACCTCTTTTGGAATGATGATGCCTTCCGAATTGCCGATTTTCCGTACAGAAAGATTCATGGCTCTTACTCCAGTTATAACGCTGTTATAACATCGTGGAGCCGCCATTGCAAGGCCAGCGATCAACCGGCATCCGGCTCGTACAACTCCCATCCTCGCGGAGTTAGATGCTCTTGCGGGTGATATCGTGTTTTGTAACCCATCTTGTCCGAACCATCGACCCAGTAGCCCAGATAGACGTGGGGCAGGCCGAGCGTACGGGTGCGTGCGATGTGGTCGAGGATCATGAGGGTGCCGAGTGAGCGCTTTTCGAGATCGGGATTGAAGAAGGAATAGACCATGGACAGGCCATCGCTCATCATGTCCGTCAGCGCGACGGCTATCAGTTCTCCGCGCTTGCTGTCGTCAATCCCAGCGCCCGGTTCGCGCTTGCGGTATTCGATGATGCGGGTGTTGACGTGCGTGTCTTCCACCATCACGGCGTAGTCTAGGGCGGACATGTCCGACATTCCGCCGGTTGTGTGGCGGCTGTCGAGATAGCGACGGAAAAGGGAGAATTGTTCGGTAGAGGGTTCTGCCCGATGAATGGTGGCGACGAGGTCGTTGTTGGTGGCCAGCACACGGCGCATGGATTTTGTCGGGTTGAAACGTTCAGCGAGAATGCGAACCGACACGCAGGCGCGGCAATTTTCACAGGCCGGGCGATAGGCGATGTTTTGCGAACGACGGAAGCCACCCTGCGTCAGCAGATCGTTCATTTCCGCTGCGCGCGGGCCGACCAGATGCGTAAAAACCTTCCGCTCCAACTGGTTCGGAAGGTAGGGGCAGGTGGCCGGTGCTGTCAGATAAAACTGCGGCGAAGGCGTCGTCTGCGTGTTCATCGAACCTAATCGCTCCCTTCGCAAGTCAACCCTCTGTATCAGAATGACAAAAAGGTAGAAAACGTCAACTGGGAAGACAACCTTTGCGTCAAATAAGCCGCCGAAAAGCGGCTTTTATGAGTTGTTTCAGCGGGTTCTGATCGTCACGGTTCCGAGAAGGAAATCGTGAACGAGCCTGGAGCGCTCCGTGCACAGGCCAGCGAGCAGAATCAGCGGCGTCAAAACCGAGTTGATGACCCAGAAAAGCACGATATGCGCCGTCGAAATCAGGAAGTCGATTCGCTGGCCATCCAGTCGCGCCATGCCGATGCCGACGGCGCGCATGCCGAGCGTTGCCTGCGCCGAGCTGCCCAGCGTCATACCGAAATAAAGGATCGCCACGATGAAGAACATCGCGGGATAGAGCATGAAGCCGAAGCCCAGCGTCAGAATGCCGAGGAAGAAGATGATGACCGCCGCTGGAATGCACAGCAGAAGCACGAGCATGTAATCGATGATGAAGGCCACGACTCGGCGGCTGAGAACGCCGCTATATGCGCGCCAGTCCTCTGTCGGAACGTAAGTCGGGTTAGGGTCGATGCTCATCGGCGGTTTTCTCCTTTTCACCACGAGATATGGTGTCGAAAATTGCAAATGCAATGAGCGCCTTTTCTAGCTCTTCGCCAGTTTTTTCGCGACCTCGATCGCGAAATAGGTCAGGATACCGTCGCAGCCCGCGCGCTTGAAACAGAGCAGCGTTTCCATCATCACCCGGTCGCCGTCGATCCAGCCATTCATGGCAGCGGCCTTGATCTGGGTATATTCGCCGGAAACCTGATAAGCGAAGGTCGGAAGCCCAAAAGCCTCCTTCAGGCGCCAACAGATATCGAGATAGGGCAGGCCGGGCTTCACCATCAGCATGTCCGCGCCTTCTTCGACGTCGAGCGCGGCATCCCGCATCGCTTCGGTGCCATTGGCGGGGCTGATGTAATAGCTGTTCTTGTCACCTTTCAGCAGGCCGCTGGTGGAAATCGCTTCGCGATAGGGGCCATAGAAGCCGGATGAGAATTTCGTGGCATAGGCCATGATACCGACGCTCTGGTGGCCAGCAGCATCCAGACCACGGCGAATGGCACCGATTCGGCCATCCATCATTTCCGAGGGGGAGATGATATCCGCACCCGCATCGGCCTGCATGATGGCAGCCTTGACCACCTGATCGACAGTCTCATCGTTGACGATGTCATCGCCGCGCAAAATGCCGTCATGACCGTGGTTGGTGAAGGGGTCCAGTGCCACATCCGTAATAATGCCGATATTCGGCACGGCCTTCTTGATGGCGATGGTTGCCTGATTGATCAGGTTGTTGGCTTCCAAAACCTGCGATCCGGTCTGGTCGCGCAACTCCATTTCGATATTGGGGAAGGTGGCGATGGCCGGAATGCCCAGATCAGCCGCTTCCTTTGCCGCTTCCACCAGCCTGTCCACGCTCATGCGGTTCACGCCGGGCATAGCGGGGATCGGCTCGACAATATTGGTACCGGGTACGATGAAGACCGGCCAGATGAGATCATCCACCGTTACCTGGTTTTCACGCACCAGCCTGCGCGTCCAGTCTGCCTTGCGAACGCGGCGCATGCGGCGGTGGCCAGTGATGTGATCTACCAGATGTGTTTTGTCAGTCATGTCTGTCCTTCCAACTTGGTGCGGACATAGCACAACAAAGGCAATATGCGAATGCGACAGAGTGGCTGAATAGCTGATATGCTGCCATGTTGACGCTCCATCAAATTATGCAGTGGCAGGAGCACTGCCGGAAACGTATCTTCGCCGCATGGAACCTGATTCTTTACCGCAGCCGAAACGGCCCCTGACGGAAATCCTTTACCTCGTCTTCCTGAGACTGGTGGCGCTTTCCTGTTTCTGGTTCGGGCTGCAATATTGGGCGATGCTGACAGGCTACTCGCTGAGTGGCCATGGCCGGTTCGATATGCTCAATCTGCCCTGGCGCGTTGCGGGCACCGGCCTTGCCGTCGTCTTTCCTGTCGCGGCACTTGGTCTTTGGCTCGGCGTCTCATGGGGCGCGGTCATGTGGGTTATCGGGGCAGGGGCACAGATTGCGATGTATAAGGTGTGGCCCAATATCTTCGGCAGCAACACCATGGTACCCGTCATGCACGGCATCGTAGCAACTGTTTATATACTATTTCAGGTCGCTTTCTGGCTGGACGCGCGTCAAAACGATGAGCGCGCAAGGATTGATTCACCATAATAATAAAGCAGTTCGGCCCGGATTCTGGCGATTTTTATCGCGTAAGGTATTGATTTTATTAGTGTTGAGAATTCCCCCTGCACCTTCGGCACAAGTCTCATCAAAAGCGGAAGGTCGCGGTAACCATTCATTAATGATGCATTTTAAGTAGAATTTTATGCGCATTGCTTAGGTTTGCTCACAAGGCGGGAAACAAAATCAACACCGCCAAACAAAACAGTGAGGCAGTCATGATCAATAGCAAAGCAAAGCCGCAGGCCATCGTTTCCGATATCCAGGAAGAAACCATTCGTTCGCTCTACATGGAATCCCTTCATCTGGTAGAGCGTCTGCACCGCCGCCTTCTCGATGTCATCAAGGACGAGTTCGACCGTCAGGGTCGCGATGACGTCAACGCCGTTCAGGCACTTCTGCTCTTCAACATCGGCACGTCCGAACTGACCGCTGGCGAACTCCGTTCGCGCGGTTACTACCTCGGCTCCAACGTATCCTATAACGTCAAGAAGCTTGTCGACCTCGGCTTCATCAACCACCAGCGTTCGCGCATCGACCGTCGCTCGGTTCGCATTTCCCTGACCGAAAAGGGCCAGGATATCGCTGAAACCGTAGCCCGCCTCTACGAGCGCCATATCGGCTCCATCGAAAAGGTCGGCGGCATCGGCACGGGCGAATTCGCCGAGATGAACAAGCTGCTTCAGCGTCTTGATCGCTTCTGGAACGATAGCATCGCTTACCGCCTCTAATCGGGCCTCGATACATCATTCAGCAAAGCCGGATGTGGGGACGCGTCCGGCTTGTTGCATTTTTGTGCGCAACACAGCTAAAAAGCCTTGTGACACAGCTTCGTGAGCACTGCCAAGGTGACACGAATTGGCCATATTGCTATGGGACCGGCAAAGCCTAGGAGCCGGCGGTTTCTCCTGTGATCGCGTAATGCGTTATTCATTTTCGCTTAGAGTATTTCCTGCCGGCAGGCGTCCATAGGCGTTTGTTAATTATGTTGTTCTAGGCATCGTTAAGATTGCCTGATGAAGTGGCTGGTAGGTAGAATGACAAAGAAATCCGTTCCTGAACTTATTTCGCGCCGCACCATGCTGCGCTCCGCTGTTTCCTTCGGTGCTGCGGCCCTTGCCGCGCCCGCACTTGCGCAGGATGCGTTCAACGATCTGATCGGATCGTCGCGCCGCGGTAACTGGGACGATCAGTTCGACGCCAATTCCTCCCGCTCCGCCGTTGGCGTTGTGTCCAACAACCCGGTTCTCGGACCGGAAGCGCCCGGCTACATGCAGCAGGCGATCATGCAGTACCAGCAGATCATCTCCAATGGTGGCTGGCCGGAAGTTCCTTCGAGCCAGCAGCGTTTGCAGATCGGCGTCAGCGATCCGTCCGTTCAGGCACTTCGCCAGCGCCTGATGATTTCGGGCGATCTGCCGCGTGAAGCCGGTATTTCCAGCGCATTCGATTCCTATGTTGATGGCGCGCTGAAGCGTTTCCAGGCCCGTCACGGCCTTCCGGCTGATGGCGTGATCGGCGAATATACGCTGAAGGCTCTGAATGTTTCGGCGCAAATCCGCATGGCGCAGCTGCAGACCAACCTCATCCGCATCCAGACGATGGCGGGTGATCTGGGTCAGCGCCACGTCATGGTCAATGTTCCGGCTGCGTCCATTGAGGCTGTCGAGAACAACCGCGTCGTGCTGCGCAACACCGCAGTCGTCGGTCGCGCCAGCCGCCCGACCCACATGATCAACTCCAAGATCTACGAGATCATTCTCAACCCTTACTGGACGTCGCCGCGTTCGATTGTCGAGAAGGACATCGTTCCGCTGATGCAGAAGGATCCGACCTATCTGGAGCGCAACAATATCCGCCTCATCAACGGCAAGGGGCAGGAAGTTTCGCCGGAGACGGTGGACTGGTTCGCGCCGAAGGCTCCGAACCTGATGTTCCGTCAGGACCCGGGCAAGAACAACGCCATGGCGTCCACGAAGATCAACTTCCACAATCCCAACAACGAATATATGCACGACACGCCCCAGCAGGGCCTGTTCAACAAGCTGATGCGCTTCGAATCCTCCGGCTGCGTGCGCGTGCAGAACGTGCGCGACCTGACGACATGGATGCTGCGCGACACGCCCGGCTGGTCGCGTCAGGATATCGAACGCGTCATCGCAAGCCGCGTCAACACGCCGATCAAGCTGGCGACGGAAATTCCGGTCTACTTCGTTTACATCACGGCATGGTCCGCCAAGGATGGCGTGGTGCAGTTCCGTGACGATATTTACGGAAATGACGGTAACGCCGAGCTTGCGCTGAACACCACGAACACGCAGGAGCAGCCTTCCGGCTCCATCGATGACGATCTGGTTCCACGTAACTGATCTATCTCTAAAATAAGAAAAAAGCCGCGTTTGACCCGAACGCGGCTTTTTTCTTTTGCCGCTTCGCTGCATCAACCCATTTTTTTCTGCCTGACGTCGCAGTTTGACGGGCAAATCTCGCTGGCCTTATTGCTCTTGCCAAGGTGGAGCGCTAAGACGCCATCGCATTACTGTTTCAGGAGCCTTCATCATGTCGAACACAGATGCCTTCTTCTCCAAGCCGCTTGCCGAAATCGATCCGGATATCTTTGGCGCGATCGAGAAGGAGCTTGGTCGCCAGCGCCACGAAATCGAGTTGATCGCCTCGGAAAACATCGTCTCGCGCGCTGTGCTCGAAGCGCAGGGCTCCATCATGACCAACAAGTACGCCGAAGGTTATCCGGGCAAGCGTTATTATGGCGGATGTCAGTTCGTGGACATCGCCGAGGAACTGGCAATCGACCGCGCCAAGAAGCTGTTCGGCGTCAACTTCGCCAACGTTCAGCCGAATTCCGGTTCGCAGATGAATCAGGCCGTCTTCCTCGCGCTGCTTCAGCCGGGCGATACGTTCATGGGTCTCGACCTGAATTCGGGAGGTCACTTGACCCACGGTTCGCCGGTCAACATGTCCGGTAAGTGGTTCAACGTCGTTTCCTACGGCGTTCGCGAAGGCGACAACCTGCTCGACATGGACGAAGTGGAGCGCAAGGCCAAGGAACACAAGCCGAAGCTCATTCTGGCTGGTGGCACGGCATATTCGCGCGTTTGGGACTGGAAGCGCTTCCGCGAAATCGCAGATGAAGTCGGCGCTTACCTCATGGTCGACATGGCCCACATTGCCGGTCTGGTTGCCGGTGATCAGCATCCCTCGCCATTCCCGCATGCACATGTTGCGACGACGACGACGCACAAATCCCTGCGCGGCCCGCGCGGCGGCATGATTTTGACCAATGACGAAGATCTGGCAAAGAAGTTCAACTCTGCCGTCTTCCCTGGCCTTCAGGGTGGCCCGTTGATGCACGTCATCGCCGCCAAGGCCGTTGCCTTCGGTGAAGCGCTGAAGCCTGAGTTCAAGGACTACGCAGCCCAGATCGTCAAGAACGCGAAGGTTCTGTCCGAGACCCTGATCGAAGGCGGCGTGGACGTCGTTTCCGGCGGTACGGACAACCACCTGATGCTGGTCGATCTTCGCAAGAAGAACGCGACGGGCAAGCGCGCGGAAGCAGCGCTCGGCCGCGCCTACATCACCTGCAACAAGAACGGCATTCCTTTCGACCCGGAAAAGCCTTTTGTGACGTCCGGTATTCGCCTAGGTACGCCTGCTGGCACCACGCGCGGCTTCAAGGAAGCCGAGTTCCGCGAAATCGGCAAGCTTATCGTGGAAGTGCTGGACGGTCTGAAGGTTGCCAATTCCGATGAAGGCAATGCTGCCGTTGAAGCTGCGGTTCGTGAAAAGGTCGTCGCACTGACGGATCGTTTCCCGATGTACCCGTACATGTAAGAAGAGACAAAGATGCGCTGCCCTTTCTGCGGTTCTGAAGATACTCAGGTCAAGGACTCACGTCCGGCGGAGGATAACACCTCCATCCGCCGGCGGCGCATCTGCCCGGATTGCGGCGGCCGTTTCACGACCTATGAGCGCGTGCAACTGCGCGAGCTTATGGTCATCAAGAAAAGCGGTCGCAAACTGCCCTTCGACCGGGAAAAGCTGGTGCGATCCTTCGAAATCGCTCTGCGCAAACGCCCCGTGGATCGTGACCGGATAGAGCGTGCTGTTTCCGGCATCGCGCGCCGTCTGGAAAGCTCGGGCGAAACGGAAATCTCGTCGGAAGAAATCGGCCTGCAGGTTCTCGAAGCCTTGAAGAGCCTGGATGATGTGGCTTTCGTTCGCTACGCATCCGTGTACCGTGATTTCTCCCACGCGGAAGACTTCGAAAACGTCATTGCGGAAATCAACGCGAAGATCGCCCGCGATACCGACGCAGGGGCGTAATTCCGTGACGTTCAGCGCCGATGACGAAAAATTCATGGCGCGCGCCATCGAAATGTCCCGCCGCCATACAGGTTTTACTGAAACCAACCCATCTGTCGGCTGCGTTCTGGTCAAGAATGGTGAGATCATTGCCGAGGCCGTCACGTCTATTGGCGGCAGGCCGCATGCGGAACGCAATGCGCTTGATCTGGTGGGTGAGGCGGCACGCGGCGCAACCGCCTATGTGACCCTTGAACCCTGCTCTCACTGGGGAAGAACGCCGCCCTGCGCCAACGCGCTTGTGGATCGCGGCATTTCGCGCGTGGTCGTTGCCGTCGATGACCCCGATGAACGCGTGTCCGGGCGCGGCTACCAGATTTTACGAGATGCCGGGATCACGGTGGAAACCGGCCTTCTTCGGCAACCAAGCGAGCGCGCGCTGGCGGGATATCTAACGCGAAAGATCAAGAAGCGTCCGCATGTTACGCTGAAGCTCGCCATCTCCGCCGATGGCATGATCGGTCGCGAAGGCGAGGGGCAGGTTGCGATAACAGGCGTAGAATCCCGGCAGGCCGTACATGAATTGCGCTCGCGCTGCGATGGCATTCTCGTCGGCATCCGCACCGCGCTCGCGGATGACCCCGAGCTTAATGTTCGCATTTCCGGGCTGGAGCATCATTCGCCGGTCCGTTTCGTGCTGGACAGGCGGCTGGAATTGCCGGTGAGTTCGAAACTGGTGAAAACTGCCAAGGATATTCCGGTCGTTGTGGTGGAGATACCCAATGGCGGGAAAAGCGGCGATCTTACCCAAAGACGCTCCGACCTGACAGCCGCAGGCGTCGAAATCCTTCAGGTCGAAGACCTTGAAGACTTCCTCCTAACCCTCGGCGCGCGCGGAATGTCGGAACTCCTCGTCGAGGGCGGCGCCGTGGCAGCGAGGGCTTTCCTCGATGCAGGTTTCGTAGACCGCATTCTTCTGTTCGAAAGCCCGGTCATAATCGGCGAGCGTGGTATTGAAACGCCGCTGAAGCGCGCCGATATCCCACAGCAATATTCCTTTGTCAGTGAGACGGCTTATGGTCAGGATCGCTGCTTCGATTATGAAAGGCCGCTTTGATGTTTACCGGTATCGTCACGGATGTTGGAACCGTTTCGCAATTGCAGCCGCTGCCTGAGGGCGTGCGCCTGCGCGTGGCCACGAATTACGATCCGAAGACCATCGATATGGGGGCTTCCATTTCCCATGGCGGCGTCTGCCTGACGGTGACGAAGCTGCCGGAAGATGGCAGCAACGAACGCTGGTACGAAGTCGAAGCCTGGGAAGAGGCGCTGCGCCTGACGACGATTTCCGACTGGCAGCAGGGCACGAAGGTCAATCTGGAGCGCGCCCTCAAGATCGGCGACGAACTCGGCGGGCACATCGTCTCCGGCCATGTCGATGGCAAGGCAGAAATTCTGTCCGTCGAATCTGAGGGCGAGGCCGTGCGTATCCGCCTGCGCGCGCCGGAACATCTGGCAAAATTCGTCGCACCGAAAGGCTCCATCGCACTGGACGGCACGTCTCTGACCGTAAACGCAGTCGATGGCCAGGATTTCGACGTGCTGCTGATCCGTCACACACTCACTGTCACGACCTGGGGTGAGCGCAACCCGGGCGACTTCGTCAATTTCGAAGTCGATACGATGGCCCGCTACGCCGCACGCCTTGCGGAATTTCCGTCGAAGTAGGATGGTGACGGAGAGCGGCGCCTGAACGCGCTGCACTGCCTCGGAGTCAACATGCCATCTTATGAACTGCTTGCGGCTTTCTTCGTGACGACCGCTCTTTTCGCCTATATTCCCGGTCCAGCCATGCTTTATGCCGCGGCGCAGACCATGGCGCGGGGGCGGTTTGCCGGGGTGATGGCGGTTCTTGGGATTCATGTTGGTTGCTATGTTCATATTTTTGCAGCGGCGGCAGGGCTGTCGGTTCTGTTTCAGGCGGTGCCGTGGCTCTATCTTGCCGTGAAGCTTGGGGGCGCGTGCTATTTGATCTGGCTTGGCTTTTCGATGCTTCGCTCGAAGCTTGAAGATGGAACGGCGAGCGTCATGATCGAGCCGAAGTCGGCCAAACGGGCTTTTGTAGACAGTATCATCGTGGATGTGTTGAACCCTAAGACCGCGCTGTTCTTTCTGGCGTTTCTGCCGCAGTTCGTCGATCCCGCAGCGGCATTTCCGGTGTGGCTGCAATTCTTGATCCTCGGCGTGGCGGTGAATTTCATTTTCTCCTCGGCGGATCTGGTGGGTGTTATCCTGGCAGGCGCGATGGTGGGGCGGCTGAAACGATCCTCATTCGCGCAGGCGATTGCGCGGCGTGCGGCGGGCACGGTTTTGATGGGGCTTGGCGTTCATCTGGCGCTGCAACGGAGCTGATTGGCGGGCCGGATGACGCGACCAAACGCCGCCCACGCGGCAGCAATGCATTAAAAATACTTGCCAAGCGCTGCAAGCCATGGTTTGACCGCGCCAAAAGCCGGTATGATCCGGCGTAAGCTTCAGGAAACTCCCATGTCCAAGCCCCATCTTCTCATCGTAGAAGCTCGTTTTTATGACGATATGGCCGATGCACTGCTCGATGGCGCAAAGTTTGCGCTTGAAGAGGCTGGCGCCACCTATGACATCATCACCGTTCCCGGCGCGCTGGAAATTCCCGCAGCCATCGCCATGGCGCTGGATGGCGCAGATAATGGCGGTACGGAATATGATGGCTTCGTTGCACTCGGCATGGTCATTCGCGGTGAGACCTATCACTTCGATATCGTTGCGAACGAGTCCTCCCGCGCCATCATGGATCTCACCGTCAGCGAATCGCTTGCCATCGGCAACGGCATCCTGACCGTCGAAAATGACGAGCAGGCCTGGGCACGCGTTCGCCGGTCGGACAAGGACAAGGGCGGCTTTGCTGCCCGTGCAGCGCTGACCATGATCGAACTCAAGAAGAAGCTGGGTGGTTGATAGCATGACGAGTGTCGAAAACGGCGCAGAACCGCGTCAGCCTTCCATCAAGCCGGTAAACCAGCGCGGTGCAGCACGTCTTGCCGCCGTGCAGGCGCTGTATCAGATGGATGTCGGTGGCACGGGCGTTATGGAAGTGGTCGCCGAGTATGAAGCGCATCGTCTCGGCAAGGAAGTGGATGGCGAGACCTATCTGAAAGCCGATCCTTCCTGGTTTCGCTCCATCGTCTCCGGCGTCGTGCGAGATCAGACCAAGATCGACCCGCTGGTGCGCTCCGCCCTTCAGGAAGACTGGCCGCTTTCGCGCCTCGACACCACGGTTCGCGCCATTCTGCGCGCTGGCACCTTCGAAATTCTTGAGCGCAAGGATGTTCCGGTTGCCGTTATCGTAACCGAATATGTGGAAATCGCCCGCGCATTCTTCGAGAACGACGAGCCGAAGCTCGTCAATGCGGTTCTTGATCGCATTGCCAAACAGGTGCGCGGCGAGGCCAAGCGCTGATCAACATGGAATGAGGAAGACATGAGCGCGGTATCGGTTGCTGGTCTGGAAGGCCAACTTTCTGAGGCGAAGCGCAATGTCTTTCTCCTGACCATCGCTCAGGCAATCCTTGGATCTGCCGGGCCTCTGAGCTTTTCCGTCGGCGCTTTGGCGGGATATCAGCTTCTCGGTGCAGACAAGTCTCTGGCCACCGCTCCGCTCACCGGTTTCAACATCGGCGTTGCCTTCGGTGCCATTGCGGTCGCTCTGGCTGCAAAGTTTCTCGGGCGGAAGGCGGGTTTCATTCTCGGTGCGCTGCTATGCTCCACAGGCGGCGCACTTGCAGCAACCGCGCTGTTTCGAACGGATTTCTGGCTGTTTGCGCTGGGCCTGATGCTGATCGGGCTCGCGGGTGGCTTCACGCAGAAAATCCGTTTCGCCGCTGCCGATGCATCTCCATCCTTCTACAAGCCGAAGGCCATCTCCTGGATTCTGGCGGGCGGAGTGATCTCCGCAATCGTTGGGCCTCAGCTGGCCATTTTCGGCAAGGATATTCTTGCCCCGGTCACTTTCGCAGGTGCTTTCATTGCGCTCGTGCCTCTTGGTTTGATTGCTGCTGGCGTCCTCACGCTCCTGAAATTGCCTGAGCCTAAGCAAGCGGCAACGACCGAGCCTGTACGGCCACTCCTAGAAATCGTCGCAACGCGTCGTTTCATGACCGGCATGGTATGCGGCATCGGCTCCTATGCGTTGATGACCTTCATGATGATCGGCGCGCCTCTTGCTATGGTCGTAGGCTGCGGCTTTCCAAGCGAGCTTGCGACCCTTGGTATTCAATGGCACGTACTTGCCATGTTCGGCCCCAGCTTCTTTACCGGCATTCTCATCACGCGATTCGGGGCGGAAAAGGTCGTGGCTGTGGGCCTCGTCATCCTCATGGCCTGCGCAATCGTGGCGCATGTGGGCGTGGAGCTCTGGAATTTCTGGCTGGCGCTCATTCTTTTAGGAGCCGGCTGGAATTTCGGCTTCATCGGGGCAACCTCCATCGTTTCCTCCAGCTACCGCCCGCATGAGGCGGACAAGGTGCAGGGCTTCCATGATATCGTGCTGTTCGGCACGGTCGCCCTTTCCTCCTTTTCGTCTGGCAAGGTCTTCACCACATGGGGCTGGTCTGTCATGAACCTCGTCATCTGGCCGGTCGCGGGTCTCTGCCTTCTGTTGGTGATGACGCTGATATTCAGCAAAGCGCAAAAACCAAAATCATAAAGATAAGCAACTGCTTGTTAATCTTCGCACTTGACGCGACGCCTTCCGGCAACGCAATCTCCACCCGCATGCCGTTTCTTCCTTGGGAGGGGAACAAATGGCTCACCTTGGCGTAAGGCGCTTTGCGCCTCACGCCCCGCATGTGGTTTCGCCCGCCGGGGAGGGAGTTGAGGACCCGGCACAATGGGAGGTAAGTGCGAATGACAGTCATTGCATTGGTAATTTTATGCGGTGCCCTTTCTATCGCTTATGCGATTTGGGCAACGAAAAGCGTTCTGGAGGCCGATGAGGGCACGGAGCGCATGCGTGAAATAGCAGGCTATATTCGTGAGGGCGCGCAGGCTTACCTCACCCGTCAATATCTCACCATCGCAATTGTCGGTGTAATCGTCACGATAGCGGCATGGATTCTTCTCTCAGCCGAAGCTGCTGTCGGTTTCGTCATTGGTGCCGTTTTGTCGGGCGCTGCCGGTTTTGTTGGTATGCACGTCTCGGTCCGGGCCAATCTTCGCACGGCGCAAGCCGCTTCTCACAGCCTTGCGGCAGGTCTCGATATCGCGTTCAAATCCGGCGCGATTACCGGCATGCTGGTTGCCGGTCTGGCACTGCTCGGTGTCTCCATTTACTATTTCATTCTCACCTCGGTTCTCGGTCACCCGACCGGCTCTCGTGAGGTGATCGACGCGCTGGTGTCGCTTGGCTTCGGCGCATCGCTGATTTCGATCTTCGCCCGTCTCGGCGGCGGCATCTTCACCAAGGGTGCGGATGTCGGCGGCGATCTTGTGGGCAAGGTTGAGGCGGGCATTCCAGAGGATGACCCGCGTAACCCGGCCACCATCGCCGATAATGTCGGGGACAATGTGGGCGATTGCGCAGGCATGGCAGCGGATTTGTTCGAGACCTACGCCGTCTCGGTCGTCGCAACCATGGTGCTTGCCGCCATCTTCTTTGCCGGTGCGCCGGTGCTGGAAAGCGCGATGCTCTATCCGCTTGCCATTTGCGGCGTCTGCATTCTCACCTCCATTGCCGGAACGTTTTTCGTCAAGCTCGGCACCAACAACTCCATCATGGGCGCGCTTTACAAAGGCCTGATCGCCACGGGCATCTTCTCCGTTGCGGGCCTTGCGGTTGCGACATTCCTCACCATCGGTTGGGGATCGATAGGCACCGTGGCGGGCAAGGATATTACCGGCACGAACCTGTTTTTCTGCGGCCTTCTCGGCCTGCTGGTGACGGCGCTGATCGTGGTGATCACCGAATATTATACGGGAACGAACAAGCGTCCGGTCAACTCCATCGCCCAGGCCTCCGTCACTGGCCACGGCACCAACGTCATTCAGGGTCTGGCCGTTTCTCTCGAATCGACAGCGCTGCCCGCCATCGTCATCGTCGGCGGTATCATTTCGACTTATCAGCTTGCGGGCCTCTTCGGCACCGGCATTGCCGTTACGGCGATGCTTGGGCTGGCGGGCATGATCGTGGCGCTCGATGCTTTTGGTCCGGTGACGGATAATGCCGGGGGCATCGCTGAAATGGCGGGCCTCGACCCTGATGTGCGCAAGGCAACGGATGCGCTGGACGCGGTGGGTAACACCACCAAGGCCGTGACCAAGGGGTATGCCATCGGCTCCGCCGGTCTGGGCGCGCTGGTATTGTTCGCAGCCTATTCGAACGACCTGTCTTATTTTGCCGCGAACGGGGAGACCTATCCTTATTTTCAGGGAATAGGTGAAATCTCCTTCAGCCTCTCCAACCCTTATGTGGTTGCGGGTCTGCTGTTCGGCGGTCTCATCCCATATCTCTTCGGCGGTATCGCCATGACTGCGGTCGGCAAGGCGGCGGGCTCCATCGTTGAAGAGGTTCGCCGCCAGTTCCGCGAAAAGCCCGGCATCATGCAGGGCACGGAAAAGCCGGATTACGGCAGAGCCGTGGATTTGCTGACCAAGGCGGCCATCCGCGAAATGGTCATCCCCTCCCTGCTGCCGGTTCTGGCACCCATCGTCGTCTATTTCGGCGTGCTGCTGATCTCCGGCTCCAAGGCCTCGGCCTTTGCAGCCCTCGGTGCTTCACTGCTCGGCGTCATCATCAACGGTCTGTTCGTGGCCATCTCGATGACCTCCGGTGGCGGTGCATGGGATAATGCCAAGAAAAGCTTCGAAGATGGCTTCGTGGACAAGGACGGCGTTCGCCATGTGAAGGGTTCGGAAGCGCACAAGGCTTCGGTGACGGGCGATACGGTGGGTGATCCTTACAAGGACACGGCTGGCCCGGCGGTAAATCCGGCAATCAAGATCACCAACATCGTGGCGCTGCTGCTGCTGGCGATTTTGGCGGGGTAAGGGTGGGGCGACGGCGTTTCAAACGTTGCCGTAAATCCATAAGCCCGCCGCGTCATTGCGCGGCGGGCTTTTTTAGGGGCTCACTGTATTTTTGAGTGACCGCGCCGATATCGCGATCAGTCTCCCGCGCCCGGCACCTCAGGGGCATCGCGCTCACCCACAATGATGGAGCGCTTGCCGACGTGGTTGGCAGGGCCGACGATGCCTTCCTGTTCCATGCGCTCTACGAGTGACGCAGCACGGTTATAGCCGATGGACAGGCGGCGTTGGATATAGGAGGTCGAGCACTTCTTGTCGCGCAGGACCACCTTGACGGCTTTTTCATAGAGATCGGCAGTATCGTCTTCTGCCATAGCGGTTTTGTCGAAGACGGCGCTGTCTTCTTCCTCGCCCTCTTCGGCCTCGTCCGCATCTTCCGTAACGGTACCGAGATATTCCGGGCGCCCCTGCGTCTTCAGATGCGCGACGACCTTCTCGACTTCTTCGTCGGACACGAAGGGACCGTGGACACGCGCGATGCGACCGCCGCCGATCATGTGCAGCATATCGCCCTGCCCGAGAAGATGCTCCGCACCCTGCTCACCGAGAATGGTGCGGCTGTCGATCTTGGACGTTACCTGGAAGGAGATGCGCGTCGGGAAGTTCGCCTTGATCGTGCCGGTAATGACATCGACCGATGGGCGTTGCGTGGCCATGATGAGGTGGATACCTGCCGCACGCGCCATCTGCGCCAAGCGCTGGATCGCGCCTTCGATTTCCTTGCCCGCGACCATCATCAGATCGGCCATTTCGTCCACGATGACGACGATGTAAGGCATCGCCGTGAGGTCCATTTCCTCCTGCTCGTAGACGGCCTCGCCGGTCGCGCGGTCAAAACCGGTCTGGACATTGCACATCACGGTCTCGCCCTTGGCGCGGGCCGAAGCTGCGCGGGCATTGTAACCGTCGATATTGCGAACGCCAAGACGCGACATCTTGCGATAACGGTCTTCCATTTCGCGCACGGCCCATTTCAGCGCCATGACGGCCTTCTTCGGGTCGGTCACGACAGGTGTCAGCAGGTGCGGAATGCCGTCATAAACGGAAAGCTCGAGCATCTTCGGATCGACCATGATCAGCCGGCACTCTTCCGGCTTCAAACGGTAGAGCAGCGACAGGATCATCGTATTGATGGCAACCGATTTACCGGAGCCGGTCGTGCCTGCTACGAGCAGATGCGGCATCTTCGCCAGCTCCGCCACAACGGGCTCGCCGCCAATGGTTTTACCGAGGCACAGCGCCAGCTTCATCCGTGTTTCAGCATAATCTGGCGATTCGATCAGTTCACGGAAATAGACGGTTTCACGAACAGGGTTCGGAAGCTCGATACCGATGACATTGCGACCGGGAACGACGGCAACACGCGCCGAGAGCGCGGACATGGAGCGCGCTATATCATCCGAAAGGCCGATGACGCGGGAAGACTTCACGCCCGGTGCCGGTTCGAATTCATAGAGCGTGACGACGGGACCCGGACGCACATCAATGATCTCGCCCTTGATACCGAAGTCTTCCAGAACGCTTTCCAGCAAGCCGGCGCTCTGCTCCAGCGCTTCCGGCGTCATGGTCGTGGTTTGCAAAACCTGCGGCTGTTGCAGAAGGTCGATAGGCGGATATTCGTACTCGCCTTCACCGAAGACCGGCGCATCCAGAAACATGGGCTGATTGTTGCGGGCAACGGTGCGCATCTCGCGGCGCGGCGCGGAAACCTCGACAGGTGCCTGCTCGACCGCCTCTGCCACCGGCGCCAGTTCCTGAACCGGCGCAGCCTCTGCAATCGGCGCTGCCTCAACTTCCGCAGGCTGGTAGCCACGCACGCCAACTTCCCGATACAGCGCAATGGCTGAACCGCCCAAGGCAGCGAAGGAGGGGCGCGGCGTTGCGATGTGGCGTTGCTGCTGCTGTTGTTGTTGCTGCTGAGGAGCAGCGATTTGAGGCGGAGGTGCCTGCCGTGTGATCGTTATCCGGCGTGCATCAGCCGCCGGAGCAGGCGAGGGGGGCTGAGCGGCGGCAAGACGCTGGGCTTTCAGGCGCGCCAGTTCGGCCAAGCGCATGGGTTGGGCGGCAGGCGCAATCTGTCCGTCGACATCGAGGCTCATGGCCTCCCAGAACATGTCGTCGGAAAGATAGGCGGCGAAAGCTGGTACATCGAGCTCAGGCTGCCTGACCTGTTCAGCCGGGAAGCAGGCGACATCGATCTGCTCGTTTTGTGGCGCCTCGGTCGCTGCTTCGACAACCACCTCTGCGGCACGCTCCGCCTGCTGCATCTGTTCCTGCTGCTGGCGTAGCGCCAGTTCGCGACGCAGGCGATAGCTCAGCGCGCGCGCACCTGTCGCACCGGGAGGCTGTGGAAGGATGGCAGGCTTTGCTATACGGCGCTCAACCGGCGCAGTCTGTTGTTTGACCTCAAGCCTGGCCTCGGCAGAAGCGGGTTCAGCCGCCTCCGTTTGCGCAGCCGTCACCTCTGGACCTGCTGTCGCAGCCTTGCTGGAAAAGATGCTTTGAGGCGTGCGGGAAAAGCGCACATTCGGCCCAAGCGTAAACGCATTCTGCCAGCCGGGCATATCCACGCGTCCCTCGATCGCATTTGCGGCGATCTCGTCGGCATTGCGGCCAACGGCAGCGTGCTGCGCAGGGGTTAACGCCTGGCTGTTTGGGGAAGACGTCTGGTTCGTTGGAACCATGGTTTCGGACGGTTCAACTTCTCCCCCCTCTATCGCATTGACGGAATTATTAAAATTGGAACGGGGAAAACGCATGACAGCCTGTACACTCATCATAAACGGACAATTGGCACAGCAAATGAGATAAAAAATAAAGGTTAATCACATATTGCCAAGCGCGCTTTCAGAGCGAATTTTCCCAAGCTTCTTTTACCCTGTGTCCGGCCTGCCACGGAAATTCCAGCACTTTCGATCCCGCTTCAGCCTGCAATAGAAGCGCGAATGCCCCGGCAATCAAAGGTCCTCGGCGGCACAGCCATGAAATTCAACCCGTCGTCACAGCAGAGTGAACAGCTGAAAACTATCCTCTTTACAACTAACATGTTAATGTCGTATCACGCTGTCGTCAGCTTTGGAGGAGCATGCAAGTGACTGGTAAATTCGGCCTTTCGGCAGCCTTGACGACCCCTTTTCTAGAAAACGGCGAGATTGCCACCGACGCGCTCATCAAGCAGGCAAAGAGAGCGCTGTCTTCCGGCTGCGATAGTGTGACGCTGTTCGGCACCACGGGCGAAGGCAGCTCCATCGGTGGCCGCGAACGAGCAAACGTTCTTTCCGCCTCTCTGAATGCAGGGATCGATGCGAAAAATATCGTTGTCGGCGTATTGGTCGATTCGGCGCAGGATGCAGCGGAGCAGGCAAGTGCGGCGCTTGGTGCAGGGGTGAAGAACATCCTGCTTGCTCCGCCATCCTATTTCAAGAATGTCAGCGATGACGGACTGTTTGCCTGGTTCTCTTCCGTTTTCGATGAGATCGGCGCAAGCGCGCGGGATATCCTCGTTTACAACATTCCGTCCGTCACCATGGTCGCGCTATCGGTGGATCTCATCGGACGCCTGCGGAAAGCCTTTCCCGGCGTCGTCACCGGTGTAAAGGATTCGTCGGGCGACTGGCCTTACACGCAACGCCTTCTGGCAGAACACAGCGACCTCATCATTCTGATCGGTGATGAGCGTCATCTGGCGCAGGGCGTTCGGCTGGGCGGGCAGGGTGCCATTTCCGGCTGTGCTAACTTCCTTCCCGCAGAAATCCGCGCCATGGCTGTGGATGGCAAGGATGATGCCCGCGTGCAGGACCTCGTCGTGGAGCTTCTGAAATACCCCGTCACGCCAGCCGTCAAGGTTCTGGTTTCCTATCTGACCGGAGAGGAAATCTGGCACGCCGTTCGTCCACCGCTGGTTTCCATTTCCGCTGAAAATCGTAAAAAGATCGAAGCGGCATTCGAGTCGCTGTTCAGCAGCAAGGCGGCTTGAAGGGGAGTAGCGGATGGAAGACACCGGCGAACAGACCACGTTGAGAGAGAAGGCGTATGAGAGCTTCACGCACCATCTCCTCGCGCGCGATGTTCGTCCGGGCCAGTTCATCTCGCAGCGTCGTCTGGTCGAACTGACAGGATTGCCGCTGGGTGCGATCCGTGAGGCGATCCCGAGGTTGGAAGCCGATGGGCTGATCAAGACCGTGCCGCAGCGCGGTCTTCAGGTCGCCCATATCGACATCAACCTGATACGCGAGGCCTTTCAGTTCCGCATTCTGCTGGAAAAAGAGGCTATCGCCAACTTCACGCGCACCGCATCCGATGAGGCGATAGCGGTGCTTCTGAAGGACCATCGGGATATTGCCGAGCTTTCCAAGAGTGGCCAAAGCTCTGCCGAACTCGATGCACGGGCGCAGGCCGTCGATTGGGGCATGCATGACGCCTTCGTCGATTCGCTTGGCAATTCGATCATTTCGAACGCCTATCGCGTCAATTCGATCAAGATGCGCCTCATCAATCAGGAGCGCTTTCGCATCGCTGGCCATGTGAAATCGGTGATGGTGGAACATCTCGCCATTCTGGAGGCCGTCGAGCGGCGCGCAGTCGATGAGGCTGTCGAGAGGCTGGTTGCCCATATTCGCAATGCGAGGGACAGGGCGCTCGCCGTGTAAATACATCAACAAGGCCGGGGTGAGGAGATTTCGGCCACAAGAGGAGGAACTGATGACGCATTCATTCATGAGTCCAACGCGCCGTGCCTTTCTGGCTGGCACCGCAGCACTTGGCGGTGCCGCCATGCTTGGCGTTCGCTCCGCTTCAGCAGCGGTGAACTGGAAGAAGCACGCGGGCACCACGCTCGAGGTCAATCTGGTCAAGAGCCCGCGCAGCGAAACCCTGCTGAAATATATCAAGGAATTCGAAGAGCTGACCGGCATCAAGGTCAATGCCGAGGCAACGCCCGAGCAGCAGCAGCGCCAGAAGGTCGTCATCGAGCTTTCTTCCGGCAAGCCGAGCTTCGACGTAGTTCACCTCAGCTACCATGTTCAGAAGCGGCAGTTCGAAAAGGGCAAGTGGCTGGCCGATATCAGCGGCTTCTTGAAAGACCCATCGCTGACCGATCCGTCTCTCGTTGAAAGCGATTTTGCTGAGGCAGGCATGCAGTTTGCCAAGGATAGCGACGGCGTTCTGCGCTCGCTGCCCTTCTCGGTGGATTACTGGATCCTCTACTGGAACAAGGAACTCTTCGACGCCAAGGGCCTGAAATATCCGCAGACTTTCGAAGAGCTGGTGTCCGCGGCTGAAGCCCTCACAGATCCGTCCACCAACACCTATGGCTTCGTGGCCCGCGGCCTGAAGAACGCCAACACGCCGGTCTGGACCTCACTGATGCTGGGTTACGGCGCGACCCCGATCGTGGACGGCAAGATCGACACGCAGACCAAGGAAGCGGTTGAGGCGGCGAAGCTTTATCAGCGCCTGATGACCAAATCCGCCCCTCCCGGCGTCTCCGGCTTCAACTGGGCCGAAGCACAGTCTGCCTTCCTTCAGGGCAAGATCGGCATGTGGTTCGATGGCGTCGGCTTTGCGCCGCCAATCGAAAACCCGGAAAAATCCCGCGTCGTCGGCAAGGCGGGCTACGGCGTCATGCCAAAGGGCCCGGCACAGCAGGCGGCTGGCACGTTCGGCGACGGTCTCGGCGTGGTCGAAGCCAGCCAGAAAAAGGAAGCCGCTTACCTCTTCTGCCAGTGGGCGATTTCGCACGAAATGGGTGCGCGTCTGTTGCAGGCCGGTGCGGGCGTTCCGTTCCGCCAGTCCATTCTGGAAGATGCCAAGGTTCGCGAAGGCGTGAAAATGCCGGGCGAGTGGCTGGATGCCGTCGTCGGTTCGGGCAAGGTTTCCAAGCTCGCACTGCCGGTCATCATTCCCGTCACGGAATTCCGCGACATCTACGGCGTCGGTCTCACCAACATGATCGGCGGTGCTGATCCTGCCGAAGAGCTCAAGAAGGCGACGGAACAGTTCACGCCTGTTCTGGCACGCAGCGAGGGATAATGGTGTCTGTCAGCATCGAAAATGTCGCCAAGACAACGAAAGTCGTCAGAAGGAGCAAGCCCACGCGGCTTGCTCCCAACTACTGGCCTTTCGTCATTCCGGCACTCGTCGTCATCGCCGCAGTCATCGTTTTTCCATGGGTCTTTACCCTGTGGATGAGCGCGCAGCGCTGGACGCTGGGGCAGGAGCAGAGTTTCATCGGCCTCGATAACTACATCCGTCTGGCAAGCGATGCCCGGTTCTGGGAATCGATGTGGCATACGCTGGTCTATACGGCGCTGTCGGTTGTGGCCCCGCTGTTTCTCGGCACCTTGGCTGCCCTTGTTTTCGATGCGCAGTTCCCGCTGCGCGGTTTTCTGCGCGGCGTGTTTGTCATGCCGATGATGGCGACCCCGGTCGCCATTGCACTCGTCTGGACCATGATGTTCCACCCGCAGCTCGGCGTACTGAATTACCTTCTGTCCTTCATCGGCATTGGTCCGCTGGAGTGGATATATAACCAGTCCACCGTCATTCCGTCGCTGGTGCTGGTGGAAACATGGCAGTGGACGCCGCTCGTCATGCTCATCGTGCTGGGTGGTCTCGCCGCCGTGCCGCGTGAGCCTTACGAAAGTGCCGAAATCGACGGCGCGAATGCGTGGCAGAAATTCCGTTATCTCACCATGCCGATGATCGCGCCCTTCCTGATGATCGCCGTCATCATCCGCTCCATCGATGCCGTCAAAAGCTTCGACATCATCTATGCGATGACGCAAGGGGGGCCCGGCACGGCATCGGAAACGATCAACATCTACCTCTACAACACGGCATTCGCCTATTACGACATCGGTTACGGCTCGGCCATGGCTGTCGTCTTCTTCATCGTCATCATCGCGCTGTCCTTCGTTCTTCTGATGGTTCGTGCGCGCACCCAGTGGAACGAGATGGAGGACCGCTGATGACCCGCAAAACCATAGACCGCATCAGCCTGTTTCTCGTCGCTCTGGTGATGATTTCGCCCGTCATCCTGTTCTTTCTCTGGATGATCTCGCTGTCGCTGAAATTCGAAATCGACAACGGCGCCTATCCGCCGATCCTCATCCCGGAACGCTTCGCATGGTTGAACTATGTGAAGGTGTTCGAGGAGAACAACTTCTTCCTCTACTTCTGGAACTCCGTTCTGGTCACGGGCGCAGCCACCTTCCTCGCCCTCGTCATCGGCGTTCCCGCAGGCTATGGCATTGCGCGGCTGAAGGCTGAGAAGGCGGCCATCGTCATCATGATTGCGCGTATGACGCCCGGCCTTTCCTTCCTCATTCCGCTGTTTCTGCTGTTCCAATGGCTGAACCTTCTCGGCACGCTGTGGCCGCAGATCATCATCCATCTGGTGGTGACGGTGCCAATCGTGGTCTGGATCATGATCGGTTACTTCGAAACGACACCGAAGGAACTGGAAGAAGCTGCCAGCATCGATGGCGCATCATCATGGCAGGTGTTCCGTTTGGTGGCGCTGCCCATCGCCAAGCCCGGCATCGTGGTGTCCTTCATCCTCGCCGTCATCTTCTCATGGAACAACTTCGTCTTCGGCATCGTGCTTGCCAGCCGTGAAACCCGCACGCTTCCGGTCGCGGTCTACAACATGCTGTCCTTCGAACAGGTCAGCTGGGGGCCGCTGGCTGCCGCAGCGCTCATCGTGACGCTGCCGGTTCTGTTGCTGACCATGTTCGCGCAGAAGCAGATCGTCGCAGGACTTACCGCAGGTGCCGTCAAGGGCGGCTAACGAAATCTAGGATAAACATCATGGCACCGGTCAATATTCAAAACGTTCAAAAGCGCTTCGGTTCGGTCAACGTCATCCACGGCATCGATATCGATATTCGTGACGGCGAATTCGTCGTGCTCGTCGGCCCCTCCGGCTGCGGCAAGTCCACGCTTCTGCGTATGATCGCGGGGCTGGAAGAGGTCAGCGATGGCGAAATCCACATCGGCGCACGCGAGGTCAGCCACCTCCCCGCCCGTGACCGCGATATCGCCATGGTCTTCCAGAACTACGCGCTCTATCCGCATATGACGGTGGCCGAGAATATGGGCTTTGCGCTGAAGCTGAAGAAGGTCGATGCGTCGCAAACGAAGGCGAAGGTGGATAAGGCTGCGGGCATTCTCGGTCTGGAAAAACTGCTGGATCGTTATCCACGCCAGCTCTCGGGCGGCCAGCGCCAGCGTGTTGCGATGGGCCGCGCGCTGGTGCGCGATCCCCAAGTCTTCCTCTTCGATGAGCCGCTGTCCAACCTCGATGCCAAACTGCGCGTACAGATGCGCGGCGAGATCAAGGCCATGCACCAGCGCATCGGCACCACCACCATTTATGTGACGCATGATCAGGTTGAAGCTATGACCATGGCCGACAAGATCGTGGTTCTGCATGATGGCGTGATCGAACAGATCGGCGCGCCGCTGGAGCTTTACGACCGCCCCGCCAACCTGTTCGTTGCGGGCTTCATTGGCTCGCCTGCCATGAACTTCGTTCGCGGGCGCGTGGAGGAAGGCATATTCCGCACGGCCAAGGGCGTAACGCTGCCCCTGCCGCCGACTGCCGACCCGGCAGCACTCGGCGGTCGTGATCTGGTCTATGGCATCCGCCCCGAACATATCCGCGCTGCGGATACCGGCATCGAAGGACGCGTCGAACTGGTAGAAGGCACCGGCTCTGAAATCTACGCCAAGCTGAACTGCGGAGGCGAAGAGATCGCCTGCCTGTTCCGCGAGCGGCTGGATATTCGCTTTGGCGATACGGTTCGTGTTGCCATCGATCCCGCTTCCGCGCACCTCTTCGACAAGGAAACAGGCAAGCGAATCTGAGTTTCGATGACAGTTGCAGTTGAAGACGAGAACCACGGTAAGCGCGTACTTTGCGTAGGCGCTGCCGTGCTGGACACGCTGTTTCGCGTGCATGATATGCCCACCGGCCAAGGCAAAGTCCTGCCCTATGAGATGGTGCAGATTGCCGAGGGCATGGCATCGAGCGCAGCCTATACCGTCCACCGCATGGGCGGGCGTGCAAGCCTTTGGGGTGCCGTGGGCGATGATGAAACCGGCACTCGAATCTTGCGTGATCTCTTAGAAAGCGGGATCGACACGGCAGGCATGACCGTGGCGAAAGGTGCCCGCTCGGCGCTCTCCACCATCATCATCGATGACCGCGGCGAGCGGTTGATCGTGCCCTTCTACGATCACAAGCTTCACGAAACCAAACGCTCCTGCACAGAGGCCGATATCGCGCCTTTTGATGCCGTGCTGGTGGATGTGCGCTGGCCGGAACTGGCGCTGGATGTGTTGACCGTCGCCCGTGCACTGGGCAAGCCCGCTATTTTGGACGGAGACGTCGCCCCCGTCGAAACGCTGGAAAAGCTCGCGCCCGCTGCAAGTCACATCATCTTCTCGGAACCGGCAGCGGAGCGCCTGACCGGCATCTCCGATGTCGCCGCCATGCTGCCCGTGCTGCACCAGCGCTACCCGGAGATATTCATCGCCGTTACCGCCGGGCCCCTCGGCTGCTACTGGACCGAGGCGGGTGACCCAGAAGTGCATTTTCAATCCACGATGAAAATCGAGACGGTGGATACGCTGGCCGCGGGTGATGTGTTCCACGGCACTTTCGCGCTGGCCATGGCAGAGGGAATGGAGAGCCGCGCGGCAATTCAATTGTCCTCTGTTGCTGCGGCTTTGAAATGCAAGATTTTTGGCGGGCGGATCGGCACGCCGACGCGAGCGGAGGCTGAGATGGCTGTAACGGAGTGGCTTACTGGCACTGCTTAGAGCAGCTCAAGCCGGACGAACAAGACCGGTTCGCAAAATATACGGCGTCGTGTTTTCCTCGAATTTCTCGGCAGGGACAGGGCGTCCGACGAAGTAGCCCTGAACCTGATCGATGTGGAATTCGCGCATCAGCTGAAGCTGCTCATCCGTTTCCACGCCTTCCACAAGGATTTTGGGACCGCGGTTGCGGATCAGGCCGATGATGTCTTTCAGCATCAGTCTTCCACGCGGCGTTGCGCTGTCGTGCAGGAAGGATCGGTCGATCTTGACGGTATCGAATTCGATCAGCCGCAGCCATGACAGGCCCGCGAAGCCGGTGCCGAAATCGTCCAGCCAGATTTTGATGCCGAGCGTCTTGAGATCGCTGATACAGTGAAGGACATCGGAATTCATGTCCATCTCCAGCCCTTCGGTAATCTCGAAAGCCAGTCGCCCTCCCGCAATTCCAAGCTCTCCGAGGATTGCCGCAACGGCGGTGGCAAAACCGGGACGTTTCAGCTGGATCGGCGACACGTTGACGCTGACGATCGGTACCTTGTCGGTCTGGAGCATCTGCTGGCACGCGCGCCGAATAGCCCAAAGGCCAAGATCCATGATAGCGCCGGTGCGTTCCGCAATGGGGATGAAGATGTTGGGAGGAACCATCGTTCCGTCAAGGAGACGCAACCGCATGAGCGCTTCTGCACCCTTCACACCATCGGAAGAGAGGTCGCGGATCGGCTGATAGACCAGTGAAACGAGGTCCTGCTCGATGGCGATGTTCAGCAGCGCTGCAACATTCTCGGTGTCATCGCTGGTGATGGGATCGTTCGGATCGAAGAGCTTTATCCTGTTCCGCCCGCCTTCCTTCGCAAGGTAAAGCGCGCGGTCCGCTTCATTGATGACGCGTTCCAGCTTTGGCTGCGGAACGGTGCGCGCGTAAGACGCGCCAACGCTGACGGTGATGATCGATGTGCCATCCCGGCGACGCTCGTGAGCAAGGCACAGGCTCTCGACGGATTTGCGCAGCATATCGGCAATCTTTTCGAGATCGCGCGGCTTGTGAAAGTGCGCGAGAGCGATGAATTCCTCTCCTCCATAACGACCGACGACGGCGTCATATTCGCTCATGACATCCTGCAAGGTCTGCGCAACGCGCACCAGGCAGCGATCACCTTCCTGATGACCGTAATAGTCATTGTATTTCTTGAAGAAATCCACGTCGATCAGAAAGACCGCGAATTTCTTTTCGGATTTCACCCAGCCGTTCCAGAGTTCACGCAGCCGGGCGTCTATCGCGCGCCTATTGGCAACGCCGGTGAGGGGGTCTGTGTTGGAAAGCCGCAAAAGCGCCTCGCCCCGTTCATCCGCCTCTCGCTGCTGAACCTTGGCTTCCATGGCGTTGAGATAAACGTGGTAGCGCTCCCGGTTCAGGCGCCAGTTCACATAGGAGGTGAAGATGAAACAGGAGAGATAAAAGGTTCCGAAAGCGATCTGGTAGTAGATGTCTTCGTGAAAGAAGCTCAGCGCGACGAAATAGGTGGCGAGAACGAGGCTGGAAGCGACCAGCGAGAGAACGAAATTGAAGGTGAAGAACAGGTTCGCGCCCATCATGAAGATGGCGCCGAAGACCATGTAATAGGACATATTGGTGACGTAGCTGGTCATCATGGATGGAACCAGCCAGCCTATATAGCCGCAAACGAGCGCTGCTGCGCAGGTCACGTCCATATGGTCAGTCTTGATGGACGCCCTGATCTGCAATTCCAGAACGATCAGTGCCGCGATGCCGACGACGAAGCGCGCGAAGGTGGTGTGGATGGATACATCCGGAACCAGCAGCACATCCGTCAGCGAAAACAAGAGATAGATGGGAACAGCGACCCAAAGCCCCTGCCGGATGGCCTTGCGACGTTTAGCATCGGCTTCTTCGAAAAAAAGCTTCCGCAAAGCATTGGAAGACCGCTTTCGCGATGCATCCGCATGCAGGTCAAGCTCTACCACATCTGCCAAAGTGTGCTTCATGCACTGTTCCATAGGTTGCAATATTTTCTCAGTAAGTAATCATTCTTACCTTGATCATCTTGTTGCTGCGGTCGCTTATGACCTTCCTTTTCCCTCTCTTCTTTTAAAGCTTAAGAGGAATTGGCGGCGGGACTATACCCCAGGGCGCATTAAGTTTCTTTAAATCCGGTTGTTCGACATTGCTGCATTAGATTTACCTTAACCGCAGAAACCTAGAAATAAATTCCTGTTTGTTCCTTTTCCAACAATGAATCCTATCGCCATCCAGTTGAAATTATCCTAGGGTTAACAATGTCTTAAACAGGAGAGACGTTAGTGACCCAGATGAGTAATACTGTATTCGATGGCGAGAGTTTGATCACACCGGAAGCTATATCTGAGGAAATTTTTGCTAAAAGAGGCTCGCAGTTTCAAGAGCAAATAGCACTTTCCCAAGCAGAGATTGCACTCATTCTCAATTTGGCACAACAGCAATTTCTAAGCGGGGTCTCGCCACAGACCATAATACATTCAGTGGCCGGAAGATTGCATACTGTACGTGAAAAATACCATTCGAGCGTGTGGAGAGAGCTTATCCCTCTCATTCAGGATCATCCGGTCTCTGATTATTTCCTGCAAGATCCGTTTACGAACTGGTCTTTCGAGAAGCCGCGCGGCTATTCCGGCGATGCCCAGCTTCTGGATTTCATCTACGGCCATGAGAGCGTAGCCGACAAGATTGCTGCAGCGTCTCCCATCGGGGCCGCTCTTTACGATTACACGAAGGATGCATCCTCATCGGTTGCGGTGCGCGAGCGTCGCGATATTTTGACCCGCTATGTCGATCAGATTACGCTAGAGCGGGGGCCGGAAACGGAAATCCTGACGATCGCCGCCGGGCATCTGCGTGAGGCGAACCGTTCGCAGGCGCTTGCCAAGGGGCATATCAAGCGGTGGGTTGCGCTGGATCAGGATCCGCTCAGCATCGGTTCCATCTCCCGTGATTTTCATGGCACCTGCGTCGAAGCGATTGACGGCTCGGTAAAGGGCATACTGGCGCGCAAGCATGATCTCGGCACCTTCGATTTCGTTTATGCCGCAGGGCTTTACGATTATCTGGTCGACAAGGTCGCGATCAAGCTGACGCAGCGCTGCCTGGAAATGCTCAAGCCCGGCGGTACATTCCTGTTTGCCAACTTCGCGGAAGAGATCGGCGTCGACGGCTACATGGAAAGCTTCATGAACTGGGCGCTTCTTCTGCGCACCAAGTCGGACATGTGGAACATCATCAACGCCAGCGTCGATGCCAACTCGGTTCACGCGGAAGTCTTCTTCGGCGAAAACCGCAACATCGTCTACGGAATCATCCGCAAGCTTTAATCGTCAGATGCTTGACCAAAGCCGCGGTGCTTCTTGCTGGAGCGCTGCGGTTTTCCATTCAGACCGGATTCCCATCAGCACCGAAAGGCTTTACAGCTTTCGTAACGAGAGCCTGCTTTGGAGTGCATGATGGAAAAGAAGCGCTATTATTCCGATTTTGGTGGCCTGCCGGGCCAGACCGAGTTGCTGTCCAGCAAGGCGGTATTCAAGACCGCCTATGCGGTTATCCCGAAGCGCGTTCTTTCCGATATTGTGACCAGCGTTCTGCCGCATTGGACCGACGCGCGCGCCTGGATCATCGCGCGGCCCATGACGGGTTTTTCGGAAACTTTCGCGCAATATATCATGGAAGTGCAGCCGGGTGGCGGAAGCACGAAGCCGGAGCCGGATGCCCGTGCACAGGCAGCGATCTTCATGGTCGATGGCGAGATGACGATTACACTCGATGGCACGGATCACGCACTCCGCGCCGGTTCTTTTGCATATATTCCGGCGGGCAGCATCTGGTCGCTGCGCGCCACCGGCACCACGCCTGCCAAATTCCACTGGGTGCGAAAGGTCTTCGACGTAGTGGAGGGGCTGGAACTGCCGCCAGCCATCTTTACCCATGAGGATGAGCATGAGATGGCCGCCATGCCGGAAACGGAAGGCAAGTGGGCAACGACCCGCTTTATCGATCCGGCTGACGGTCGTTACGACATGCACCTCAACGTGGTGACCTTCGAGCCCGGCGCGACCATTCCCTTCATGGAAACCCATGTGATGGAGCATGGACTGTTCGTGCTGGAAGGCAAAGCGGTCTACCGCCTCAATGATGACTGGGTTGAAGTGGAGGCGGGCGACTTCATGTGGCTGCGCGCCTTTTGCCCTCAAGCCTGCTATGCAGGTGGGCCGGGACGTTTCCGCTACCTGCTCTACAAGGACGTAAACCGCCACGTTAAGCTCTGGTAACCTCTTTTTTGCACTGCGATAAGTTATTGCTTATTGAGTGTTTTCTGAAGAGGGGTAATGTGTGGAGCATCTTCCCTTAGGGAAGTCTCCATTGCGCAGCAGCAGAGACATTGCCATGACCCGAGAATTCGATGCAGACATATTCGCTTTGGCACCCGTGGCCATGTGGATTGAAGACTTCTCGGGCGTAAAGAAGCAGTTCGATCTTTGGCGTGCCGCTGGCGTTACCGATCTTCGCGCATTTTTGCGGGAAGATCTCTCTCGCGTCGAACGCTGCTCCAAGAAAATCAAGGTGCTTGAAGTCAACGGAAAGACGCTCGACCTTTTCGAGGCGAAGGATTTCGATCATCTGATCGGAAATCTGCATCTGGTTTTCCGTGATGACATGCTGGAAAGCCATATCAACGAACTGGGCGCGCTATGGGACGGCGAGACGACGTTCTCCAGCCACGCCGTCAATTATGCGCTGAGCGGCAGGCGTCTCGATATTCAGTTGCGTGGCGCGGTCATTCCTGGGCATGAAGCCTCTCTTGACCGCATTTTGCTGACGACGGAGGATGTGACCGAGCGCGAAGAAGCGCGCAGGCGTGAAGAAAAGAACCGTCTTTACGCGGAAGGCATGTTCGAGCACTCGCCGGTTTCGCTGTGGGTCGAAGATTTCAGCTATGTGAAACGGCTGATCGACGACGCGAAGGAGCGTGGCATCTCGGATTTCCGCGTCTTCATGGATGTACACCCGGAATTCGTGCGGCAATGTATGAGCGAAATTCGCGTCATTGACATCAATCAGTCAACGCTCGATCTGTTTTGTGCCCCGGACAGGCAAACGTTGCTGCATCGACTGGGGGATATCTTCCGCGACGAGATGGAAAAGCCCTTCCGTGAGCAACTGATGGACCTGTGGAACGGCAACCTGTTCCACCAGCGGGAAATCGTCAACTACGCGCTGGACGGCTCGGAGCGGCATGTGCTGCTGCAATTTTCGGTCTTCCCGGGATACGAGCACGACTGGTCTCTGGTCCAGGTGGCGCTGACCGATATTACTGCACGTAAGAAGGCTGAGGCCTATCTCGAATATCTCGGCAAGCATGATGTGCTGACCAAGCTTTACAACCGCGCTTTCTATGCCGACGAGTTGAACCGTCTGGAGCGCAACAGGCTACGCCCGGTTTCCGCAATCATTATCGACCTCAACGGGCTGAAGGATGCCAATGATACGCTGGGCCACGATGCGGGCGACGCACTTTTGCGGCGGCTGGGAGAAGTGTTGAACGGCGTGGTTTCCACGCCCAACCACGCGGCCCGTATTGGTGGCGACGAGTTCGCAATTCTTATGCCGGGTGCTGACAAGCAGACGGCGGCAACCATGGTGGATACGATCTACGAATTGTTGAAGATCAACAACCAGTTCTACTCCACCGCACCGCTCGGCATTTCCCTCGGCGTTGCGACGAGTGAGGATGGCGAGAGCCTCGAATATGTGGTGAAGCGCGCCGATGCCAATATGTATGAGCAGAAGAAGGCGCATTACGCCACGCTCATCTCTAAAGCATCTCCGGCGAAACAGGCTGGCAGATAAAACGCCAGCCTGGCTCTTAAGCCGCGATCACACGAGCAGATATTGCGACTGGTGCTGAACGCTTGCCGTTGCTGGATCTTCCAGCTCATAGGCACGAATGTAATCGATCTTCATTTCCGAGCCATTTGGCAGGCCGTTTGCAGGCGTCCCTGCAATGCCGCCAACAGCCAGGTTGACGAGCATATACATGGAATCATGCATATCGGCAGGCGTGTCGATCTGCGCCACCGCCACATCGTCAAAATACCAGGTGATGTGGTTTTCATCCCAGAGAAGGCCGTAATTGTGGAAACCTTCAGTGCTGGCAACGCTGACATTGTTGATCGACGACGTCTGCTGGCCGGATGCATTGGAGTGCGCCGAAAGGATCAGCGTGTTCGGGTTCTGCCCACGCATCTCGATGACGTCCAGCTCCGGTGGCCATCTGCCATCGGTCGGTAGCAACCAGAAGGCAGGCCAAACGCCTTGATCCGAAGGCATATCTGCCCTGATCTCGAAATAACCATAGGTCTGCGAGAAGGATGGGTGGGTGGTCAACATGCCAGACGTGTAGTCATAGCCGTTTACCGCGTCAGAAATCGCATCCGGCGTCGGCGCTGCCTTGATCGTCAATATACCGTCCTGAATCGAGAAGGGATTGACGGACGACGTGGGCTGATAGGCCGGGTTTATGTACCACTGCTTTTCGGAGTTGGTGTGCAAGCTGCCGCCTTGCTCTCCGGCCCACCAGAATTTCGGCTCCCAGGTGCCGCTCGTTCCGTTGCTGAGCGAAAGGCTGTTGAAGTCGTCTGAGAAGGTGGAGGTCAGTTGCGACCGATCCAGGCTGAGCTTGAACTGCTCCGGCTTGAGATCGTTGGCCGTCGTATTTGCCAGAACGACGCTTTCACCATTGTCGAAATTGAGCCAGAGATCATTGCCTTTCTGGCTGGATGCACTGAGAAGATGGTCGAAGGAGGTGACGCCATAGCCATCGAGGCGGATGAAGTCGTCGGAACCGAAATCGGTAATCAGATCCGTGCCGTTGCCCTTGGAGAAGACGAAAGTATCGGCCCCGCCGCCGCCGATCAGCACATCGTTGCCCGCGCCGCCATCTATGGTCTGGCTGCCGGAGCCGCCGGTTATGATGTTGTCGAGATCATTGCCGAAAGCGTGGCGGCCATCGCCGGTTACTCTCAGATTCTCGAAATTATCCGGCAGGGTGTAGCTCATCCACGTATCTATCGTGTCGATGCCTTCGCCGGGCGCCTCGACAGCGCGGTTGATGGTCGAATACAGGTAGTAGATGTCATCGCCCGTGCCGCCATGCATCGTCACGTTGACGCTGCCATCGCCCCACATGGAATCATTGCCGCCGGTGCCGTAAAGATCAGGGCCGGAGCCCGTTGCCGAGAAAAAGCCGGTTGAAGTATCGCTATAATAAAGTGGTTTGCCCACCGCATTCGTGATCGATCGTGCCATCGCAACGCCTCCTGCGCGGTTAGTCCTCCCTTAATGTCCTCCGAGATGAGTGTACCAGCGATGGCGTTTCGTTTTGTGGCTAAAATGCGAAATATGGCCTTTGGACGGCCTTGAAATCTGAGGGGTGAATTTGCACATGCGCTCACGCAGAAAAATGTGAGTCTTGCGCTAACTAAATGTAATTACTGTGTTTTCAGACGGGAAGCGTGATTTCCAGTGCTCCGATCTCGGCCCAGGTCGCCTTGACGGTGGTATGATCGGAAAGGCGGAGAAGCCCACAGAGGCTTCCTGTTGTGATGACCTGACCGCGCTTGAGCCCACCCAGATTATCGATCTGCGCATTTGCATAGTCAACCAGAGGTACCAGCGGATCGACTTGCGGATGCTTCGGCACGGCGGCGAAGAGAACGTCATCGTCTGCCTCAAGCGTCAGCGGTGGCAGATCGGGCGACTGCAGGGCCACCGCCTGAAGAGTGGAAGCTTCAATTACAGGGCCAAGAACAAAAGAGTGGTTGCCCAGCCGGTCTGCAAGGAAAAGCGGGAAGGGCGCCTTGTTTTCCTCCACGAGACGATAGCTGACGAGCTCAGCGCCCAGATGAACGGAAGCAATATTCTCGATAATAACGTCGCGAGTATAGCTCTGGCCGATTGGAAGAGCTGGAAGATCATTGGCAAGAACAAAGCAGATTTCGATCTCAACCGCCACGGTTCCCGGCTTCGGCACGGTCAGCGGACCTTCTGCAGCGGTGTCATAGAGATCGAGCAGCGGAGCCGCGACGGCGCGACCATTATTCATGGCGATTTTCCAGCCAGCCACTTCCTTGCCGATTGCGCCGGTGGCGATGGCCTGCGCAGCCATTCCCGTTTCGATACTGTCTGGAATAAGACCGTTAGCCACCAGCGTCTCAACGCTCAGAGACGATTGCTGTGCCTCGGCCCCAGCCAGAACGACACCAAGCTTGATGTTCGCTTCCGTCATCGTCGTCATGCGTTTATCCTCCCGTAACGTCAGGCTTTTTAGCTTCATTACAGGCAAATGAGGCTCTGGCAAGGGACGTTGCAGGCGCAAACCCGCAAATGTACTGTCTTCAACATAATATTGGAGTAGAAGTATTTTCCGAACTCGCGCGTTTACGCCATGCTCATCAGCATACAGCCTCTAGCTCCGTCACGCATCTGGCGGTCGAGGCCGCACCTAAACGCCTATGTTCAGTCGCGCGCCAGCCTTGAGGTCGGGCGCCGGCGCAACTCATGAGATGCGCTAAACGGTTTATGCCGCTGTATAGTTGGACTAGATGGAGCCTGCGCTGCTACGTTGCATGGAGGCAATGAAATTATATGATTGATATTAAGAACATAATATATCTATACTGATGAAATAACATTTTTTACTGTGTGGTTAAAGATTTCCGTTGGGGCGACGCCCAAAAAAAGTCTGAAGAAATAGGAGTTTTTTTACGTTGAAAAACAAATCTTCATTTTGTACATCCTGTGGATGAAATTCACGCTCTGTTTTAGTGATCTGGAAAAACACCCGGGTATCAAAGAGATTTCGTCTCTTTAGTACTGTTTTTTTTAAATCGGGCTTTTGGTTACAGGTCGAATCATTCCAATATAGTGGTTGTAATAGGACTTCGAATTAACCAAATTTTAAAAGGTTATAGAGAATAGTCCAGTCGCTGAGGTGGGAAGTGGGCAATGCACTCGCAGCTAATGATAAGCTGCATATGTGCCTGTTCATGACAATCTCAAATTATTTGGCGTAAAAGGTCGGAGCCCGTAAGGGCTCTGCGTGCATGATGCCTTCCAGTACGCCGGCTCTCGAAAGCCATGTTTTCCAAGGATCGTTATTGCCCTGACGGGCGCCGGGTCGACTTTGCCGTCGGTTTGGTGCGCTGGTTTGCGAACGTTTGATCGTTCGCGCAGCTATGCGTGGTTTGAAGCCATTCATGTTGCCCGGCGCAGATAACATTTGTCATTTGCCAAACGGGGGCACGCGTCCATGACGTCAATTGTAGCTAATCTTTCGATCAAGCAGATAAGCAATCTTTCCACCACTACGATGAAGTCACTCACATCGGCTGACATCGCTGCGCTCAGCAATGCGCAGATTGGTGCTCTTAGTTCTACGCAGATCGGCGCGCTGAACACCGACATAATGTCGTCCATCGGCAGCGACAAGATCAGCGCAATCTCCGCCAAGGCAATTGTAGGCCTAACGGTCGATCAGTTGACTGCGATTGGTTCTGCTCAGGTTGTTGGCCTGACGACGACACAAGTTGCGGCAATGTACGCAAGCCAGATCGGCGCTCTCAATGATGAGGGCTTGGAGGCTTTGAGCTCGGCGCAAGTAGCCGTCATGAAATCCGATCAGGTCGCTACGCTGTCTGCTGATGAGCTGAAGAAATTCACGACGGATGAGATTGCAGCGATCAACACAAAGGCTCTTGCCGGTCTCCAGACTTCTGAAATCGCTTCGCTGGAAACCTCTGTTCTGCAGGCCTTCTCCAGCACACAGCTGGGTGCGTTCAACTCCTTGCAGCTCGGCGCTCTCAAGACCGAACAGCTTGCCGTACTGAAAACCGAACAGCTTGCAGGTCTTTCCGCCAAGCAGATCGTCTCGCTTGACTCCGGTGCTGTCAGCGGCCTGACTTCGGATCAGGTTTCAAAGCTCTCTGCGGTACAGGTTGCTGCACTGACGTCTAACCAGATCGACAGCATCAGCGATGACGCCATTGCTGGTTTCACAAGCGATCAGGCCAAGGTCCTGACCTCTGCTCAGGTTGCCAAGCTGTCTGCAGATGACCTGAAAAAGTTCGCTGCGGACGAGATTGCTGCCATTAACACCAAGGCACTCGCCGGTCTTCAGAGTGACGTACTCGGTGCACTGGAAACTGCATCCCTGCAGGCTTTCTCCAGCGCGCAGCTTGGTGCGATGACTTCGTCTCAGCTCGGCGCTCTCAAGACCGAACAGCTTGCAGTACTGAAAACAGAACAGCTTGCAGGTCTTACGGCCAAGCAGATCGTCTCGCTCGACACGGGTGCTGTCAGCGGTCTGACTTCGGATCAGGTTGCCAAGCTCTCCACAACGCAGGTTGCTGCACTGACCTCCGACCAGCTGGCAAACTTCAGTGGTGATGCGATCACGGCTCTGACGTCCGATCAGGCCAAGGTTCTGACATCTGCTCAGGTCTCCACCCTGTCCGCAGAAGAACTGAAGACCTTCTCCACGGATGAAATTGCAGCGATCAGCACCAAGGCACTTGCAGGTCTCCAGACTTCTGAGATTGCCCTGCTGGAAACCGCTGCTCTGCAGGCATTCAGCGGCGCGCAGATTGGCTCTCTGAACACAAATCAGATCGCCTCGCTCACGACTGAACAGGTCGGCTTGCTTGCGACCGGTCAGGTTGCCGCGCTCACATCCAAGCAGCTCGCTGCTCTGGTGCCTGGAAAGCTCAGCACGCTCACCACTGATCAGGTGAACGTTCTGACCAACCAGCAGTTGACGGCATTGAGCACAGCTCAGCTCGCCGCCTTCAGCGCCGATGCGGTCAAGGCTTTGGACTCCGATCAGATCGCCGTTCTGAGCTCCGGTCAGGTCGCCACGCTCTCTGCTGACGAACTGAAGGACTTCACGGCGGATGAGATTGCAGCGATCAACACCAAGGCTCTCGCAGGTCTCCAGACTTCTGAGATCGCCTTGCTGGAAACTGCCTCCCTGCAGGCCTTCACCAGCACGCAGCTTGGTGCTCTGAACGCATCTCAGCTCGGCGCTCTCAAGACCGAACAGCTTGCAGTACTGAAAACAGAACAGCTCGCAGGTCTTTCCGCCAAGCAGATCGTCTCGCTCGACACGGGCGCTGTCAGCGGTCTGACTTCGGATCAGGTTGCCAAGCTCTCCACGACGCAGGTTGCTGCGCTGACTGCGGACCAAATCAACAGCATTAGCGATGACGCTGTTGCAGGTTTCACGAGCGATCAGGCCAAGGCCTTGACCTCTGTTCAGGTCGCCAAGCTGTCTGCAGATGATCTGAAAAAGTTTGCTACTGACGAGATTGCTGCCATTAGCACCAAGGCACTCGCCGGTCTTCAGAGTGACGTACTCGGTGCACTGGAAACTGCATCCCTGCAGGCTTTCTCCAGCGCGCAGCTTGGTGCGATGACTTCGTCTCAGCTCGGCGCTCTCAAGACCGAACAGCTTGCAGTACTGAAAACAGAACAGCTTGCAGGTCTTACGGCCAAGCAGATCGTCTCGCTCGACACGGGTGCTGTCAGCGGTCTGACTTCGGATCAGGTTGCCAAGCTCTCCACAACGCAGGTTGCTGCACTGACCTCCGACCAGCTGGCAAACTTCAGTGGTGATGCGATCACGGCTCTGACGTCCGATCAGGCCAAGGTTCTGACATCTGCTCAGGTCTCCACCCTGTCCGCAGAAGAACTGAAGACCTTCTCCACGGATGAAATTGCAGCGATCAGCACCAAGGCACTTGCAGGTCTCCAGACTTCTGAGATTGCCCTGCTGGAAACCGCTGCTCTGCAGGCATTCAGCGGCGCGCAGATTGGCTCTCTGAACACAAATCAGATCGCCTCGCTCACGACTGAACAGGTCGGCTTGCTTGCGACCGGTCAGGTTGCCGCGCTCACATCCAAGCAGCTCGCTGCTCTGGTGCCTGGAAAGCTCAGCACGCTCACCACTGATCAGGTGAACGTTCTGACCAACCAGCAGTTGACGGCATTGAGCACAGCTCAGCTCGCCGCCTTCAGCGCCGATGCGGTCAAGGCTTTGGACTCCGATCAGATCGCCGTTCTGAGCTCCGGTCAGGTCGCCACGCTCTCTGCTGACGAACTGAAGGACTTCACGGCGGATGAGATTGCAGCGATCAACACCAAGGCTCTCGCAGGTCTCCAGACTTCTGAGATTGCCTTGCTGGAAACCGCTGCCCTGCAGGCCTTCACCAGCACGCAGCTCGGCGCTCTAAACGCATCTCAGCTCGGCGCTCTCAAGACCGAACAGCTTGCAGTACTGAAAACAGAACAGCTCGCAGGTCTTACGGCCAAGCAGATCGTCTCGCTCGACACGGGCGCTGTCAGCGGTCTGACTTCGGATCAGGTTGCCAAGCTCTCCACGGCGCAGATCAATGCACTGACCTCCGACCAGCTGGCAGGCTTCAATGGTGATGCGATCAAGGCTCTGACGTCCGATCAGGCCAAGGTTCTGACATCGGCTCAGGTTTCCACCCTGTCCGCAGAAGAACTGAAGACCTTCTCCACGGATGAGATTGCAGCGATCAGCACCAAGGCACTTGCAGGTCTCCAGACTTCTGAGATTGCCCTGCTGGAAACCGCTGCTCTGCAGGCCTTCTCCGGCAGTCAGATCGGCTCTCTGAATACAAGTCAGATCGCCTCGCTCACGACTGAACAGGTCGGCTTGCTCTCAACCGATCAGGTTGCTGCCCTCACATCCAAGCAGCTCGCTGCTCTGGTGCCTGGAAAGCTCAGCACGCTCACCACTGATCAGGTGAACGTTCTGACCAACCAGCAGTTGACGGCATTGAGCACAGCTCAGCTCGCCGCCTTCAGCGCCGATGCGGTCAAGGCTTTGGACTCCGATCAGATCGCCGTTCTGAGCTCCGGTCAGGTCGCCACGCTCTCTGCTGACGAACTGAAGGACTTCACGGCGGATGAGATTGCAGCGATCAACACCAAGGCTCTCGCAGGTCTCCAGACTTCTGAGATCGCCTTGCTGGAAACTGCCTCCCTGCAGGCCTTCACCAGCACGCAGCTTGGTGCTCTGAACGCATCTCAGCTCGGCGCTCTCAAGACCGAACAGCTTGCAGTACTGAAAACAGAACAGCTTGCAGGTCTTACGGCCAAGCAGATCGTCTCTCTCGACACGGGCGCTGTCAGCGGTCTGACTTCGGATCAGGTTGCAAAGCTCTCCACGGTGCAAGTTAACGCATTGACCTCCGACCAGCTGGCAGGCTTCAATGGTGATGCGATCAAGGGTCTGACGTCCGATCAGGTCAAGGTTCTGACATCGGCTCAGGTTTCCACCCTGTCCGCAGAAGAACTGAACACCTTCACGACGGATGAGATCGCAGCGATCAGCACTAAGGCTCTTTCGGGTCTCACGACGAGTGCGCTTGCTGACCTCGACGCTACCAACCTGAAGTCCTTGAGCACCCAGCAGATCACCGCGCTTAATACCGCCCAAATACAGGGATTGACCGGTGAAAAGGTTGGTGAACTGACGACAGCGCAAATCTCTGCTCTGACTTCGAAGCAGATTTCGTTGTTGACAACGGAAGCGGTGACCGGTCTGACGACCGATCAGATTGCATCGATGACCACGCTTCTGGGCGCTTTCTCAACCGATCAGATTGTCGCTATGGACGCCAATCAGATTGAAGCTATCTCGACGGATGGAGCCGCTAGCCTGACGTCTAGCCAGATATCGGCAATGAATGCCGAAGATATCTCGAAGTTCACGACCGATGAACTTGGTAAGCTGACGTTGAAGGCGGTTAAGGGCCTGACAACGGACAACGTTGCCAGCTTGACATCGTCGCAGGCGAGCAGCTTCACTCAGGCACAACTCCAGGCAATGGATCAGGCGCAGGTCGAGGCTATCCAGAAGCAGTACAGCTCCAACTAATAGCTGTAAAATTTACTGAAGCAGTACGGCGCCGGAGTAATCCGGCGCCGTTTTTTGTTTTCTGTACTTGCAGGAAACTGAAAAAGAGCTCACCGATGGCTCGGCAGCTTCGGCAGCAGTACCGTCAACAAACCTAGCAACGGCATGTAGGAGCAGAGGCGGTAGACGAATTCTATGCCTTCGCGATCTGCGAATATGCCGAGGACTGCGGCGCCTATGCCTCCGAAGCCGAATGCGAAGCCGAAGAACATGCCGGCTATGAGGCCGACGCGGCCGGGGACGAGTTCCTGGGCGAAGACCACGATGGCTGAAAAGGCGGAGGAGAAGATGAAGCCGATCACGACAACGAGTACGGCGGTCCAGAAAAGGTTTGCGTAAGGCAGCATCAGCGCAAAGGGAATGACGCCGAGGATCGAGAACCAGATCACCACGCGCGAGCCGAAACGGTCGCCGATCGGCCCGCCGAAAAAGACCCCTGCGGCAGATGCGCCGAGGAAGAGGAAGAGCAGGATCTGGGCGTTCTGCACCGAAACACCGAATTTCTCGATGGTAAAGAAGGTGAAGTAGCTGGAAAGGCTCGCCAGATAGGCGTTTTTCGTGGCGGTCAGAATGAGCAGCACGACGAGCGTGGTCATGACCTTGTTGCGGGCGAGTGGAAGCGCGCGGCTGACGACCTTTTTGCCCGCGGCGCTGCGACGATGACGGCTGTACCAGACGCTGACCCAGGAGAGGACCAGGAACCCGGCGAGCGCGATCAATGAAAACCAGCTGAGGCTTTCCTGTCCCCGTGGAATAACGATAAAGGCGGCCAGAAGAGGCCCGATGGCCGTGCCGGTGTTACCGCCGACCTGGAAGAAGGACTGCGCAAGGCCGTGACGTCCGCCAGAGGCGATGCGGGCAACGCGCGATGCCTCAGGATGGAAAATAGCGGAACCAACGCCGATCAGGCAGGCGCCGATAACGAGAACGGGGAAACTATGCGCAAAGGCCAGCGTAATGAGGCCGACGCAGGTGGAAAGCATGGCCACGGGCAGCGAAAATGGCATAGGCCATTTGTCGGTCGCGATGCCGACGGCGGGCTGTAGCAGGGACGCCGTTACCTGAAAAGCAAAGGTGAGAAGGCCGATCTGCATGAAATCGAGCGCGTAATTTGCTTTCAGCAGCGGGTATAGCGACGTCAGCAGCGATTGCATGATGTCGTTGAGCATGTGGCAGAAGCTGGCCGCAGCTATGATTGAAAAGGTTGTGGCTTCAGCATTGAAGCCGGGGTTGGTCACTCTGGCCATGTGGGAATCTCCTAAACGCGCATCCGCGCGGATACCCACGTTTTGAGAGCCCTATGCTTCTCCTTCAAGCCCAAAAAACATGCTTTCGTGCATTTTAGAGAAATAAAATCTTAACCTTTCGATGGATCGCTTTGCGACGCAATTGTTTGTTGGCCATTTGAAAGGCTTGCGCTGTCCTCATCCTGCCGCTATCGCCAAATTATATTTAAGCTGATTTCGAATTTTCGGAGTGAAAATGGAAAGCATCGCGGTCATTCTTTCCATGCTTCTGGCTGTGGTTTTCAGTGGATGGCTGGCACGGCTTTCGCCAGTTGCCGTGCCTTTGCCCTTGGTGCAGATCGCGCTTGGATCGGCAATTGCCTTCTTCTCCGGTTCTGCCGCAGAGCTTGATCCGCACGTTTTCTTTCTGCTCTTTCTGCCGCCGCTGTTGTTTCTGGATGGATGGCGCATTCCGAAAGAGGGACTGTTTCGCGACATAGGGATCATTCTCGAGCTTGCCCTTGGGCTCGTCGTTTTCACGGTTTTAGGGCTGGGTTTCCTCATTCACTGGATGATTCCGTCCGTCCCGTTGCCTGTCGCCTTCGCGCTGGCGGCAATCGTTTCACCGACGGATCCCGTCGCGGTTTCGGCAATCTCCGCCCGAGTGCCAGTGCCGAAGCGGCTGATGCATATTCTGGAAGGGGAAGCCTTGCTGAACGATGCATCCGGCCTCGTTTGCATGCGCTTTGCCGTGGCGGCGGTCTTGAGCGCGTCCTTTTCTCCGGCCTCGGCAGTCGTGTCTTTTATCTGGGTCGCGGCCAGTGGCATCGGCATGGGCGTCGGGGTGACGCTTCTGGTGACGCGCATAAAGGAGAGGGTGACGCTCAAGGTAGGCGAAGAGCCGGGAATCGAAATTCTTGTCAGCCTCCTGATCCCGTTCGGCGTCTATCTGCTGGCCGAAGCCGTGGAAGGGTCCGGCATTCTGGCCGCTGTCGCGGCTGGCGTCACCATGAGTTATGCCGAGCATCGGGGCAGGGCAATGGCCGCAACGCGGGTGAAGCGCGCCGCTGTTTGGGATACGGTGCAATTTACCCTGAATGGCGTCATTTTCGTTCTTCTTGGCGAACAATTGCCAGCGATTATTGCTGGGGCTGCCCGGGTCGTCAGCGAGGCGGGGCACAGCAGCCCGATATGGCTGGGTGTTTATGTGCTTGTTTTAACTGCCACTCTCGCTGTTCTGCGGTTGGTGTGGGTGTCTATTTCCCTGCGCTTCACCAGCTTCCGCGCTAATCGGCAGGGCCGCGAATTCGTCAGACCCGGCTGGAGGCTGATCGTCGCCACATCGCTGGCTGGTGTTCGCGGAGCGATTACCCTTGCTGGTATTCTGACCCTGCCGCTGGCGCTTGATAATGGCGCGCCGTTCCCGGCAAGAGATTTGGCTATTTTCCTGGCGGCGGGCGTCATCGTCACATCCCTGCTTGCTGCCAGCATAGGCCTGCCCGCGCTGTTGAGAAATCTGGAACTGCCGCCCGAAGCGGATATTCAGATAAAAGAGGACAAGGCACGGATTGCCGGTGCGGAGGCGGCGATACGGGAAATCGAGCGTCTTCAACGCAGCCTGAGTGAGAAGGGCTATGACGATGAAATCTATAGCGATATTGGCAACAGAATAGCTGCCTTTTACAAGGAGCGTATCCGCAATCGCACCGAGATATTGGATGACGTTCCGCAGGCAAAGGACGTTGCGAAGTTCGAAAACATGGTTCGGCTTGCCGCGATAAAGGCAGAGCGAAACGAAATTTTCGAGCTTCGGCGCAAGCGGGAAATTCCCGACGATCTTGCGCGAAAGCTGGTGCGGGAAATCGATTTGATCGAGACGCGGTTTACCGGACCTTGAACCGGTCGGGATGCCCCGACCGGTCTGTTTTGCAGGCTTGATCAGGCACTTTTCGCGTGCAGGATCAGGAACGATTGGTCTGCTAACGTGTCGCCAGTTATTTCGTGTCCGACCTTGATCTGCTCGTCGGTGAGGACATTGCGATAGTTTCGGTTCGCGAGCGAGGAGGGAAGGGGCAAAACCGCCTCCGCAAGCTTCGGGGGAAGGGCGAAGTCGGCTTTGCCTTCGAGTGTAAACCTCGGAAGAATCACCAATACCGCTTCGTCATCATGGATACGGGCGAAAGCAATCGTGTTGTCCTGCGCGGCCTCTAAAGGCACGTATTCACCCTGCTGGAACAACTTCGCTGACTGCTGCCGAAGCTTGAGCAACAGCACTATGATCTGTTGTTTCAGCGAGCCATTATGCCAGGAGGAGATATCTGCGATGTTTGGTTTGTCCGATGTGCTGAGCCACGTCGCCAGCATCTCGAAATCCGGCTCGCGGCGATTGTCCGGGTCCACAAGGCTGAAATCCAGAGCATCGCTGCCTTGGTAGATATCTGGCACGCCGGGGGCGAGAAGCTTTATGATTGTCTGGGTGATGCTGTTGGCAAGGCCTGCATCGATGAAGGGCCGAAGCGTCTTCAGGAAGTCTTCAAGAAATGCAGAGTTTTGCGGTGAAAAGAGGTGCTCGGCATAGTCCTTGACCGCTTGCTCATACTGCTCGTTCGAGTCTCCCCAGTTTGTCCGGAGCTTCGCTTCGCGCAGCGCCTTCTCGACATAGGCGAGGAAGCGATCCTTATATTCGCGGAGCGCTTGCTGATCGTTGACATCGAAATCCGGAAGCAGCAGCCCGGCGAGTGCCTGATAAAGCATCCATTCGATTTCCGGCTCCGGCGCTGCTCCGTCCTCAAGTTCGCAGACGACTTTGGCATTCATCTGCCGCCAGCGCTCCACTGCATCTACCCAAGCCTCAGGTGCCTCCGACAGGGTGTAGAGCCGGGCGCGGGCATCTTCACCGCGCTTGGTGTCGTGGGTGGAAGTGCCGGAAATGGCCATTGGCTGCAGCTTTGCGCGAAGTTGCATATCCTCGTGAAAGCGATCCAGTGAGAAACGCGGCGGTACCGGCTCGGCTCCGACTTCGTTGAGACCAAGCAGCATGTTTTGCCGATAGAACAGTGTGTCCTCTATGGATTTCGCCATCATCGGGCCGGTGAGTTGCTGGAATTTGGTGCGGAGAATGGCCGCTAAGTCGAGCGCTTCGGACGGAACTTCGCAGTTGAGAATACGGGTCAAAAACGCCAGCGCCTCTTGCGAAGGCACATGATTGCCGCTCTTTATGGTCTTCAAAACACTGTCGAGCAGTTTCTTGTCGTCGTTCCGCAAACCCTGCGCGGTGCCATAGGTGCGATAAACGGGGAAGGCGATGAGCATTTCGCGCAAGGCGTCTTTTAGATCGGCTTCAGAAAGCTCGTTTCCGCATTCAGCGCCAATCGTGCTGGCAAGTTTCAGAAGCGTGGAAACTTCCCCTTTAAAGTTTTTGTTGACCATCAGAAGCTTCGCATCGCGCAACTGCTGCTTCACATCGAGCTCTTTGCCGCTGAGCTTTTCATAGGCCGAGCGCAAGGTGTCCAGTTTATTATCATCCACCAGCGCGTGGCTCAGCGATGCGATGAATTCGTAACCTGTCGTGCCTGAAACCGGCCAGTCTGCCGGAAGCTGCTCGCCCTCGCCGAGGATTTTTTCGACCGTGATGTAGCAATCGGGACCAGCTTCCCGTCTCAGGCGGTCGACATAGCCTTTGGGGTCTGCCAGGCCATCGATATGGTCGATGCGCAGACCCTGAACCGAGCCGTTTCGCACTAGTTCTAGGATAAGCCTGTGGCTGTCGCGAAAAACGGCCTCGTCTTCCGCCCGCACACCTGCCAGCCCGGATACCTCGAAGAAACGGCGATAGGAGAGATTGCTCGCCGCCTCCCGCCATGATGTCAGGTGATAGGATTGCTGGTCGTGCAGCTGCTGAATTACCGTGGGGTCTTTGGTCTTGAGGATTTCCGCTTCGCGACCCTCATAGGTCTCCGGATTCAGCGGATAGAAGCTTTCGAAATAGGCAAAGGCTGGCTTTCCGGTTTTTGGGTCGGGCGCGATGCTGATGTCGCCATCTGCAACAACCTTTTCGAAACTATCGCCCAGAAAGGGCAGGGTCAGTTTTCTTGACCAGTCGATATCGAAATGGCGCGCGTAGCGGCTTTTCTCGCCATCCTCCACCACATCCCGCCACCATGGCGTTTCCAGAGAAGCGGCCATATGGTTTGGCACGATATCGAGGATGAGTCCCAGACCAGCTTTCTTCAGAGCCGCAACCAGCCCATCGAAGCCTTCGCGACCGCCAATCGCCGGGTCGATCTCATTCGCATCGGTCACATCATAGCCGTGGGTGGAGCCGCTGGTCGCAGTAAATATCGGCGACGCATAGAAATGGCTGATGCCGAGCGCTTTCAGATAAGGCACGAGCTTGGCCGCGCGGTCGAACGTCATGCCATTGCGGAATTGAATGCGGTAGGTGGCTGTCGGAAATGTCATGCGGCATCCCATGCGCTATGATGAGGAACGGAACTTTCAGGGCCTGTTGAACGCCATTGAAAGCGATGCGCAAACTGCCTGACGCTTCATGAGTTCCACCCTTCCAGATGCTTTCCGACAAAGTTCGAAAGAGCGTGAAATCCGGCTTTCTCCGGTGAACCTTTTCATCCTCACGCGGTTTGCTGCGGTGCACTCATTCAGATAAGGGCTTGCCGTGGTTCAGACATTCGATTTCGGTCCAGTTATCTCCAATCAGAACGTCACATTCCGTTTATGGGCACCGCTACAGGATAGCGTGAAGCTGCGCATCGGTGATGACCCGCCCAAGCAGATGGTGAGAGATGAAGAAGGCTGGCATCACCACAGCCTGAGCGATGTTTCACCCGGTACGCTTTACAAATTCGTTCTGGGCGACGGGCTGGAGATCCCTGATCCGGCATCGCGTTTTCAGCCGCAGGATGTTCACGGACCGAGCGAGCTTGTCGATCTTTCGACATTTCAATGGCAGTGCCACGAATGGTTGGGCCGACCGTGGGAGGATATCGTCATCTACGAACTCCATATCGGTACATTTACGAAGCAGGGAACGTTTCTAAGTGCGGTTGAACGTCTCGATCACCTGAAAGACCTCGGCATCACCTCAATCCAAATCATGCCGCTCAGCGATTTTCCGGGAGATTATGGCTGGGGTTATGATGGCGTGCTGCCCTATGCGCCCGACAGCAGCTATGGCAGGCCGGAGGATTTGATGGCGCTGGTGGATGCAGCGCATGAGCGCGGCATCTGCGTATTCCTCGATGTCGTCTATAACCACTTCGGACCGGACGGAAATTACCTCCCAAGCTACGCGCCGCTTTTTTCGGAAAGCCACGAAAACCCGTGGGGCAAAGGCCTGAATTATGATGGCGAAGGCGCCGAACAGGTTCGGGAATTCGTTATTCAAAACGCCATTTACTGGGTCACGCAGTTCAGGATCGACGGGCTGCGGCTGGATGCCGTTCACGCCATTGTCGATGACAGCGACGAACATGTGCTGCACGAGTTGGCTAGAAGAGTGAGGGACGCTGGAGGCGATCGGCACATCCATCTGATCGTTGAAAACGAGGATAATGACAGCGATCTTCTGGCGTGGGATGCGGCGGGCAAGCCTGAACATTTTACCGCTCAATGGAACGATGACATCCACCACGTCCTGCATATTGCCGCGACAGGCGAGACATTTGGCTATTACAAGGACTATTCCGACGACGAGAAGAAACTCGGTCGCGCCATAGCGGAAGGCTTCACCTTTCAGGGGGAGCACATGCCTTATCGGGAGGATGAGCGCGGCAAGCCGAGTGCGCATCTGCCGCCCACTGCTTTCATCTCCTTCATGCAAAACCACGATCAGATCGGCAATCGCGCACTTGGCGACAGAATGCAGAGCTACGCTTCGAAAGATGCGCTGAAAGCCATCGCCTCCATCTATCTGCTCGCTCCGCAGATACCGATGCTGTTCATGGGCGAAGAATGGGGGTCGTCCGATACCTTCGCTTATTTCTGCGATTTCGATGAGGAGTTGAACCAGAAAGTGCGTGATGGGCGTCGTGAAGAACTGTCTCGACTGCCCGGCTTCGATGCGGAAGACCTGCCTGACCCAACGGCCAGAGAGACGTTTGAATCGTCAAAACTCGACTGGTCGCGATTGGATGAAGAGGCTTCGGAAGAGACGCTATCCTTCTACAAAAAGCTGCTTGCTGTGCGAAAAAAGCGGATCGTCCCGCTGCTTCCGGGCATGACTTCAGGTGCTTCGCAATATGATGTTCGCGATGGTCTGGTGAACGTTACGTGGGTGTCTGAAGGCGGCAAGGCGTTGCGGCTTCTCGCCAATCTTTCGGACACGAAAAAGGCTGTCGGCGATTATCAGCAGGGCGAGGAAATCTTCTCGTTAGGTTCGGTCACCCGTTCTGAAATCGCGCCATGGTCGGTGATCTGGACGGTTGAGAATCGCTAAATAAAAAGAGCGCGGCATTGTCCGCGCTCCCTGTTTTCATGATTGTTCGAGCAGATTTAGCTCGCCTTCTCCATTCGGTAATCCGAGTTCGCTGGATCCTCCTGCTTGTGCTGGACAAGCGGGCGGTTGCCGGTCAGCGCTCTTACGAGCACGTAGAACACAGGCGTCATGAAGATGCCGAAGAAGGTGACGCCGATCATGCCGGAGAAGACGGCCACACCCATGGCGGCACGCATTTCCGCACCGGCGCCGGTGGAAATGACCAGCGGCACCACGCCCATGATGAAGGCGAGCGAGGTCATCAGGATCGGGCGCAATCTCAACCGGCTGGCTTCGATTGCGGCGGCGATGGGCTTGCGCCCCTCGAATTCCAGTTCCCGTGCAAATTCCACGATCAGGATCGCGTTCTTTGCCGAGAGGCCGACAAGGACGACAAGGCCGATCTGCGTAAAGATGTTGTTGTCCCCTCCCGTCAGCCAGACGCCCGTCAGTGCTGCCAGCACGCCCATCGGCACGATCATGATGATCGCAAGCGGAAGCGTCAGACTTTCATATTGGGCGGCAAGAACCAGATAGACCAGAAGAAGCGCTAACGGGAAGACGATGATGCTCGAATTGCCCGCAAGGATCTGCTGATAGGTCAGGTCCGTCCACTCGAACTCGATGCCCTGAGGCAGCGTTTCGTTGAGGATTTTCTCGATGGCAGCCTGTGCCTGACCGGAAGAATATCCCGGAGCCGGACCGCCATTGATATCTGCTGCCAGGAAGCCGTTATAACGGTTGGTCCGTTCCGGTCCTGTGGTGGCATCCACCTTCAACAGCGTCGAAAGCGGTATCATATCTCCATTGGAGGAGCGAACTTTCAGGCGGCCAATGTCTTCCGCATGGGCGCGGAACTGGGAATCCGCCTGCACACGCACACTGTAGGTTCGCCCGAAGGCATTGAAGTCGTTGACATAAAGCGAACCGAGATAAATCTGCAGCGTCTGGAACACATCGGTAACCGACACGCCAAGCTGTTCTGCCTTCGCGCGGTCGAGATCGGCATAAAGCTGTGGCACGTTGATCTGGAAGCTGGAGAAGATGCCAGCCAGTTCCGGAGCCTGATAAGCCTTTGCCATGACGGCCTTCTGGGCCTCATCCAGAGCCTGATAGCCGTAACCGGCACGGTCCTCGATTTGCAGTTTGAAGCCGCCTGTCGTGCCAAGGCCGTTGACCGGCGGTGGCGGGAACATTGCGATGAAGGCGTCCTGAATGCCCGCGAACTTCTGGTTCAGCTGCATGGCGATTGCACCGCCGGAAAGCTCTGGCGTCTTGCGTTTGTCGAAGTCATCCAGAACGGCAAAGACAATACCGGCATTGGAACCGATGGTGAAACCGTTGATCGAAAGACCCGGGAATGCGATGGCGTTGCTGACGCCGGGCTGCTCGCGGGCAATTTCGCTCATGCGCTTGATCACGTCTTCGGTCCGGTCCAGCGTCGCGCCGTCCGGCAATTGCGCAAAGCCGATCAGATACTGCTTGTCCTGACTTGGCACGAAGCCGGAAGGCACCAGGTTGAACATGCCATAGGTCGCGCCGACCAGGGCGAGATAGATGAACATGACGATGCTCTTGCGCGAAACGAGGCCGCCGACGGTGCGTCCATAACCATTGGAGGCCGCCCCGAAGAAGCGGTTGAAGCCGCGGAAGAACCAGCCGAACACCTTGTCCATGCCACGCGTCAACCAGTCTTTCGGTGCGTCATGCTCCTTCAGAAGCAGGGCGGAAAGGGCAGGTGAAAGCGTGAGCGAGTTGATGGCCGAGATGACCGTCGAGATGGCGATGGTCAGCGCGAACTGCCGGTAGAACTGACCCGACAGGCCGGAAATGAAGGCCAGTGGCACGAAAACGGCGACGAGAACGAGCGCAATCGCGATGATCGGGCCCGAAACTTCGCGCATGGCCTTATAGGTGGCCTCTCGCGGAGAAAGCCCGTTTTCGATGTTGCGCTCGACGTTTTCCACCACGACGATGGCGTCATCCACCACGATGCCGATGGCAAGCACGAGCCCGAACAGCGTCAGCGCGTTTATCGAGAAGCCGAAGGCATACATGACCGCAAATGTACCGATGATCGAGACCGGAACCGCGATCAGCGGAATGATCGACGCACGCCACGTCTGAAGAAACAGGATGACCACCAGAACGACCAGCGCCACGGCTTCCAGGAGCGTATCCACGACCTTGTCGATGGACGCGCGCACGAATTTGGTCGTGTCATAGACGATTTCGTATTTCACGCCATCCGGCATGGCCAGTTGGAGGTTATCCATCGTGGCGCGAACATTATCGGCAATCTCGATGGCGTTTGAGCCGGGTGCCTGAAGCACTGCGACGGCAACCGCTGGCTTGCCATCCAGCAGCGAACGAAGCGTATAGTCGGCGGCACCTAGTTCGATGCGGGCAATATCGCGCAGGCGTGTGATTTCGCCATTGGCACCGCTCTTGACGATGATGTTGCCGAATTCTTCCGGCGTTGAAAGACGGCCTTGGGCATTGACGTTCAGCTGAAGATCAACGCCATTCGGGCTTGGCGAAGCGCCGATGACGCCTGCTGCGGCCTGAACGTTTTGGGCACGAATGGCGTCGGAGACGTCTGACGCTGCAAGATCGTGGGCCGCTACCTTCTGCGGATCGAGCCACACGCGCATGGAGTAATCGCCAGCACCGAAAACCTGCACCTGACCGACGCCTTCGATGCGTGCAAGGCGGTCCTTGACGTTCAGCGTGGCGTAGTTGCGCAGATAGGTGATGTCATAGGCGTCCGTGGTCGAAACCAGATTGACGACCATGATGAAGTCCGGCGAACTCTTGACGGTGGTGATGCCGAGGGCGCGAACTTCCGAAGGCAGCCGCGGTTCGGCCTGCGATACGCGGTTCTGAACCAGCTGCTGCGCCTTGTCGGGGTCCGTGCCCAGCTTGAAGGTGACGGTCAGCGTCAGCACGCCGTCCGACGTGGCTTGGGAGGCCATGTAGAGCATGTCTTCCACACCGTTTATCTGCTCTTCCAACGGAGTAGCAACGGTTTCCGCGATCACGGCCGGGTTTGCGCCCGGATAGGTCGCGCGAACGACGACGGATGGTGGAACGACTTCAGGATATTCGGAAATCGGCAGCGCGCGCATGCCAAGCAGGCCCGCCACGACGATAAGAATGGACAGCACGGCAGCAAAGACCGGCCTGTCGACAAAAAATCTGGAGATGTTCATATCAAAGCCCTCTCCGGCAGAAATAGGGAACGCAAAGCCCTGTCCGGCGGCTGATCGCTGCCGGAAATGGGCCTTACGGGGGATTGGGTGCCGACCGCTTGGAGCGATCGGTCAGTATTAGTTGGAGGCCGCGACCTTCTCTTCCGTCTGCGGTGCGACAGTCGCGCCGGGGCGGATGCGTTGCAGGCCGTTCACCACGATCGTATCGCCAACGGACAGGCCGCTTTCGATGATGCGCTGACCGTCAGCCGGTGCACCCGGCTTGATCTGGCGATAGGCGACCTTGTTTTCGCTATCCACCACGAAGACGAATTTCTTGTCCTGATCCGTACCGATGGCGCGGTCGCTAATGGTGATGCGGTTTTCCGGCTTTGGCTCGCCCATGCGGACCCGCACGAACTGGCCGGGAATGAGCCTGCCGTCCGGGTTTTCGAACACGGCCCGAACACCGATGGTGCCGCTGGTGGAATCAACCTGATTGTCGATCAGATGGAGGACACCCTTTATCGGCGTTCCCTCATCGGAAAGCGTGCCGATCTCGACCGGGATCTGCTCCAGAGCTGGTAGCGAACCGTTCGTCTTCGGCAGTTCCGCCAGCGCCTTCATCACTGTTCCTTCGCTGGCGTTGAAGCTTGCATAGATGGGGCTTACCGACACCAGCGAGGTGAGGACAGGCGAAGTCGAACCGGCGGCCACGAGATTGCCGGGGGTGATTTCGATCTTGCCGACGCGGCCTGAAACGGGCGCGCGGATTTCGGTGTAGCTGAGATCGAGGTCCGCCGTGGTCAAGGCTGCGCGAGCTGCGCGCAACTGTGCCTCGGCTTCCGTAAACGCGCTTTGGCGCTGGTCCATGTCGCTCTGCGAAATGGTGCGGTTGTCGGAAAGACGCTTGCCGCGATCCAGCTCCGTTCTTGCAAGGCTGACCTTCGCTTCGGCGGAAGCGACCTGCGCCTGCGCACCCGCGACGGCTGCCTCATAAGGCGCCGGATCGATGGTGAAAAGGGCGTCGCCTTCCTTCACCAATGCGCCTTCGCGGAAGTGGACGGCCTTGATCTGGCCAACGACGCGGGACCGGATTTGCACCCGTTCGATGGCTTCGAGACGACCGGAAAACTCTTCCCAGCGCATGACATTGCGGCTTTCAACCTTGGCAACAGTGACCGGTGTCGGCGGTGCCTCGGCTGGTGTGGATGCAGCAGTTGCATCGCCGCTGCCGGGGAATTCGAACAGAAGCGCTGCGCCAAAAATGGAGACAGCAAGTCCTAGACCGGTGCCCAACAGGGCCCGGCGCTTGTGATTGAGCGTCATGGGATCTCTCCTTGGCCCCGGGACAGGGCCGATCAGTTCAGCAAGTGAAATATAAAGGCGGTCTAAACTTTAAGGTCGCGGACGAAGGTCAGGAACTCCGAACAGACAGACGAAACCCAGGGGCCTCCATCGCCGCGATATAGACCCGTCCAGCCGATGCCGGGCGGGAAAACATGTTGTCTTACGCAGACATCCGATCCGATGAGCCGTTCTGCGTAATTGACGGTCTCGTCTCGCAGCGGATCGTCATCCGCCGTGAAAATCAGTGCCGGAGCAACCCGGTTAAGCCGGGTGCACTGGCAGGGCGCGGCGTAAGGGTGAAAGAAGCCGCAGGCCTTTGCCAGATAATGGCTCCAACCATCCGCCCAACGCTGCCGCATTCCAATCCGGTCTGCCTCACGGAACGATTCCGTCGTCATCATCGGATCGATCATCGGGGACAGGAGAACCTGTCCCGCAAGCTTGCCCGGCATCCGGTCCCGCGCTTTGAGCGCCAGACCCGCTGCCACGTTACCACCCGCTTCTTCTCCGGCAACGAACAAGGGGGACTTGGCGCTGCCGAAACTCTTGCGGTCGTTATTCAGGTAATCCAGCGCCTCATAGGCGCAATCGATCACCAGTGGAAACTCGTTGCCTGAAGCCTCGCTGTAATTGGCTTCCACGACGACGACGCCGTTTTCAGCCAAGGCACGAGCCACGGGCAGTTCGGGGCGGTCCGATCCTTCTTCGAGAAAGGAACCACCTCTGAGATAGAGAACGACTGGCGGGTTGCGCAGGGTCTTCACACCTTCGTAACGGCGCACGAGGAGAGGCGGTTTGGCCGCTTTCCCACACCCGAGCTGTTGCCATTGCGTCTGCATGACGAGGTTCCTTCGCGACACCAATTGCGATGCCGGTAGTTGCAAAATCTGTAATGCATATTATTGTTCGGTGAAATTCGATCAAGTCGGCGAATAAGAAAACACTATTCCAAAATCACGGATAATAGGCCAATTATGGATCAACTGTCTGCTATGCGCGTCTTTACCCGTGTCGTGGAAACGGGCAACTTCAGCCGTGCCGCAACCGCGCTCAACATGCCCAAGACCACCGTCACCAACATGGTGCAGGCGCTTGAAGGCCACCTTCAGACCACGCTTCTGAACCGGACGACCCGCCGCGTCATGCTGACCACGGATGGCGCTTTATATTACGAGCGCGCCGCACAAATTCTCTCGGAAATTGAAGAACTTGATGGCAGCATGTCCAGTGCTCAGGTTCAGCCGTCCGGCAAGCTCCGCGTTGAAATGGCGGGCGTCTTTGCGGATATGATGATCATTCCAAATCTATGCGACTTCTACCAGCGCTACCCTCAAATCCGTCTCGATCTGGGTGTGGGGGACCGGCTGGTGGATTATATGGCAGAAAACGTCGATTGCGCCTTGCGGGTGGGCACCTTGCGCGACCAGTCGCTTATTGCCAGAAAAGTAGGCGATCTGCATTTCGCGACCTATGCCTCACCATCTTACATACAAAGATTTGGAATGCCAGAGCAACCGGAGAACCTCGAGACGGATCATCACGGGGTGGGTTATCTCAATGCCGCGAACGGTCAGATCATGTCGATGTCATTCGTAGACGATTCGCGAAGTGCCGAAATCACGCCGCGCTATATCGTTTCCGCCAATGACAGCCGCACCTATCTCACGGCAGCTTTGGGCGGGCTGGGCATCGCGCAGCTTCCCGTTTTCATGGCGCGGGATCACGCAGAGCGTGGAGAGTTGGTTCAGGTGCTACCCGCATGGCGCAACGAAACCATGCCGATCTACATCGTCTATCCGCAGACGCGCCATGTTACCAACAAGGTCCGTGTCTTCGTGGATTGGCTGGCGAAGACGGTTCACACCAGCCTTTGATACGGAAAGGCCGGTGCCGCTGATACGCTTTTTCCATTTGGCAAAGAAATTTGTCAGGTAGGGATGATTTCTATTTACTTTCGCCAAAACTAAGTTTCATCACCTTCTCATACACCACGTTCCGCATCTCGGACCCTGAAGGAGGAAACAATGAAGGCTCTGGTTCTGGAGGAAAAGGGAAAGCTGTCGCTGCGCGATTTCGATCTCCCGAATACGCTCGGTCCGAAGGATGTAAAAATCCGCACCCACACCGTTGGCATCTGCGGATCGGATGTCCATTATTATACCCACGGCAAGATCGGACATTTCGTCGTCAACGCTCCGATGGTTCTGGGGCATGAGGCATCCGGCACGGTTCTGGAAGTCGGTGCGGATGTCACGCATCTGAAGGCAGGCGACCGTGTTTGCATGGAGCCGGGCATTCCCGACCCGACCTCGCGCGCGGCGAAACTCGGTATCTACAACGTCGATCCCGCCGTTACTTTCTGGGCAACGCCGCCGGTTCACGGTTGCCTTGCGCCGGAAGTCGTCCACCCTGCGGCTTTCACTTACAAGCTGCCGGATAACGTGTCCTTCGGTGAAGGCGCGATGGTGGAGCCTTTCGCCATCGGCATGCAGGCTGCGCTCAGAGCACGCATTCAGCCGGGCGATGTCGCTGTCGTAACCGGTGCCGGTCCCATCGGCATGATGGTGGCACTTGCGGCGCTGGCTGGCGGCTGCGCCAAGGTCATCGTCGCCGATCTCGCCCAGCCAAAGCTCGATATCATCGGTGCCTATGAGGGTATCGAGACCGTCAACATTCGCGAGCGCTCGCTGCCGGAAGCCGTTGCGCAGGCAACGGATGGCTGGGGATGCGATATCGTGTTCGAATGCTCCGGTGCGGCCCCGGCTATCCTCGGCATGGCAAAGCTTGCTCGCCCGGGCGGTGCAATCGTGTTGGTCGGCATGCCGGTGGACCCCGTTCCTGTCGATATCGTCGGCCTTCAGGCAAAAGAACTACGCGTGGAAACGGTGTTCCGTTACGCCAATGTCTACGACCGCGCCATCGCCTTGATCGGCTCCGGCAAGGTCGATCTCAAGCCGCTGATTTCCGCCACGCTTCCTTTCGAAGACAGCATTGCTGGCTTTGACCGCGCCGTCGAAGCCCGGGAAACGGATGTAAAGCTGCAAATTCTCATGCCGCAATGATGGCGGTGACCGGTACTGATACGGCACCGGTCAACTCCTTGTGAAAAAGTATAAGTAGGCTCTGCTGCACAGCAGCAAAGCCTTTGACCGCCTGATCTAAAAACGGCATGAAATTCGGGATAAAACCCCACAAATTTAATGGCCTGCAAGGTGAATTCACCCTGCAGGCTTTCGTTTTTGCGACATGCCGCACTGCGCCAGATTTCGGACTCGTCAGTTTTCGACGCCTGAGTGTAAAAAAAGTATCAGCAATTCTTGCGCCATGATGTGGAAAGGGCGTTAGCACGGGTTCATGTTTATCGCGACGCCGGATGCAGCTTGAGGAGAAAGCTGCACGAAGCTGCAAAGCAGGCGCGGAAATGCTTGGGAGAGAGTGATGCAACCCGATCTGGAACTGGTCCATATACGCAAGGGCGAATCCTTCGCTGCCTGGCGGCATGGCTATCCGTTCAGAACGGTTCGCTGGCATTACCACCCCGAATATGAAATCCATCTGGTCGTCGCCACGTCGGGCACCTTTTACATCGGTGATTTCGTCGGCAGCTTCAAACCGGGCCAGTTGATCATGACCGGGCCCAATCTTCCCCAGAATTGGATCAGTGAAATCGAAGCGGGCGAAGTCGTGCCTGCGCGTTCCCTTGTCATCCAGTTTCCAGAAATCTTCATCGAGGAAGCATCCGCGTCCATGCCGGAAATGGATGCGATCCGTCCGCTTCTGGAGCGCAGCCGTCGCGGTCTTCTCTTCGATGACGAGACCAGCGAGCGCGTGCGCCCTCTGATCGAGCGGCTGATCGAAGCGCAGGGTATCAAGCGGCTGGCGCTGTTCTGGGAGATACTCGATCTCCTCGTGAACGCGCCAGATTATGAGGTGCTGGCAAGCCTCAGCTTTGAGCTGGACCTGACAGGCATCGGCGATAGCGGCATCAACAGGGCGCTGTCCTATCTGCGCCAGAACCTGACCGACCAGATCGAGGAGGCCGAGCTTGCCGATATGGTCGGGCAAAGCCAGAGCGCGTTCTCGCGTGCTTTCAAAAGACATACGGGCACGACACTGGTGCGCTATCGCAATCAACTGCGGGTGGATCTTGCCTGCCAGATGCTGCTCAGCGATCAGGACGTGAAAGTGGCGGAGGTCTGCTATGAGGTGGGCTTCTCCAACCTGTCGAATTTCAACCGGCATTTCCTCAAGCTGAAGGGAATGTCACCGTCTCAATTCCGCACGACATTCGCGGCCCAGAAGGCCTTCGTCATGGCGGACTGACGTAACGCAAAACCTGAACTTCAACCAATTCGGGCGGCATGGCGCTGTCCGGAAACGGGCTCGCCTTGCCCAATCGTCCATACGGGAGGAAATGAAATGAAATCGAAATTGTTGATGGCTTCGGTAGCACTCGCAATGATGGCTGCTCCAGCGCTTGCGCAGGAAAAGCTTAAGATCGGCATGACGTTCCAGGAGCTGAACAATCCCTACTTCGTGTCCATGCAGGAAGCGCTGAAGGAAGCGGCAGCAAGCATTGGTGCTGACGTTGTCGTAACCGATGCGGGCCATGATGTCGCCAAGCAGATTTCCGACGTGGAAGACATGTTGCAGCAGAAGATCGACATTCTCCTGCTGAACCCGACCGACAGCGCCGGTATCGAAGCTGCCGTTCATGCAGCCAAAGCCGCAGGCGTCATCGTTGTTGCCGTGGATGCGAACGCCAACGGCCCGGTCGATACCTTCGTCGGCTCCAAGAACCGCGATGCGGGATATATGTCCTGCAAGCATCTGGCGGAATCGCTGGGCGGCAAGGGTGAAGTCGCAATCCTCGACGGTATTCCGGTCGTTCCGATCCTGCAGCGCGTCGAAGGCTGCAAGGCCGCTCTCGCCGAGTTTAAGGACGTCAAGCTTGTCGATACGCAGAATGGCCGTCAGGATCGCTCGGTAGCGCTTGGCGTTGTCGAAAACATGATCCAGTCCCGCCCCAATCTCGCAGGCATCTTTTCCGTCAATGACGGTGGTGCAATGGGTGCTTTGGCCGCCATTCAGGGCTCCGGCAAGGACATCAAGCTGACCTCGGTCGACGGCGCGCCGGAAGCTGTCAAGGCGATTGCTGACGGTACGGCCTTCATCGAAACGACCGCGCAGTTCCCGCGTGACCAGGTTCGCGTCGGTCTTGCCATGGCGCTTGCCCAGAAGTGGGGCGCTCGCGTCGTGCCGAAGGAAGTTCCAATCGACGTCATGGTTGTCGACAGCAAGAACGCTGCCGATTTCAGCTGGTAATTCCTCCCGGTCCCGCCTTGCCTTCGTGCGGGGCGGGACACCCTTTCCATCCAAGAGGAGGGCGCAATGCTTGAACTGAATGGGATCAGAAAAAGCTTCGGCAAGATCGAGGTTCTACAGGGTGTGGACTTGAATGTCCGCGCGGGCGAAGTTCATGCGCTTCTGGGCGAAAACGGCGCTGGCAAGTCCACGCTCATGAAAATCCTCTGCGGCATCATCCAGCCCACCGAGGGCACGATCCGCATCAACGGCACCGAGCATCAATTCGCCAATTACGATGAGGCGATTGCCGCAGGCGTCGGCATCGTCTTTCAGGAATTCAGCCTCATCCCCTATCTCAACGCCGTCGAGAACATGTTTCTGGCACGCGAAATACGCGGGCCTCTGGGACTGTTGAACACGAAAGCAATGCGCACCCGCGCTGCCGAGATCATGCGCATGCTGGCGGTTGACGTTCCGCTCGATATGCCGGTGCACCGGCTTTCCGTGGCAGAACAGCAATTCGTGGAAATCGCCAAGGCATTGTCGCTCGATGCCCGCATTCTGGTGCTGGACGAACCGACCGCCACACTGACACCCTCCGAGGTCGAACATCTGTTCAAGGTCATGCGCGAGCTGCGCAAGCAGGGTGTCGCGATCATCTTCATTTCCCACCACCTCGAAGAAATCTTCGAAATCTGCGACCGGATCACGGTTCTGCGCGACGGAGAGTTCATCGGCTCCTGCGATGTCGCGGATGTGGATAATGATCGTCTTGTGGAGATGATGGTCGGTCGCCGCATCGAAAACAATTTCCCACCAAAGCCCGTCATCGATGCAACCGCCCCGGTGGTGATTGAGGTGGAGGAAATCCAGCTGAAGAAGACCGGTCCCGTTTCCCGCTTTGCGCTGCGGCAGGGTGAGATACTGGGTTTTGCCGGGCTTGTCGGGTCCGGTCGTACCGAAACCGTGCTTGCCATGCTGGGCGCTCATTCCGCGACCCGTTGCAAGGTGCGGGTGAATGGAACGGAAAAGCGCTTTTCCGGCCCGGATGAAGCATTGGAATATGGCATCGGTCTTCTGCCGGAAAGCCGCAAGGACGAGGGGCTGATTACCAGCTTCTCCATTCTTCAGAACATCTCGCTCAACAATTACCGCAAGTATCGCAAGTACCAGTGGTTCATCGATATGAACAAGGAGCTGGAACATACCGAGCGGGCCATGGAGCAGGTTCGCGTCAAGGCGCAGGGGCCCTATGCGCGGCTGGATACGCTGTCCGGCGGCAATCAGCAGAAGGTCGTCATTGCCCGCTGGCTGAACCACACCATGAATGTGCTGATCTTCGATGAGCCGACGCGCGGTATCGATGTGGGCGCCAAGGCGGAAATCTACGCCCTGATGCGCGAGTTTACCCAGAAGGGCCACTCCATCATCATGATTTCATCCGAACTGCCGGAAGTCATCGGCATGTCAGACCGCGTCTGCGTCTTCCGCTCCGGCGGCATCGTGGCGACGGTGGAAGGCGATGACATCAATTCAGAAACAATAATGACAAACGCAACGACCGGGAGGCTTGAACATGTCGCTTGATACAAACACGGCTACGACTGGAAAGGCCGCTGGATTCAGCTTTGGTCGTTTGCTTCATTCGCCGCTGGCTCTGCCTTTGGCGGGCCTAATCGTGGTGTCTATCCTCATGGGTCTGGCAAGCGACAATTTCTTCAGCCTCAACAACATCATGAACGTGCTGCGTCAGGTCTCCGTTGTCGGCATCCTCGCGGTCGGCATGACCTTCGTCATTCTGACGGGCGGTATCGATCTTTCCGTCGGCGCGGTCATGGCGCTGGTGGGAACGCTGAGCGCCGGGTTGATGGTCAATTACGGCGTGCCAGCCTCGCTCTCTCTGGTTATCGGCCTCTTCATCGGTCTCGGCATAGGTCTCTTGAACGGCATTCTGGTTGCCTGGGGCAAGATGCCCGCCATCATCGTCACGCTGGCCACCATGGGCATGGCGCGCGGTCTGGGTCTGATCTATTCCGGCGGTTATCCGGTCAGCGGCATTCCAAGCTGGATTTCCTGGTTCGGCGTCGGTCGCGTCGGCGTCGTTCCGGTGCCGGTCATCATCATGGTGGTAATCTACGGCATCGCCTGGGTGCTGTTGCAGCGCACCGCTTTCGGTCGTCACGTCTACGCGCTCGGTGGCAATGAAACCGCTGCGCGCCTCTCCGGCGTCAAGACGCGCCGCGTCAAGCTCGCGGTCTACGGCATTTCCGGCCTGACCGCCGCCTTCGCAGCCGTCATCCTCACCGGCCGCCTGATGAGTGGTCAGCCTAATGCGGGTGTCGGCTTCGAACTCGATGCCATTGCCGCCGTCGTTCTTGGCGGAACAGCCATCGCAGGCGGTCGCGGCCTCATCCTTGGCACGCTGATTGGCGCAATCCTTCTCGGCATCCTCAATAATGGCCTGAACCTCATGGGCATCAACCCTTATCTTCAGGATGTCATCAAGGGCGCGATCATTCTGCTCGCCATCTATATCGGGCGCGAATGGCGCTGACGCCACGCTTCCCGGCAATTTCGAAAACAGGAGAATAGCATGTCTGAATCACTGCAGGGCAAGGTGGCCGTTATTACCGGTGCTGCGTCCGGTATCGGCCTTGCCACCACGGAAGCGCTGCTGGAGCAGGGCGCAACCGTCGTCATGGTGGACTGGAACGAAGCCGCTTTGAACGAACTCGCAAGCAAGCTTGGCGAGCGGGCAATTCCACAGGTAACCAACCTTCTGGATGCCGACAGCTGCAACGCCATGGTGCCGGATATTCTTCAGAAGGTCGATCATATCGACATTCTTTATTGCAATGCAGGCACCTATATCGGTGGCGATCTGACGGAAACGACGCCGGAAGCCATCGACAAGATGCTCAACCTCAACGTCAACGCCGTGATGAAGAACGTTCATGCCGTCGTGCCGCATATGAGCGAGCGCAAGACGGGCGACATTATCGTCACCTGCTCGATTGCCGGTCACTTCCCGACCTACTGGGAGCCGGTTTATTCCGGTTCGAAATGGGCCATTACCAGCTTCGTGCAGGGCATGCGCCGCCAGATGATCCCGCATGGCGTGCGCGTCGCGCAGGTCTCTCCTGGGCCCGTTGTCTCCGCGCTTCTGGCGGACTGGCCGGAAGAAAATCTGCGCAAGGCGAAGGAATCCGGTAGCCTTATCGATGCAAGCGAAGTCGCGGATGCGGTCGTCTATATGCTGACGCGCAAGCGCACCGTCACCATTCGTGACATGCTGGTGCTGCCCACGAACTTCGACCGCGTTTGACGCATAGGGCATAGAAAGACGGGAGATTTGTCATGGCTCAGTATCTGATCGGGGTGGATGTTGGCACCGGCTCCGCACGCGCCGGGGTTTTCGATACCGCAGGTCGGCTGCTGGGCACGGCAAAGCGTCCCATCGATATGCATCGTGAAGATGGCGGCATCGTCGAACAATCCAGCGAGCAGATATGGCGCGCTGTATGCGGCTCCGTCAGGGAAAGCGTTGCCCGCGCCGGGGTCGATCCGGCGCAGGTCATCGGCGTCGGCTTCGATGCGACATGTTCGCTCGTTGTGCGGGGACAGGCAGGCGAGACGCTTGCCGTTGGCGATCCGGCTCACCCCGAACGCGATGTCATCGTATGGATGGACCACCGCGCAGTCGAACAGGCCGAGCGGATCAACGCTGGAAATCATGACGTTCTGAAATATGTCGGCGGTCGCATATCGCCTGAAATGGAAACGCCGAAGCTTCTCTGGCTGAAAGAGAACAAGCCAGATATCTATGCCCGCGCCGAACATTTCTTCGACCTCACGGATTTTCTGACATGGAAGGCGAGCGGCGCTCTCGACCGCTCCGCCTGCACCGTGACGTGCAAGTGGACTTATCTGGCGCATGAACGCCGCTGGGACGATGCTTATTTCCGTGCAATCGGACTTGAGGATCTGGCCGATCAGGGCTTTGCGCGCATCGGCAGAAACGTGGTCGATCCGGGCACGGCTCTGGGGCAAGGCCTTGCTGCCGAAGCAGCGGAGGTCATGGGTCTGAAGCCCGGAACCGCAGTTGCTGCGGGCCTGATCGATGCGCACGCAGGCGGTGTCGGCACGGTCGCAGCCGGTGGCAATGCCTTCAATTGCCTCGGCTATGTGTTTGGCACATCCTCCTGCACCATGACGACGACGAAAGAGCCTGCTTTCGTGCCGGGCGTTTGGGGGCCTTATTATTCTGCCATGGTGCCGGGTGCATGGCTGAACGAGGGTGGGCAATCTGCCGCTGGTGCTGCCATCGATCACCTCGTGCAATTGCATCCTGCGACCAAAGAGGCGACGGATATCGCCGCGCGCGAAGGCAAGTCCCTGCCACAATGGCTTGCGGACCGCGCCGTAGAGATCGCCGGTTCGCCATCCGGGGCAGTACGGCTGGCTGATAATCTCCATGTTGTACCGGAATTCCTCGGCAATCGCGCGCCCTTTGCCGATCCGCACGCACGCGCCGTGATCATGGGGTACGGCATGGAAACCGGGCCGGATTCCCTGGTCGCTCTCTATGTGGCGGGTATCTGCGGCCTCGGTTATGGTCTTCGGCAGATCATCGAGACGCAGGCGAAGAACGGTGCGCCTGTCGAGACGATCAGCGTCAGCGGTGGCGCTGGTGCGCATCCTCTGATCCAGCAATTGCTTGCCGATGCGACGAGCCTTCCGGTCGAGATTACGGAATGCGAGGAGCCCGTACTGCTCGGTTCGGCCATGCTGGGCGCGGTTGCTTCAGGCGCGTTTCCCGACTTGCAAACGGCAATGCCCGCAATGTCGCGCGTCGCCACGCGCTGCAATCCTCACGAAGAAAACGGAGCCGTCCAGAAAGCGCGTTATGAGGCATTTCTTACGCTTCAGCGCACGGCCCGCGAAATCCGCACGGCAACCAAAGCCGCAACACATTCGGCCTGAAGGCCATAACATTCAGAGGTTATCATGCAGTTTTCCGGCAAATCCGTCATCATTACCGGCGCAGGCAAGGGCATTGGCCGCGCATGTGCCAGGCTCATGGCGGAGCGCGGGGCGGAAGTGGTGGCGCTCAGCCGCACCCAGTCCGATCTCGATAGTCTCAAAGGCGAAATCGGCGGACGCTCCATTCAGGTCGATCTGGCCGATGCCGCCGCAACGCGGGCTGCGATGGCGCAGGCCGGAACCTGCGATTACCTGATCAACAGCGCAGGCATCAACGTGCTGGAAAGCGTGCTGGATATGACGGAGGCGGGTTACGAAGCCGTGCTCGGCATCAATCTTCGCGCTGCGCTGATTGCCTGTCAGGAATTTGCCCGCGCGCGTGTCGCTGCCGGCGGCGGCGGAGCCATCGTCAACATCACCTCCATCGCCGGTCACAGAGGCTTTCAGGACCACCTCTGCTACGCGGCCTCCAAGGCTGGTCTTGAGGGCGCAACCCGTGTGCTCGCAAAGGAACTCGGACCCCACGGCATCCGCGTCAACGCTGTCGCTCCCACGATTACGCTGACGGAGCTTGCAGCGGAAGCCTGGAGCGACCCCGCAAAAAGCGCGCCCATGATGGTGCGCCACCCGCTGAACCGTTTCGCCGAAGCGGAAGAGGTGGCGCAGAGCATCGCGCTACTGCTCTCAGACGACAGCCGGATGATCTCCGGTGCCGTGCTTCCCATCGATGGTGGCTTCCTCGCTGTTTGATTTGTGAAAAAAGACCATTGACTTGGAGTGCGCTCCAACTCGTAACTTCCCAAGCGTTGTGACGAAGAGGTACTCATGAAGAGCGGTGAACTTGCAAGGCGCTCTGGCCTTTCGGCCTATACCATCCGCTATTACGAGCGGATCGGCCTGCTGCCCTATGCCGATCGCGATCGCTCCAGCAGACGCGATTACGACCCGTCGATTCTCGTCTGGATAGCCTTTCTCGGTCGCCTGAAAACGACCGGGATGCCAATCAGGGATATGTTGCGCTACGCCGCTTTGAGAACGCAGGGTGACGACACCGTGCGGGAGCGGCAGGCAATCCTCGAAGCGCATCGCGAGCAGGTGCGGGCACAGATCGAAAATCTTCAAGATTGCCTCCTCGTCCTTGACCAGAAGATCGCCGGATATGCTGGCGAAGATCAGAGGATGAAGGATTATGACGCAATCTCTACCCCATCAGGAAGAAAGCAGGCTGGAACGCGGACAACGCGCACTCGCTGAAATAGACGGAGAGGCCGGGGCAAAAGTCATTGCCGCATTGGCGGATATCGCTCCCGACTTCGCCACCTACCTGTTCGAATTTCCCTTCGGCGATATTTACAGCCGACCGGGACTGGACCTGAAATCACGCGAAATCGCGACCATCGCTGCGCTGACCGCCCTCGGCAACGCTGCACCGCAATTGAAGGTGCACATCGAGGCCGGTCTCAACGTCGGACTTTCCCGTGAAGAAATCACGGAAACCATCATGCAGATGGCGGTCTATGCGGGCTTCCCTGCGGCGTTGAACGGCCTCTTCGCCGCAGAGGAAGTCTTTGCTGAACGCACCGCCAAATCGGTCGCGTAAATAAATGAGAAGGCCGCTTTACGCGGCCGTCTCGATCCAGGCCGCAACCTGTTGCGGTTGCAGTTCGCTGCTGCCAAGCACCGGCTCTGCGCCTTCTGGCAGCGTCCATGCCTCGGTGCCGTAGTTGAAGGCGAAAACCATGTTGCCGCGGCGGCGGATACGGATGGTGGCGGGCAGTGGCATCGTTTTCAGCTTTGCCTTGTCTGCCGCGAGAGCCAGAACCGAGGACAACAACGCTTCATCCGCCCAGCAGGCGAGATAGAGCATATTGTCTTTTTCAGTCAGAGCCGGATCTCCGTTGCCGAAGCGGGCAAGAACATCAGCCGAGGTCTGCACGGTTTCCCGCCAGCGAATGGCAGCGCCGGAGATTGCACCCGTAACAGTATCCGAGAGGCCCGGTCGCAGCGTAGACACCTGAATGACGCGATTACCGGTCTTGTCCCCGAGCGGACCCGGAGGCAGGTTCTTCGGAATGACGAAGTTGCGGTCGCGTGAGCCGGTGCGGGCGCCGATGAGAATGGTGCCTTTGGCGTTGCGCAGAGCCGCTTCCGTTGAGGCGCAGACTTCCGTCATGCAGGGCACGACGACCAGCTGGTACCCATCAAGCGAAGCGCCCGGACGGACGAAATCGACATCGAGACCAAGGCGGCGAAGACCCTCATACCAGCGGAAGCAAAGTTCCTCATAGCGGAAATCCTTGCCCTGCGGCTGGATCATCGTTGTCCAGTAGCTCTGGTAATCGAAAACCAGCGCGACATGCGCCTTGCCGCCTTCAGGCAGTGTCATTGCCATCAGTTCTTCACCAACCTGCTGCGCCTCAAGACCGCCCGGCGAAAGCTCGTCCAGACCCGCGATGTTGAGACCGGCATGCATCTGTTCCTGTGCGAAGGAAGCCTGCCGCCAGCGGAAATAGCTGACCACTTCTGCGCCATGCGCAAGCGCTTCCCATGTCCACAGCCGCACCATGCCGGGTTTCGGCACGGGGTTCCATGGTGCCCAGTTGACGGGGCCGGGCTGCTGCTCCATCACCCAGAAACGACCGCGACCGACGCCGCGATAGAGATCGTGGTGATAGGGCGCGATATCCGGGTGAGAGGTTTCGGCCCAGCGATTGCGCTCTTCTTCCGTGAAGGGAAATTTTTCCACGAAGCCGATGGGGTAGCTGTCCCAGGATGCGAGATCGAGATTCTCCGCCACCTTGAAGTGGTCGAAATCAGAGACGAAGCCCATGAAATTATGGGTGATCCAGCGATCCGGCGAATGCAGGCGAATGGTGTCGCACTGCATCTTGTCATATGCCGCCACCTGATCGGAATGGAAGCGCCAGAAATCCAGCCGGGTGGCCGGGTTCGGTTCCGTCACCGTCAGGTTTGGAAGCGCCACCTCATCGAAGCTGTTGACCTCCATGGACCAGAACACGCTGCCCCATGCCTCGTTCAGCTGCGTTGCCGACTGGTAGCGAAGACGCAGCCAGCGCTTGAACGCTTTCAGGTCTTCCGGCCCCCAGGACAGGATCGTGTCGTGGCAGCCATATTCATTATCCGTCTGCCAGCCGACGAGACCAGGGTGCTCGCCATAGCGCTTGGCGATGATCTCTACGATGCGCGCGCTTTCGCGCCACCAGGTTTCGGACGAGAAAGTGTAATGGCGGCGTGAGCCGAAACCACGCACTTTTCCATGCTCGTCATAAGGCAGGATATCCGGGTTTTCGTCCACCAGCCACTTCGGCGGCGTCGCCGTCGGCGTACCGAGAACGATCTTCAGACCGGCACCGGCCAGCACATCCATCGCGCGGTCCAGCCAGCCGAAATCGAACGTATCGCGGGATGGCTCGATGCGGGACCATGCGAATTCACCAATGCGAACGAATGAAATTCCAAGCTCGCGCATGCGGCGCGCATCGTCTGCCCAGCGACTTTCGTCCCAGTGTTCCGGGTAGTAACATACACCAAGCATTATCGAGTAAGATCCCCATTGATGAGCGCAAGGCCATCGCGGTTGAACAGATGGCAGGCTTTCGTATTGATACCGAGTTTCATCACGTCTCCGGGCTTTGCCGCAGCAAGACCATCCGCCTTCACCGAGATTTCCGAACCATCCGCAAGCGCCACGAAGAACAGCGTTTCGGAACCGAGATATTCGGCAAGGCGAACCGTACCTTCGATGACGATGTCTCCTTCACCGTTGGCATTGATATGCTCGGGACGAAGGCCAAGCGTTGCATCGCCGGTATATGACGGTGCCCCGTGCAGCTTTAGCTGCGCACCACCCGGAAGCGTCACGGCAAGCGCGCCGTCCTCCACCTGCGTTGCGTGGACATGCAGGAAGTTCATTTTCGGAGAGCCGATAAAGCCAGCCACGAAAAGGTTGGCGGGGCGGTGGTAAAGTTCGAGTGGGGAGCCGACCTGCTCGATCTTTCCGGCAGACAGAACCACGATCTTGTCCGCCATGGTCATGGCCTCGACCTGATCGTGCGTGACGTAGATCATCGTCGCCTTCAAATCCTGATGCAGCTTGGAAAGCTCTGCACGCATCTGCACGCGAAGGGCGGCATCGAGGTTGGAAAGCGGCTCATCGAAGAGAAAGACTTCCGGGTTGCGAACGATGGCGCGACCGATGGCGACGCGCTGGCGCTGGCCACCGGAGAGCTGGCCCGGCTTGCGCTGCAACAGCGCGTCCAGTTGCAGCATCTTGGCGGCTCTTGAGGTGCGCTCGGCAATGACCTCCTTGGAGTGGCCGGTCATCTTCAGGCCGAAGCCGATATTGTCTTCCACCGTCATATGCGGATAGAGCGCGTAGGACTGGAAAACCATGGCCACGCCACGGTCGGACGGGCCGATGCGGGTCATGTCCTGCCCGCCAATGGCCAGTTCGCCGGAGGTGATTTCTTCAAGCCCTGCGATCATGCGCAGAAGCGTGGATTTTCCGCAGCCGGAAGGACCGACGAATACGCAGAACTCACCATCCTTGACGTCGAGATCGACGCCCTTGATGACGGCGAGCGCGCCGAATTCCTTCTTGACGTTGCGCAGGCTCACGTCAGCCATTGATAGTGCCTCCCTTGACAGGTTCCAGTTCGATGAGCAGCGCGCTTTCCGGTCTCAGCATCGGCAGCGGCAGGCCGGAAAGGCCGACGCTTGAAAGCTCGAAGCTGATATCGCCGGAAAGCAGTCTCTTCTGCCCTTCGGATATACGAATGAATTCCGGCGTGGCCGGAAGCGTGTTGGTGATTTTCCAGCGACCGCCGAGCTTGGTGATGCTTTCCGGCAGCTTCAGCGGCTCAGGCTGTTCGCCTACCATCTGCGGTCCCTGAGCAACGATCACGACGATCTTTTCAGCACTTGCCGCACCCCAGACATAGCGGCCATCGACCGGCTCGATCTGGAAATTCGCGCCAGCCTTGTGCAGCAGCGGCCGTAGACGCTTGTAAGTCTCGATATATGTCTTGAGTTCGTCGCGTTCGTCATCCGCCAGTTCCAGCGGATTGAGTTCGACACCGAGATGATAAGCGAGCGCCACCAATGCGCGGAAGGCAAGCGTATGGCGTCGACCTGTCTGATGGTTGGGGGAGGCGGAGATATGGCTTCCCAGAATTTCCGGCGGAATGAAGCTGGATGCCCCACGCTGGATTTCCAGCCGCTCCAGCGCATCGGTGCAATCCGAGGTCCAGACGCGATTGGTGCGTTTCAACGCGCCATAATCGATACGACCGCCGCCCGATGCGCAGCTTTCGATTTCCACATTCGGATGCGCGGCGCGCACGCGGTCCATCAGGGCGTAGACCGCCCGTGTCTGAGCCGAGGTCTTGGCCCGACCGTCGCGTCCACCCGCATGGGTCAGGTCGCGGTTCATGTCCCATTTGATGTAGGAAACAGCGTGGTTCGCCAGAACCGCATCGATCTTTCCGAACAGATAGTCGGACACTTCTTGTCGCGTCAGGTCGAGAACGAGCTGGGTGCGGGACTGAAGCAGAGCGCGGCCTTCCACCTGCAAGGCCCAGTCTGGATGCGCCTTGTAGAGCTCCGAAACCGGGTTGATCATCTCCGGCTCGAACCAGATGCCGAACTGCATGCCGAGCGAGGTGACGTGATCGACCAGAGGCTTCAGACCATAGGGATATTTGCGCACATCGATATCCCAGTCGCCAAGGCTCGTCGTGTCGTCATCGCGCTTGCCGAACCAGCCATCGTCTAGAACGAAACGCTCGATGCCAAGCTCTGCCGCTGCGGTGGCTTGAGCTTTCAGCGAATCCATCTGGTGGTCGAAGTAGTTGCCTTCCCAGGTGTTCAGCGTCACCGGGCGCGGTGTCATTTCGCCATTCGGCCAGTTCAACAACTCTTCGCGAACGAAGCTGTGGAAGGCCTGAGTATCTGCCCCGGCATAGGCCAGCGGACTTTCATAGCTTTCACCGGCGACAAGAATGATCTCGCCCGGTTCGAACAGCTCACCTAGATGGATCAGCCGCTGGCCGTCATCCGTGCGGTCGATGACCATCTGGTGGTTGCCGCTCCAGCCGAGAGTGACACCGAAACGCTGGCCGGACCCTTCAACGAACAATATCGGAAAACGATCATGCGAGGTGCGCCCGCGACGGCTTTCCTGAGACCAGATGCCGTTGCCGAGCATTTCCTTGCGGGTCTGGAATTCACGGCCCCACATACCGGTAAAGCTCGTCAATTCCATGTCGCCCGACGGTGCCGCGAAGCTTGCGGCCATGCAGCGGTCTAGCTGGTAATCCGTGTCGCCGCGATTGGTGAGAACGGTGCCCATGGAGATGAGGCCTGATTCATGGCCGGTAATGCGGATCACGATATCGATTTTCGCTACGAGATCGCTGGCCTTGAGAACCGTGGTCCGCTGTTCCTGCTCGACCTTCCATCCGCCGAACTGAAGCGTGAAATCGCGTCCCTGTCGGTGTCCGGTAATCGCGGGCCAGCCAAAAAAGCCCATGCCGCCTGTCGGTAGCAGGACGGATGACGGCACGGCCACATCCATGCCGTTGACGCGGCTGGAGCGTTCAACGTCGAACAGGTCGTCCTGCTTAACCGACGCCTTACCGAAGAACAGGATTTCCGGCATGCCGAGTTCCGGCAGGCGCAGGTTGAGGGTGAAATGATCAGAGCCGATGGTGACGATGTTGCTCATCCCTTGGTCGCTCCCAATGTTAGGCCTGCAATGAAGTGCTTCTGCATGAGGAAGAACATGGCAACCGGCGGCAGTGCGGCAACGATGGAGCCCGCCGAAACCAGATGCCAGGCGGCAACCCATTGCCCGTTCAGCGAATAAAGCCCTGCTGTAACCGGCATGGCATGCTGCCCTTGCACGAGCACGGTTGCCCAGAAGTAATCATTCCAGACGAAGGTGAAGACCAGCACGGAAAGTGCGGCGATGGCGGGACGCATCAGTGGAAGCACGATATGGCGGAAGATGCGCCATTCCGACACGCCTTCGACGCGTGCGGATTCAATCAGCGCAAAGGGAAGACCCTTGATGAAATTGCGCATGAACAGGGTGCAGAAGCCCGTCTGGAACGCGACATGAAACAGCACGAGGCCGAGCGTCGTGTCGTAAAGACCGGCGCGCAGCGTCATATCGCGCACGGGCACCATCAGTATCTGGAAAGGAATGAAGTTGCCTGCGACGAACAGGAAGAACAGGATCAGATTGCCCTTGAACTTATAGACGGCCAGCGCAAAGCCGGTGAGGCAGGACAAGCCGACTGCACCGATAACCGTGGGGATGGTGACCTTGAACGAGTTCAGAATATAGAGCCCGATGGGCGAATCCCGGAAGACTGCCGTGTAGTTCTCGACACCGGCGAAACCGGAAGGAATGCCGAAGTAATTGCCTGCGGCCAGATCGCCAGCAGGCCGGACCGATGTGAGCGCCACGCCGATGAGAGGCAGGAGCCAAAGGAACAGCGCGACAGGCAGCAGGGCTTTGTAGGCGGTTTGCGCAAGCGGAGAGGCTTTTTGAATAGGTGCCAGGAACATCAGGCGTTCCTTTCCTGGCTCAGCATACGAACGATGAAGAGCGAGATGAAAATCATCATGATGAGGAACAGCACGACCGCAATCGATGCGCCGTAGCCCATGCGGAAGCCGTATTCGGAAAGCGCCTGCTCATACATGAAGTAGGATAGAACCTGGCTCGACCCGTAAGGGCCACCCGCCGTCATGACGGAAACGAGGTCGAAGGAGCGTAGCGAGCCGATGACGGTGACGACCATCGCGATGAAGGTTGCGGGTGCCAGCTGCGGCAGAATGATGTTCCAGAGAAGTTTCCAGCCTCTCGCGCCATCCATGCGCGCGGCCTCCACCTGCTCCGGGTTGATGTTGTTCAGGCCCGTCAGATAGAGGATCATGCAATAGGCCGTCTGCGGCCAGAGGCCCGCAACGATAATGCCGTAGGTCACGAAGCGCTCATCCGCGAGGATCGCGATCTGCTGGCCGGTCAGCCATTCCAGCAGGCGCGAGAACAGTCCGAAATCAGGTGCATAGAACCATGTGAACATCAGGCCGACGACAACCTGGCTCAGCACGAATGGGAAGAAGAACAGCGACTTGTAAAGCCGGATGCCTCTGACCGATTGATTGAGGAAGAGTGCTGCCGCCAGACCAGCCGGAATGGACAGCAGATAAAACACCAGCCAGATGACGTTGTTCTTCAGCGCCACGTAAAACGTGTCATCGCCCAGAAGCTCCACATAATTGCCAAGACCGATCCAGACCTTTTCACCAAGTCCGTCCCAATCGTGGAAACTGATCCAGATCGACTCGAAGATCGGAATGAGGACATAGATGAGGAACATAAGCATGCCGGGTGCCAGGAACAGCCATGGCGCAAGCTTCTGCTGATTGCGCTTCCAGAAACCCGGCGCGGATGAAACGGTGTTGCTCATGGCGGCACCTTTGGAACATGAAGGAAATTTCGGCCGGATGGCGCAAGATTGCTCTTTACGTCATCCGGCGCTGGGAGGAACGGGTCCTACTTGTAGACGCGGGCGCGGATCTTTTCGAGGCGCGCGAGGATTGCGTCGATCTTGTCAGGCTTCACCATGAATTCCTGAAAGCCTTCCATGCCGGCCTTCGCCATTTCGGCATTTGCATCGCGGTCATAGAACTGCGAGATGCCTTGGGCATTGGACAGCATCGTGAAACCGGCTTCGAGGAACGGATCCTGCGGCTTTGCAGCCTTGTTGTTGACCGGCAACTGACCGAGCGTCGCGTTCATCTTGGACTGGACGTCTGGAGATGCGACGTAAGCCAGAAACTTCTTGGCATCGTCCTTGTTCTTCGCGCCCGCGGGAATGTGGAACGTGTCCGTCGGCGCTTCTTCAGCCGAAGGCAGGTTTGGCGTGATCTGCGGGAACTGCAGGAAGCCGATCTGGTCTTCCTTGAGGCCGCCATTCTTGAAGGTCGCAACCGCGAAGTTGCCCATCAGATACATGGCAGCTTTACCCTGAACCAGCTGCGGAACGGCATCCTGCCAGTCGATTGCGGCATGGTTTTCGATGAAATAGCCCGGCTTGACCAGTTCTGCCCATTTCTCGAACACGGCCTTCACACGCGGGTCGGTGTAAGGCACCTTGCCGGAGGTCAGCTGCATGTGGAAATCGTAACCATTGACGCGCAGGTCAAGGTAGTCGAACCAGCCAGCGGCTGGCCACTGCGCCTTAGTGCCGATTGTGAACGGCGTGATACCAGCATCCTTCAGCTTCTTCGAAGCGGCGAGAAGCTCATCCCATGTCTTTGGTGGCGTGATGTTCTGCTGCTGGAAGATATCCTTCCGGTAATAGATGCCCCACTGATAATAGGTGTATGGCACGCCCCATTTCTTGCCGTCGATGGTCATCGAAGGTGCTGCGGATTTCAGCTGGTCATCCAGACCATTTGCCTGCCACACATCCGTCACGTCCAGAAACAGGTTTGCCTTGACGAAGGGCTCCATGCGGTTGCCCGCATACCATGCTACGACATCCGGCGCATCGGCGGTCAGGAAGTTGCGGATCGCGGACTTGTAACCCTCGTGGTCGAAGTTGTTCCACTTCACCTTCACGTCCGGGTTCGCCTTCTGGAAGTCGGCAATCAGCTCTTCCATAGCCTTTTTCGGCACGGGATCGGAATGATCGGAATTGATGGTGATTTCACCTGCGAATGCAGAGGTGAACATCGCTACAGACAAAGCAAGCCCGCTAAGGCTCTTCAAAAGGGTCATGTTTTCCTCCCTATGACCATCCCGTATCGCCGGTTGCGCGTGACCGTTCAACACGATCATTCGAGCAGGGCGATAGTTGGTGTTGATCATTGGCTTCAAAGCCGCAATAATCTACCGAGTTTTTGGTAATTTCTTCCAGGATCCTAAGCTATGCAAAATCTCCGCCCGGTTCCGCAAGATGAATCGGTACCGGTTCATCCAGATCACGATCCACGCCACCCGCTGGTCATTTTCGGAGATCATCGTTTTTGTGCAGGTGAAGCCTCGCTCGTTCAGCGCATGGCTGGGCCCCACATGCACAGCCAGATCGAATTGAATTTCGTTCTGGAAGGCAACATGACCTACTGGTTCGATGGCCGCGAGTTGACGCTGGACAAGGGGCGGCTTTGCCTCTTCTGGGGCATGATACCGCATCAGGTCATCGAGCGTGCTGAAGGCACGCGTTTCGTCTGTCTCTATGTGCCGATGTCCTTCTTTCTGGGGCTCGCCAATCTCACCCGCTTCCGCGACGCAGTTTTTCGCGGTGCCATGATCGAAGCGCTCGAGTTGCGCTCCTATGATCACGAAATCTTCGAGCGCTGGCGTCAGGAACTTCTATCCGGTGACGAAGGACTCATTGAAATCGTGCGCAACGAACTCACTGCCCGTGTGCTGCGCATAGAGCGTGACGGCTGGCGGGATTTGCGTGAGGAGGGGTCCGCAATTGCCAGCCTTGGCGTTCACGAAAGCGAACGCATCGAACATGTCGAGCGGATGTTGCGCTATATTGCGGAGCATGCCCTGGAAGATATTTCGGCAGATGATGTGGGCGCCGACGTCGGACTTCACCCGAACTATGCAATGTCCGTCTTCAAACGCGCGGTGGGATTGACGATCAACCAGGCGATCATTCGCCATCGGCTCGATACCGCCCAATCCCTGTTGATCGCGACCGATCTCTCCATCACCGATGTCGCCTTCGAATCGGGCTTCGGCTCCGTTTCCCGCTTCTATCAGGCCTTTACCGACCGTTTCGGCCTTCAGCCGAAGAAATACCGCGTCGCTATGCGAAGCAAGGTTTAAGCGGGCGGGCAGAATCCCGCGCTACCCCATAGCCATTGCCTGAGATCGGATATAGCGTCGGCCACGACCACCGAGAGATTCTTCCCGAGGATATGATGCCACTAACAGATCAGCAGATCGCCGAACTCAACACGCCCTCCGTCGTCGTCGATCTCGATATTGCCAGCAAGAATATCGCCCGCTTTCAGGAGCTTGCTGACAGGCATGGTCTGAATGTCCGCCCCCACATCAAGACCCACAAGCTCCCCGCCATCGCTGAGATGCAGCTCGCCGCGGGCGCTATCGGCATCACATGCCAGAAAGTCTCCGAAGCTGAAGCGATGGTTGCCGGAAGCGAGGCAATCAAGGATGTCTTGATCACTTACAACATCGTCGGTGAAACGAAGCTCCAGCACCTGCGCGCACTCTCTGAAAAAGTCCGGCTTTCGGTCGTTGCCGATAGT